>DKQR01000145.1 GCA_002471805.1 Fidelibacterota bacterium UBA7303 | reverse complement strand
GTCACCAACAGACCCAAGTTCGTTGAGCATAGATGCGGTTCCACCTGCAAGTCCTTTATTAACAACCGTAAGTTATAGCGGTATATCAGATGTTAATTCTGTTGCTGTTGTAACGTCCGCCGTTCAAGTAGCAACCGACGCAACGTTGCCGGCTTATAATAGTGGTGGTATTATTGATTTTGGCACCTCTGCCGGTCAGCAATTCAAGGCAATAAGTGAGATTCCGGCAATACCGGATTGTACAACGATAACAACAGCACCATCGTTACCTATTGCGCCTTCCATATCTTCTTCAGGCGTATCAACATCTTCAATTATTTTTTCAGCAACACCGCCTGTATATACAGCACCTATTGTTCCTGTTGGCTTGACATCTTACAGCGGATATACAAGTGGTTTGTCAGAAACTGACCCGGGAGTATTATCAGTAACTGCCGTACCACCTGATACGCCGGGAACACCGAGCATAACTTATTCTAACGCATCAGTTGGCGATGCTATTACGGGTGCTGTAGATTCAATAGTCGTTGCACAGGATTCGATTGCTGGTGCGGTAGATGGCTTAACAGGTGCGGTTGACTCTATAACAACTGCCGTTGATGCGTATACTGGTGAAACAGATACAGCAATGTCGGGGAGTGCTACTGGCGTAACAGATACAGAAGCACCTACGGATGCCGCTGGTACAAGCTCAACAGCTTCCTCTGACTCTGCTTATGCAACGCCGACAATTACTACTGCTACCGGAGGGTTGACAGAAATGGATAATGATGCTGATGTGACGGTAGGAGCTGATGCTGAATTTGATAATTGGTCGCAGTGGTTTAATATAGTTGGTGAATATATCGAGGACGAGGAAGATGTTGAACTCGCACAAGCCCAATTACAGAAAATTAGAGCTTTTATTGATGCGTTTCAGGCAGAAGTGCAGGATGCGTCAGCGGCAATGCAGGCCACAATTGAAGATGCAAGACAATCCACACAAGCATCAATTGCTACAGCTGGTGATGCCACAAGAGCGTCCATAGCTAATGCGGCAAATGATGTTTCAACGAACAATGCTTCTATTGCAAGTTTAACACAGGCGGCAATAGCAACTCACCAAGCTGATACAACTATCAAAGGTGCTGGTGTAAGCAGTTTAACAAGCGCTAAAATAGCAAAGATGCAGCAGTCTACTTCTGCTTCAATAGCCAAGATGCGGGAGTCTACAGGGGCTTCGGTATCTAAAATGCAACATTCAACTGCGGCGGCTACTGCAAAGATGCAACAATCTACTGCGGCGGCTATGTCTAAAATGCAATTATCAACGCAGGCTTCTATTGAGAAAATGCGTCAATCTACCAATGTTAATGTACAGAACGCCGCCAAGACACTTGAAGCAGCAATACAGGATTATTCACAGGAAGTTGCCTTGTATCGTGCGCAGGTGGATGAGTATCAGGCTGAAGTGACAAAGGAAGTACAGGAATATCAGCAGAAGTTGGCTTTGTATCAGTTAGAATTGTCTACTTCGGCGCAGAATTGGGCAGCAGAACAGGCACAGAAGATTCAAAAGTATCAGGCAGAACAACAGGATTCACTGCAAGAGTTCAATGAGGACAATGCAGAATATCAGGCTGAACTCCAAAAGGCGATTCAACAGGCTCAAATCAATGCTACAGAATATATAAAAGAAGGCGATCTGTCAATGCAGGCGACTACACAGGATTATGTGCAAACAATGAATCGTTTTTCGGAAGATGTAAAGAAGTATCAGGTTGACATTAATAAGGAAGTGCAGACTTGGCAGGGGAGTACAAATAAAAAAATTCAGATATATCAGGCTGAATCGGCTAATATACTGCAACAGCACGTTCAAGCGATGCAGGATAGTTTGAATCTATTTAACGAAGAAAATGCACAGTATCAAGGTGAATTGAATACCAAGTTTCAAGAAGCACAGCACCAGAACAATAAACATTTAAAACAGGCTGATATTGATCTTCAGACAGCTTTAAGAAATGCAGATAGGAGTCAGGAACATCAGGTACAGGAAGCAATACAGGATATGCAGGCCATTATAGGTAGTAACAGTGATTTGATAAACAAGTACCGGGCAGAAATGGAGGACTACCAGAGTCGCGTGAACAAAGAAGTGCAGCAATATCAGCAAAATATATCTCGTTATCAGATTGAGCTTGGTAATCATTTTCAAGCGTGGTCAGCAACAGAAACACAAAAGATACAAAAGTATCAGAGTGATATTCAAAACCAGTTGAATGAGTTTAATGAACTAAATGCCAAGTATCAATCTACCCTACAGGAAGAGATACAGAACCTTCAGGTAGCATCTACAAGGGTTCAGCAACAGGCGCAGATTGAGATACAGGAAGTATTAAAGCAAGCTGACATTGATTCTGCTGATGCGCAGAAAGAAGCGGACATGGCTTTACAGGCGGATATACAGAATAAGGCTAATGATATACAGGCCCAAATAGAAAACAATGCAAAAACACTGGAAAAAGATATACAGGAATATTCTGCAAGAATAAACAAGTTTTCACAGGAAGTAGCGGAATATCAAGCTGAAGTCAGTAAAGAAGTTCAGGAAAAGCAGTTAAATGATTCTTCTTCTCTTACAAAATATCAGAATGATATACAAAATGCAACACAGGCTTCTCAAGCGGTAATAAATGAAAATAACAGTAAACTGGCAAAATACACTGCAGAAATGCAGGCTTACCAAGCTGAAGTTTCAAAGGAAATACAGGAGAACACATTGAAATTCAACCAATACCAGCGCCAGTATGATCAGTTGAAAGCTGAATATGAAAGAGGCTTGCAGACACTGCCAATGCGTTTTGCACAATATCAAGTACCGCAGGGACAGGTGGCTCAAAGCTAATGGCAACGAATGATGTTACTGTAACATTTAGAAACTTTTGCGTACCACAGGAAAAGGACTCTACAGGCGCAAGATGGTACCTTGACAGTGATTGCGGACGTAAACTGTCAGGCAGTGCCGTGTTGGCTGGAGAAATGGGCAATACGGTGGTCTATGAAGATTCCACTTCAAGTTTTCCAGTAGATTTGGAAACTGGCTTTGATTTCTTTTATTTAAAATGTGTATCAGGCGATGATATAAAACTTTCGCTTGACGGTGGCAGTAATTATTTGGTTTCTTTATCCTCTGGTGAGGCGTTTGCATCTTATGTAGACAGTTCTGCGGCAGATATTAAGTTTGATACCACTGGAACATCAACAGTACAATATTTAACGATAACATAATGGCTAACGACAGAAAAATACAGTTTGCAACACAGGTGATCGCAAAGATCGAAGCCCAACAAGCGGCAACTACTGGTAGTCTTGAAGAATATGACCTTTCCAAAGCCGCATATCAGTATAATAAAACACATACAAGCGTTAATAAATCTCTCGGTGGAAATGGATATATTGATGTGAACAGTACCCAATGGGGAGATGGCTGGACATCCATGTCCGTATTAACAAGGACAGCTTGGGAAGATTTTGATGAGGTTTGGAATACTACGGCTTCGGATTGGGACATAGGAAGTGGTGATGTTGCTATTTCCAGTGCAGTCGTTCAGTTATCAAGCGATTCCAGCACAATGGCTTTCTGCTATATTAAGAATACCGGGAGCAATGCTGTCAAAATAACGCTGGAGTATGGTGCTGGATCGCCAACATATCCATTTAAACTGCCAGCCGCAGGAAGCATTCAATTTAAAGGTTATAGCACAAATCTTACAATTGACAAGATTGGAGTTGTCAGGGTATCATCTGATTCTACAATCGAATATGTGATTGCAAAGGCCTGATATGCCGAAGTTAACAAAAACTATAAACGATTTTTCTGGCGGTTTAAATACATTTGGCAATCAGCGTACAATAGCAGATAATGAATTTGTTAAACTGGATAATTTTGCTGTTAGTGAAAGAGGATCATTAAGGACAGCCGGTATTGGCGTACTCGCGACTGCGGATGAAATTGAACCATATCCTGCTACCTTTGCATCAAATCAGCGTCCCGGACACAATCTATTTTCATTTTCTACAGACCGCCACTACAACGGTAACCAATATCATACAGCATACATTGAGGGTGAAAACTGGATTGCCAATGCTGATCATCAGGGTTCAAACAATGTGAATATCTTTGGTCGTTATAATGGTGGATATGAAATGATTGATAATGTGACAGCTGCCAGCGATGGGGATGTTACTACCAATAGTGCGCACGCACTAACAACTTCAAGTTATGTACGCTTTTCAGGACTTGAAAATACGATGGGCGATCTGCTTAATAATACGATTCACGCTGTAAAGACTGTCCCAGACAATACATCTTTAACAATTGAAGAGGACACATCGGCTGGAACATACGGCTCTACGGTTTATGATCTTGTTAAAGGAGGTCAGCCGGGATGGATAGCTCCGGCAGATGAGCCATCTCCATCAGACGATAATAGTACTATAGTAGACTATGCTTATGTTGATGGTGCGTTAAGGACTACGAGCAGTAATTTTTATTATTCCGGGCATAGTAATAAATGGTGGGGATATATAGACCGGGATTTATTTATAAACACAAGCCAGACAGACAGCGTTGCGGCGGAATGGTATCCGGAGGAATCTGAAATAGGGATGCCGGATGCGGCAACCTTTAAAGATGGTGAAGCAATTGGAGCCACACCGGGGAATACGCACACTTATGATCCCGGTTTATTGCGTATATCTGCCGGAACTGATACCGATTTTACTCACGAAAATGATATGGATGGCGATCTTGGTGCGACACCTGTTATCACAATGATAGAAGCTACTATTGAGGTTACTGATGAGATGGGTGGTTCAGGTGCGTACAGCGGTGTTACATTAAAGATTGGAGAATCAGTGGATAGCGGTTCGACTTATGATGGTTCTAATCACCATACATGGAGTATGAGTGGTCGCGGGAGTGCAACACTGACAAAGACTTGGACTGGGAGTTGGGATATTGGGGTTGACGGTACAACAAACGGGATTTTATCAACATTAACATACCCAGCGTCGGGTGTGACGGGGACTATGACGTTTGAGGTAACGTCAATTAGTCTATCGACTGCTGGTGGTTCGAGTTGGGCTGATCATGCACTATCTGGCAACGAAGTCCACGTTGGAGTGGTAGATGACACTCTTACAGGTGCTTACGGTTGGGATACAGATTGGGAAATAGGTGTCAGTTTATTGTATGATAAAGATAACAGGCAGGAAAGTCTTATTCGTAAATGCACAAATGAAACACTTGGGGGAGCTGGGGAAGTTACGTTTGCTTCTGGTAAAGCTCCTGAATTGGCAGTGTTTATAAATTACGACAACGATCATGCCACAAGTTCTAATAACTGGCGAAAGCGTGTTACCGGATGCAAGGTATATATGCGTGAAATAAAAGCACCGGCGAGTAGTGACCGATCTGAATGGTATCCGCAATGTTTCTGTGATTTTATTAATGGAGAAGTTACAGCTTACGAAAGCGGCCATGTTGAATCAGCAACTTATGAGACATCTGGAACACAGCATATATTTTATTTGTCTAAAGCATATTTAATCCGACCACATAAACGATCCACCTATGAGATTGAAACCGGTGTACCTGAAGATGAAGAAGTTACAATGATGAGATATAAAACTTCTGTTATTGCAAATCGCCGGTTGTATGTTGGGAATTTGTTTGTTAGTTACCCTGATGGTACAGAAGTGCGTATGGGTGACACTATGATAAAATCGGTTGTTAATAAATTTGATTTACTGCCTCTAAAGTCTAAAATAGATGTTGCTATCCGAGATGGTGACGATATTGTACGCCTTGAAGAATATGCTGATCGAATATTGCAGTTCAAAAAAAATACGCTTTATATAATTAATATTGCCCAAGATGTTGAATATTTAGAGGCAACATATAAAGGCAAAGGAGTGCCAACTAAATCATCGGTCACAAAAACAGATTATGGCGTTGTTTGGGTAAACCGGCATGGCTGTTATCTGTATAACGGCAGAACAATTATTGATTTAATGGTCAATAAAAGAGGAGATCGGTTGATAGGCGCAGAGGAATGGCGCGGTTTTATTAATGAAGGGGTGGATACTCCGGTAAGTATTGGATATAGTCAGCCGGGCAAAGTTCTTGTGGTGGATGGAAACGCGGATGAGACAACATATACCAACGCTTATGTGTACGATTTCAAAACTGGATCGTGGAGATACCAATCATACGCATTGACAGATAATGGTGTACATGGCAGAAGCAATATGGTTCAGCGGTGGGACGGAGAATTGATGTATGCTTCTTATGGGACTTTTTATACATTCAAAGATGAGGGAACGCGACAGGCTAACGGACACATTACAACAAAAGATTTTCAGTTGGCACCGCCAAATAAGAAAGTAAAGCTGTATAATGTTTATATTACCTATAAAACTACAGATGAGGTTAGCAGTGCTGTTACAAGAGTACGATATGCCACAGATGGTAATAAGCAGTTCTCTCAATTTAATACAATTTACAAAGATGCGTCAACCGTCTCTGTACTTGCTTCAACTTTTAAATATTTGAAGAATGTAGGAACTGTTGTTGAAACGAACGAAGGTTCTGGTGTTGCCGCCTTGGCTACAACAGATACTTTTACACTTGACAATACTTATGAATTGAATGTTGGTGACTATATTATCATCGAGGACGAAGCTGAAATAATGAAGGTTTTGGAAATAAAATCATCTACCGAAATAAAGGTACTAAGAGGGGCGCTTGATACAACAATAGAAGCGGCAAGTGACAATAAAGACATAAGTAGATTATGTTCAGATCAGGCCCGGTTCGAGATTACAACACCGGTGAAATGCAGTAGTGTACAGCTTGATATAATACACACCGGTGTTACCACTTACATGGAAATTGAAGAAATAATATTTGAATACAGGCCGTTATTTAAGGAGACTACATAATGCCGGGACTTGAACAAAGCGGTTTTGATCCAGCCAAGATTGATGATCCAGAAGATTTATACCGGGATGTTATGAACATTAAAAATTCATCACAAAAGAAAATAAGTGTTGAGATTGGTTATCCGAGCATGATGGAGTTGGAAGATGGAGATATTGTTTTCCGCTATCTCCCCGGTCAAGGTATGTTTCTGTATATAAAGTTTAGAAACAAGTTATATAATACAAGGATGGCTGAAGAAGGGCGTACCGGTATAACAAAAATAGTTGACAACACAAGTGGATCAGCAAACGGAGATATACTTGATACTTCTGTGAGTAATACTACTACTGACGACCTTTCAACATTAGCCACCAAAATAAACGAAATAATAGGAAAACTATAATGGCAAACGGAAATTATGCACCATATCCCGATCCGATTGCACCGAGCTTTCAATCATTTGCTGAACGCCAACGGATGCTGATTGATGATGCGATAGCGGAACGGGAAGCACAGGAAAAACGAGTTGGTGACGTGACAAAGGCTGGTGCGAAGGCAGGATTTGAATATGACCAGATGTTGCGCGGATATATGGAAGCAAAGTATGCGAATCCTAATCTTACTTTTTGGGAATATTCCACCAAGCCTTCTGTTGGAGGAGCGTTTCGCGCTGAAGGACGTAAAAAGATTGCAGCGCATATTAGTGAAGGTGGGGATATAAAGGATATTCCCGGGGTGTCTTTTGGCGAAAGACAGAAAGCAGGATTTAGAGGCATTTTGGGCGCAGATAAACGCGAACGTGATGCGCGATTAGCGGAAATAGCGAAGGATGAACCGAGAGTACAAAAAATGGCGGAACAGGAAATGTCTAAAGTGACTTCTGAACTGCCAGAGAGCCAGTCGGAAAGTCTAAAAGAAATAGGAAAAGATGTGGCTGGTGTTAAAAAAATAGTTGCTGGAAGAAAGTCACTCGAAGCAACGGAAAGCTTTAAACCATTAGACCCTGCTAAATTATTGAGCAAATCACCTAAAGCAACAGAAGCAGCAGAAAAATCATTGGGAACAATTGATAAACTTATCGGAGGAAAGAAGCCTGTGGGCGTGGTTGATCCTCAAGTCAGCATTGGTGAGATAACGCAGGCGAAGAATTTGTCCTATGGTACTGATGTTACTAAATTAAGCGCAGAAGCTGCTGCCGGGATAGAGCCTGTAGCTGGTGAGGTTGCAAAAGCTGGAGCTGGTGAAGCCGGTAAAGGTGGGTTAAAAGAAGCATTAGGTAAAGCAGGAACGGTTGGTAAAGGTTTGGGTTATGCTGGTTCCGTTGCAATGGGAGTAAAGAAAATGCAGAGTAAAGATGGAACAGCACGAGTAGGTGGCGCAGTACAGACTGCTGGTGGTGTTGCCGGATTGGTTGCAATGACTAATTTCTGGAATCCTGTTGGATGGGCTGCGGCTATACCGGCAGCTTTAAGTATCGGTGGTGGTCTTATGGGTGCTGGTGGTGGTACGGATCCTCTTGCTGGCACACCTCTCGGTAAATACAGACGAAGGGTTGGAATAAGATAATGAGTATCGAACAATATTTAAAATCAGCACCAGAAGTAATAACTAAAAATATTGATCGTTATTTAGAAAAGTCTAAAGACACAGAAAAAGACTACATAACGTCAAAAGAACCAGAGTGCGTTTTTGCGCCTGCTTATTATGATGGTTGGGCAGATTTTGATGTTTATGATGATACATTATGGATTCGGACAGCTTATTGTGGAAATCCGGAAGAGACTAAAGAGGCTTGGGAAGAATTGAAAGAGTTAGCCCGAAGTATGAAATGTAAAAAAATACAATTCTCGACCAAAAGGGATGGTAAGGCATGGGAGAGGTTATTTAAAGATATGAAAGTTGTGCAATGGAAAATTGAGGTAGAGTTATGAGTAGTGCTAAATGGCATCCATCGGAAGGTGAATTTGGAGTATTTGGTGATATTGAAGCAGGAAGTCCTGAATCGCGAGCTGCAGAGGCACAAGCAGACAAAGGCATTGCAGCATTACAGGAATATAGAGGAGATGTTGAGGGAAGAAGGGGAGATATATCCGATTATTATAGTGGACAGGAAGAACTACAGGAACAGGAATATGGATTAAGGCGTGAGAGCATTGGTTTAAAACAGGAACAGCTTGGTGTGGCGAGGGGGCAGGTTGGTGCGCAGGAATCACAGGCTCTAACACAATTTTTAGGGGATGCCTACAGTTTTCGTGGTCAGTCTGATGTGCAAAGGGCAACGGGCGGTTTGGCTTTTAGCGGTGGTCAGGAAAGAGGTGTTGAGCGCAGAAAGGCTACAATGTCTGATCTGATGAAGGGTAGACAGGAACAGTCTGATCTTCAACGGCAGGGATTGGATATATCCGGTTCGCAACTTGGTTTAGAGATGGAAGGACTTGATATTTCACAAGCAAAAGACTATGCAGACTTAATGAAGTCAAAAGGAATAGAATTGGCTGGCATTGAAGATTTATTATATCAATTAGAAACAGAAGAAATTTCATACGAGGGAGTATAATGGCAAGATCATACGGATCATATTTTAGACAGAGAGATTTAGATAAGCCTTACAGAGGGGCGGAGATTGTACTTGGATTTTTGGGCGATATGATGGCAGCTAAAAATCAGCAGGCGCTTGGTTATGAAAAGTTGGCTGCGGATCAGGAAAAGACACAAGCACTGAAAGAGCATAGAGAAGATACACTGAAAAGAACAAAGCCGTGGACTGATCGAACAAGCGGGCAAAGTTTCATGTATAGTGAGTACACAGGTGGATATACAGTACCAGTAGGAGGTGGCGGAGGACAACAGCATTGGGGCAGGGTATTATCAGAGGCTTTACGAAAAGAACATCTACAAGGTGCGTACGGCGAAGATCACGATGGCGATGGTCAGCCTGATGAATTTTGGGCCGGCCCGCAAGCACAGGATTGGCATAAATATATAACCGCTAAAGACAACAAAGAGGAAGGCTGGGAAGAACTACATCCTACTAAAGTTTTAGAAAGAAAGAAAGCGTGGAAGTGGGATGATGAAAAAACGGAAAGAGTAAATCGTAGAAATTTTCATGCGGCGCAGGATTATCTTGAGGGTATTCAAAAACATCAGGATGTATATACTGCTATGGAAACTTTGAATAAATTACCAGAGAATACAAAGCATTCAGTTGCTCAATCGTTGTATGAATTGTACGATGAACAGTTTACGGATAAACTGGAAAGGGCAGATATAACATCAATATCAAGTCTAATGAGCGAGAAGAATAAGTTGGCTGCTATGGTCAGGGGTGAAAAAGTGTATGAATCTTTCGATGTAGCCGGTGGGCCGGCATGGGGCGCGGCTCCGAGTACAGAAGTTTCAGTTGGAGAGATGAAACCAAAAAGCAAACGAATTTCCGGGTATGATTTAACTTTACCAGAAAAACAAGCGTACATAGAACAGATTGGCATAATTGAAGATCAATTAGACAGGTATAAAAAATACGGTTTTACATATCCCAAATTCTTTGCAACTGATACTCTTGGTATAGAGGATTAAAGGACATATAGTGAGTAATGGATTAATGACTCCGGAGGTGTTTCTTTCGAGAGTGCGATCTAAATATCCGCAGTGGGACGCTATAGACGACAGCACTCTTTTCTATGATCTTCTTGAAAAATATCCTTATTATAGAGATAGGATACAGTATAAATCCAATGATGATATATTAGGAGGGGACACTTATGACGCTGCGCTGGAGGAGGGCAGGGTATTACCTATTGAAGAATTTGACCCTGAAGGCGCTGGTTATGATTATGCAGAAGCGTATGCCAACAATATAAAGGCTAATGCGGAGGGGGATTGGCCCAGCCGTGTGCCGGAGTCAGGCAGACTATTAAAAGGCATTGGTCATCCTACTTTTCAAGAAACAGCTGATGCTGAAAGGAAATTAGGAAATATAGTTTATAAAAATTCTGATGATGGACATTATTATGCTCACCCAGAAGATAGTGTAAAAGTCAGCGCTGAAAATATATTATCCGGTGAAATACAGGAATCTGACTCATCTAAACCAAAAATAGCACAGGCAGGATTTAGTGATATTGACACCGGATCAAAAGTTATCCATTCTACCGATCATGGCATCCCACAGATTAATGATAAAGTATGGAATGATACATTTAAAGAAAGATACGGCAAACCCCTTAAAGATTCGTTGCCGGAAGAACAGATAGACTTTGCGATAAATGAGATACTATTAAATAAATCAGGCAACAGCCCTAATGGTATAAAGAATTGGGCAGCGTATATGAACGGTTCCTATGCAAAGTATAAAGATTGGAATAACGAGGATTACATAAAAATGATGGGCGCAAACCCGGAACACCTTGCTATGATAGATTCTCTTGCAGGGCCGGAAGCATCTACAATGAAAGCAGTGTTTGCCGCTGAATCAGGTTTTAAAGCCGATTCAATTAATACCAATTATGTTCCGGATGAAAAAGGTGTAAGTGATGAGCCAGAGCCTGAAGCTGGTATTCTTGATCTGCAAAAGGTCGATGTTAAGGGTGTTCGTAAACATACACTCACAAACGCACCGCCAGAGGAGGGCAAAAGTCTTTGGTCGTCAATTGGCGATAGACTGACTGATACTTGGGATCACCGTGATCTAACAATTTTATATACTGGCAAAACAGAAGAACACCGCCAAGAACAAAAAGATTGGGCAGCTGAACAGGCTATAGATTTAAATATTACAAAAGAACGCGCAAGTGAATATGGGATAGTTCCACATCCGTTATCGCCCGAATTTGAGGAGGAAATGAAAACGATTGTGGCGTGGGGTATTCAGAATGATCCTAAATCAGAAAACCCACGATCAGACTATGAGGAAAAATTAAAGGCTCTTGGTGTTGATGTAGGTCAAGCTGATATTTTCACAGGCGCTTGGGCGAGTTCCATTACAGGGAAAGGGATTCAAATAGCGTTTGGATGGGAACCTGATCTTACTTTTTACGATCCCAGCGATGCTGAACAATTAGCTTCTTCAGTATTATCATTGTCGATGCCAGTTGATGCTTATTCATTTAGGTGGGGTGGTGGCCTTGGTAGATGGGCATTAAATAAAACAGGAGCAACGAAACTAATTACCAGTATTTTATCAGGTACAACTGGTCGCCTTACACTAAATAAATTAATAAAGCTCGGCTATAATCCTGAAGTTGCTAAAAGAGCTGTAAGTATGGCTACTAACAAGACAGCTAACAGTATGGCAAATTTTGGAGGCGCTTTATTTACATATACCGGACTTGGAAGTTCAGCTGATCAATATCAGGAAAAAGGATTTGTTGATCCTTATGAAGTTGCTGTTGATGCGCTTGCGCATGGTGCAGTTGGAATGGTTACTGGTGCAATGGCACAAACAGGTATCGGTATTGCAAAATATATTAGACCTGCTGCGCGTGGTAAGGGAGCAAAACTTACAGAAGAAGGAGCAAAATTTGTTGGTGAGGTGATTGGTTTCGGTGGATTTGCGCCAATGATAGCTGGAGATCCGGAAACAGGTGAGCGTAGAGCGCCAATAAAGAAAGATTTTGTTGATGCTGCCGCTTTCCTGATTGGTATGCGAATTGCCGCGCCTTTGCAACAGGTTTATGGTGGATCATATAGATTTGTTAAAAATTCTATATCAAAGAGATTACACGCAGAATATAAGAAAAATGGCGGTGATTTTCAAAAAGCACAGGAGACTGTCCATAAAGAATTAAAGACTGCTGTACAGATTGCAACGGAAAAAGGTATAGCATGGGAAGATGGCCCAAGACAAGGAGGTTGGACAGGCGGTAAAGGTGAATTATTTGGAGAGAAATCTAATTTATCTGTTGATAAAAATGGTGTTGCAATCATATACGATGCCAATGGAAATCGCGTATACTATAAACCAGCCCTTACTCAAAAAGAATTAGTTTTAACAGGTGAAGTTAAAAGAGTGCAACTGGATGCTGACGGCAAAGAGATAATCGGAGAAGATGGTAAGCCGGTTATGGTTACTGTTGCGGAAGGCAGGGGTAGAGTTCCTGAAAAAGCACCGGGCCAAAGAATGGTTGAGGGAGAAAAGGTAATTGATGTAGCTGAAGAAATGGTTCCTGCTTATGATAAAGAGGGGAAGCGTAAACTTGATAAAGACGGAAAGCCAGCATTTAAAAAAGTAGAAAGACCAATTATGGAGCAACTCCCTGTAAGCGAAGCTGTAGCAGAGCAATTGGGACTGCCTGCTTACCTTGAAAAGAAAGCTCTCCGAGATACTCCTAATGATATTTTGGAGAATATATTAAAGAGGAAGGAAACTACACCAAGAGAAAAACAGGTTATCCGTGTTGAGCAGGAGCGCAGGCGAGGGATTGAAGCTGGTGAAAAGTTAAAGGTTGTAGATGTATCAGACATGGTTGCAGAGCGTGGTGAGCTACAAGCAGAGCAAAATAAATTGTTTGAAGAATTGGGCGGATTGAAAGAAGGTTCACCTGAATATGATGCAAAAGAAAAGAAGATTGTTGAGATGGGTGATCGTATGCGATCACTTGATTTGCAAATTGGTAAAAGAACTCTTGAGTTAAGTGGAATAGAAAAACGCGAACTTCCAAAAGCAGAAGAACCTCCTAAAGAAGAACCACCACCTGAAGCCGCACCGGAGGTAGCTCCTGAAACACCGCCAGAGCCTCCTAAAGCACTGCCAAAGAAAGCAGATGTTCCTACAGATAAAGAATTGAACGAATATGGCGAAAGGGAGGATATATTATTTAATAAAGAATCTGAACTGATAAAAGAAGTATTTGGTAAGGAAACCGATGTAGAAGATATTATTATTGGGGAAGAAACTACTGAATGGGAATTAAAAAATGAAAAAGGTAAAGAGGCTTGGACTCCTCAAAGATTTGAGATTGATCCGGATATTGCAGGAGAATTAACTGAACCTCAAAGGAAAAAAGCACAAAAAATAGTTGATGATCTTAACGCTATTGAAAAGGAAGTTATTGACAGGGTTGAAGCACCAGCAGAAGTAGCTCCGCCAGCTGAAAAACCTGCGCCTGCCA
>DKQR01000022.1:24248-25699 GCA_002471805.1 Fidelibacterota bacterium UBA7303 | reverse complement strand
CCATGTTTTAACTGTATTAAAAAATACAAGATGCTGCAATTCATGAGCTAAAACAGAACGTAGCCATTTTTCATCTCCTTCCCATAATGCAGCATCATTCTGATCTACCCAGATCACGGTATGATTACTAGGCATAGCGAAACCATTTAATATTTCATCCTCAGCCGTAAACGTAATATCTAATCTAGGAATAGTCTCTATGCCCATTTGTTTCATTAACATAGGTCTCATTTGTTCCGCCATTGATGCACCCTGAATAGCAATATCCCGAATACCTTCATGATAATGAACATCAAAATTCTCGGTTTCCAAAGTGCGCCATTTCAATTCCGGGTGTGTTCTCCCGCTCATCATCCAGGCACCAGTAGCCTGCAGGGCTGTAAAAACAAACAAAAAGAGCAATAAAAGATTTTTCATATAAAAATACTTTAGTTGGTTAGGACTCCGGTTTGATATAAATCCCTCTGCAACTGTTTATATGATTTAAAATGAATCCCGATAAAACCTGTATTTTCAGCAGCAACAATATTTTCTCGCTGATCATCGATAAAGAGGCATCTTTCCGGTATAGAGCCTGCTCTGGATGCTGCAATTTTATAAATGGCTTCATCTGGCTTTCTTAGGCCAACATCAAAAGAATATACTGTACCATCAACCAAATTCGGGAATTCAAATTTCCCATCAATTTCATCCTGAATATGACAAGGATTAGTATTGGATAAAAGCCAGACTGAATAGTTGTCATTCAACTTCTTTAAAATTTTTACACTATTCTTTTCCTGTCCCAGCAAAAGTTTCCATGCTTGCCAGAAATCTGATTCCTTGAGGGAGCAGGGCTGGGGCATGGTTTTTTTTACGGCCAAAAACCATTCTTTATTAGACAAGTTACCTTTTTCATATTCTTGATGAACATCAATAGGAAATCGGTTTTTTATTTCATCTATGTGGACACCTGTGCAATCACTCAGGTGCTGTAGGGTTCTTTCAGGATGAATATTGAGCAGAACACCGCCAATGTCAAAAAAGATCGTAGAAACTTGTTTATTCATTTATCACCATATGAATGGTCCTTCCACCAATCTCCAGAAATATAATGAAACTGCCGTACGATAAGGCTTCCAAGGCTGTGACCGGACCTCCATATCAATACTTTTCGGCAAATCTGATAACTTGTAAAATTTCTGGTACCCTTTTTGAATCCCCAGGTCAGTGGTAGGAAAAATATCCGGGCGGTTCAAGGTAAACATCAGGAACATCTGCGCAGTCCAAGGCCCCACGCCCTTCACAGAAGTCAACTGATCTACTATTTCAGAATTGCTCATTGATCCCAGATTTTTATGATCTATTGTACCATTTAAAAATGCATGGGCTATATTGTGAATATAGCTGGCTTTAGAGTTTGACAGCCCGGCAGAACGCAATGTTTGATGATCTTTTATAACCACATCATG
>DKQR01000022.1:0-23867 GCA_002471805.1 Fidelibacterota bacterium UBA7303 | reverse complement strand
TTGTGCTGCTTTACCGCTCAGTTGCTGATAAATGATGGAACGAACCAAAGCTTGGAAATAATTTGTTTTCACTTCTAGATCCGGGATGTTAAATGCATCCAAAAGCGGTATCAATTCCGGATCAGACTTTTTAAGCGCCTTGAGCGCTGTAGCCATTGAAAATCCGTTACACTCGGCCACAGACATAGATTTGCATTCCCCTTTTTTCATTCATAGGTGATCTCTCATAGTCACCCATTTTATTATTTATAATTAAACCGCTATTATCCAGCAAAATATCCATCTCGTGAGGATAAAACATTTTCATTCTGAAGTAATATTCATCTTTAAACAGTTGGCCATTTCGTTCCAGGTGCCAGGTTAATGTATTTACCTGGGTATATTCATCAAATTTGTTAGTTTCCATTATTCTGCATTTCGATCCATTATATTCAAAAAGATCGGTTACGGGAAAATACTGATTTGTATCCCGGTGTAAGCGAACCCTAATTCAACGATCAGTTGAGTTAACCGTCCAGTTCCAACTACCAATTCCAAAACAGGTCCGCCAGCTATTTTAGCAGTGGATGTTAAAAGACTCTTATCCCATTCGAATTTTTATGAATGGCATTATAAAATTCCGGCTGTGCATAGATATCAACCATTTTTTACCCGGAACTGCTTCTAAATTTCAGTTCAAGACAACCAGATCTTTGGTAGTTTTATTTAGGATTTCACAGTCGTCTTCCTTGATGATCAAATCGTCCTCAATACGCACACCGCCCCAGCCTGCCAAATAGATACCGGGTTCGACAGTCATAACATTATTAACTTTCAGAATTTCATCGCTTTTGGGGCTGAATCGTGGAGATGTATGTATTTCAAGTCCCAACCCATGTCCTGTACCATGGGTATAATAATCTCCATAGCCCCTTTCAGTTATATAATCACGGGTTGCAGAATCCACATCTTTACAGGGGACACCAGCTTTTGCCGCAGAACAGCCGCGCCGCTGAGCTTCTTTTACAATGCCATATACTTCTTGATGTTTTTCAGTGGCTTCTCCCACAACCGGGGTACGGGTCATATCTGCATGATAACCACCGTATTTTGCGGCAGCATCAATTACAATGAAGTCCCCTTTTTTAAATTCCCGATCCGTAGGAATTGCATGGGGCAGGGCCCCATTGGGTCCAGCGGCTACAATAGGTGAGTACGCTTCTCCTTCTGCATAGTCTCTATATTTGGAAACCATGATATTCGCTACTTGTTTTTCAGTATAACCTGGCCGCAACATAGGAAGAATTTCTTCATAAACTTTATCTGTTACTTCAACTGCGGTACGAATTGCAGCTAATTCTGAATGGTCTTTGACCGCAGCCAGCACTTCCAGTATCATGGATGTGCCTTCCCATGTCGTTTCAGGAAACATCTCTTTCATTTTACCATAAAGACTATAACTGACATGGTCACTTTCAAAAGCAAGTTTTAACCCATTGGGATTCAATTTATTTTTTTTAATAACATTAAAATGGGTATCCATATCTATAAAACGTTCAAATCCCTGAACCTGATTTTTTGATTGTTCGATATAACGTCCATCGGTAATAAAATACTGTCCATCCGGCATGACCAGACAGGCAGCCGCAGAACCAGTGAATCCACAGATATATCGAATGTTGGTCAAGTTTGTGATCAATATCCCATCCAGGTTCTTTTTGGCTAGAACCTGCTTCAGATTTTCCTGACGCCCGGTATAAATACTTGCACTCATCTTTGATCAATCCTCCTGAGTATTTTTTAAAAGAGTTTGAATGGATTTTCGTTCCTGATCGACCTTTTTTTTATTATCACCTTTCTGCTCCAGAACATCTAGAACATCCAACGCTTGTTCGAAAAGCCCTTGATTTTTCAGAACGGCTACCAAGGTAAAGGTGGCTAAACGGGCGCTTACATTTAACGGGCTAGATGATTTCTCTGCTACACGAGACACGGATGTTTTAGGTTTTTCTTTTTTGGGTTTAGAAACATGTTTTGCTGGTTTTGTACCAGCGGCTCCGGGCTTCAAGGCATGTTTCAGTTTGTTGCCCTTGACCTTTGTTATAAAATCTGCTGCTGTACGGTTGTCTGGGTCCAGTCTCAGAACATGTTGCCAGCTTCTCAGTAGTTTGGTCTGGGCACGGCCTAGAACAGTCTGAATCTCACATAGCATTTCTGAGGCAGCCAAGTGATCCTCAGCGTACAATAATACTTTTTCCAAGATTTTTTCTGTATTTTTCAGATTCCCTTCTGCTTTTTCTACCTGAGCCAGAACAAAAAGCCCCGCAACATCGTGTTCATGGTGCCTGAGACCGATCTCACAAACCCTACGAGCCCGCTTCAGGTCATCCTGGTTCAGATAAATGTCAGCCAGGACAGAAAACATAACAGTATCAAAATGATCTGCAAAATAGAGCTCTAATTGGATTTGATTGGTTAATTCCATGTTAACGGCGGTTTGTGTTGACCCAGTCAGTAATATATTCAATTGTTTCCTGGACGGGAGTTCCCGGTCCAAATAATTTACCAACTCCGAGACTGTTTAATTCTTCCACATCTTTTTGGGGAATAATACCTCCACCTACAAGCAGTACATCGCCCAATTTTTTTTCTTTCATTAAATCCAGCACTTTAGGAAATATTGTATTATGGGCATTATTTAAGCTGGAAAGAGCAATAACATCCGCATCTTCCTCTACGGCAGCGGAGACAATCATTTCCGGGGTCTGCCGCAGGCCTAAGTAGATCACTTCCATACCCGCATCCCGATATGCAGCTGCCAAGATTTTAATACCACGGTCATGACCATCCAAACCGGGCTTCGCCATGATAATTCTTATTTTTCTTTCCATTGAATGTTAAAATTAAAGATCATAATTATGACTTCATAATCAATAGTGTATTCTCGTTTTTTCAAGCAAATTCTGTAATAGTAAATTAGGCCAACAGTAGAGGAGATAATACATCGTGGAACAAAGTCAAAAATTATTATGGTTGCATTACATCAAAGAATTCATTTTAAGTCTGATAGGTTTGGCCATCCTAGCAGGGTTGTTCTGGTATTATAAGTTTGAGTTTACCATTCGGCTATTATCCATATGGGTTTTTATTTTTAACGGTGTATTACTGGGTTACTGGGTCTGGCAGAGCAATTCCAAGTCATGGGAAAAAGGAATTGTTGGATTATATTTTATTCTGGTCGAAATCATTATTTTATTGGGCGGCAGATAGGATTTACAGCTTGTTTGAATCAAGGACAAATGTAACTGGCCCATCATTTACCAGTTCCACATTCATCATTGCTCCAAATTCCCCCGATTCCACAATAATGGAGGCTTCTTCAATTTTATCGATAAAATACTGATATAATTCTTTTCCTTTTTCCGGTGCTGCTGCATTTAAAAAACTAGGTCTGCGACCTTTTTTCGTATTTCCGCAAAGAGTGAATTGGCTGATAACCAAAGCGGCACCATTTATATCTTTCAGGGAATGGTTCATTTTTTGATCTTTATCATTAAAAATTCGCAGGTGCACAATTTTTTGAACCAATAGGTCTGCATCGGTTTCACTATCGCCTTTTTTTACGCCAAGAAATATGACAAGCCCAGGACCTATTTCACCTATATTATTGTTTGCTACTGTTACTTTTCCTCTGGAACAACGTTGAATAACAGCAATCATTCTACCCAGATATTATCTTTGCCATATTTTTCCCGCAGACGGCGAATAAATTCCTTTTCGGTTGAAACCTTAATATTGTGAGCCAGAACTCTGATTGGTTTGAGGTGGCCATTATTCGGCAAATGGAATACAAGGTTACAGCGCCCTGGATAATCGCGGGCTATTTCCATCAAGCTATCCACATCTTCCGGCATGGCGGTACCTGAATCAAGTTTGATATTGAGCTGTGCAGATAATTGGTCCCGCACCTTCGCCACAGGAATAATTTCATCTGCCATTATCTTCAAATCTGAAAAATTTGTATTATCTGACGGTTTCCCTTTCACAAAAACAACATTGCCTTCCTCGATCATGCTTTCACAGCGATCGTAGCAGTCACTAAATGCGATCACTTCCGCGTGCCCACCCAAGCAATCCATATCAAAAAATGCCATAGGACGATTGCGTTTGTCGAATCGTTTATTGATACGTGTGATCATACCGCCAATAATAATAATATCATTTTTTGATAGTTGTTGCTCTTCACCAAATTCTACAGATGTGAATTCTTCCAAGTCTTCCGCATGTTCCAGTAATGGATGGCCGGAAACATATAAACCCAATACCTCTTTCTCATTATTTAGGGATTGTTGCTCATCCCACTCTGCAACATCAGGGAAGGCTGGAATTCTGATCAGGTCATTTCCTGCATTTCCACTGCCAAATATGTCTACCTGATTGTGATTTTTATTGCTGTGCATTTGTTGTCCGTAGTGGATTGCATCATCTACCGTTGCAAATTGCTGGGCTCGATTCCCTTCCAAGCTATCCATAGCGCCGGACATGACAAGGCTTTCTAGCACCCGTTTATTTACTTTTTGTTGATCCACCCGTTCACAAAGATTAAAAATTGATTTATAGTGTCCGGATTTTTCTCTTTCCTCAATAATTGCATTCAATGCTTTGGAACCAACATTTTTTATGGCATTC
Source organism: Fidelibacterota bacterium UBA7303 (assembly GCA_002471805.1). Taxonomy (GTDB): domain Bacteria; phylum Fidelibacterota; class Marinisomatia; order Marinisomatales; family UBA1611; genus UBA2134. The sequence continues at coordinate 19,199 of DKQR01000022.1, read as the reverse complement.
AAGCCGTACGAGATGGTCTGATTATTCACGGGGCGGAAATCGCCAAAGGAAACATTAATATCAGGCGGAGTTACCTTAATAGCCAGTTTTTTACATTCATTGATCAAAATGACTACCCGATTAATTGACCCCATTTCACTGGTCAAATTGGCACTCATAAATTCCGCAGTGTAATGGGTTTTGAGCCAGGCTGTCTGGTAAGCCACATAAGCATAGGCGGTGGAGTGGCTTTTGTTAAACCCATACTGGGCAAATTTTTCAATTAAAGAAAAAATTTCTTCTGCTTTTTTCTTTCTGATCCCCTTTTCTTCTGCTCCAGCAACAAATTTAACAGAAAGTTCCGCCATCAATGATTTTTTCTTTTTCCCCATAGCCCGGCGCATAATATCTGCTTCAGCCAGAGAAAAACCGGCCACATCATGAGCAATCTGCATCACTTGTTCCTGATAAACAATAATACCATATGTTTCCTGTAAAATTGGTTCTAACAAAGGATGGGGGTATATTATTTTTTTCCTGCCATGTTTTCGAGAAATAAAATTATCAATATTTGCCATGGGGCCAGGCCGATAGAGGGCATTCATTGCGATCAGATCCTCAATCACGGTGGGTTTTAACTTTTTCAAAAATTCCCGCATACCAGACGATTCGAACTGGAAAACTCCAATAGTCATTCCTTTGGCAAACAATTCATACACCTTTTTATCAGCCAATGGTATTTTCTCTATATCGATTGGTTTTTCTATTTTTTCAATGAGTTTCACTGCTTTATCAATCACAGTAAGATTACGAAGGCCCAAAAAATCCATTTTAAGAAGTCCAAGATCTTCGAGGCCCTTCATGTCATATTGGCTAGTCACATCCCCTGTTGTTGATTTATAAAGTGGTACGTAATCTGTCAGGTCTCCTGGTGCAATAACCACACCGGCAGCATGAATGGACGCGTGACGATTCATTCCTTCCAGAATTTTCGAATGACCTATTAGTTCTTTATACTCTCCATTGGCCATTTCTTTTAAATCAGCACTTTTGATTAGAGCCTCATTCAGAGTAATATTTAATTCGTTTGGGATCGCCTTGGCAATTCGATCCACTTCACCAAAGGAATATCCCATCACCCGCCCTACATCCCGGACAACCTGTCTGGCTTTCATTTTTCCAAAAGTAATAATCTGGGTCACAGAACTTTCGCCATATTGGGTTTTAATATAATCAATGACTTCTCCGCGACGCTCAATACAAAAATCAATATCAATATCCGGCATACTGATACGATCAGGATTCAGAAATCGTTCAAATAGCAGATTATGCTTCAAGGGGTCTATGCTCGTAATCCCCAATGCATAGGACACAATACTGCCAGCGGCAGAGCCGCGGCCAGGCCCTACGGGGATTGAATTCTCTTTCGCATATTTTACAAAGTCTGCTGTGATTAAAAAGTAGCCCGCAAAACCCATATCTTCGATTACCCGAAGCTCTCGATCGATTCTCCTTTGTATATCAGGGTTGATTTCCCCATACAGTTTCTCCGCCCCTGTCTGAGTCAGAATCCCCAGGTATTGATCCGGGTGTTCTACCGATGCACCATCCGGGATCGGAAAATTCGGCAAATGATATTCTCCCATAGGCAGTTCCAGATCAATGGAATCTGCAATCTTTCTTGTATTCTCAATTGCCTGTGGGAATTCCCTGAATAGGTTGAACATTTGATCCTGGGTCTTGAAATAAAATTCGGGGGTGGCATACTTCAGCCGATTCACATCATCGCGTCTTTTCCCTGTACCCAGACAAATATGGATATCGTGCGCTTCTGAATGATTATGTTTCGCATAATGAGCATCATTAGTGCATACCAGGGGCAGGTCTAGTTCTGATGCCAGTTTCTTCATATTGTGAATATTGGTTTTTTCTTCTGCAATACCATGATCCTGAATCTCTAGGTAATAACGATTAGGAAAAATTTCTGCAAACTTCAAAGCTGCCTGTTTCGCCCCCTCAAAATCACCTTTTAGCATTTTCTCAGGGATTTCGCCCTTAAGGCAGGCAGACAGACAAATAAGCCCGTCATTGTATTCCTGAAGCAGGTCCATGTCAATTCTTGGGCGATAATAGAAACCTTCAAGATAACCGAAGGTAACCAGTTTCATCAGATTTTTATACCCAAAATAATTCTGAACCAGAAGAATAAGATGGTTATTGCCCCAGCCACCGTCAGCTTTGGGTTTTTTATCAAACCTGCTGCCTTCAGCAACATAGATCTCACAGCCAATGATGGGGTTGACTCCCGATTCTCGAGCCTTATTATAAAAGGGAATCACGCTGAACATATTTCCGTGTTCCGTGAGAGCGACAGAATCCATATTCAGGTCATCAATGGTGTTAACCAATTGATCTACACGCTGAGCACCATCCAACAAACTGTAATCGGAATGGTTATGCAAATGAACAAATTCAGAAGACATTATAGAGTTCCAATATAAATTGCAATTAGTCCGGCAATGGTGCTGAATTTTAATAGCCTGGCACTATGTTTTGCCGCCTTAATTCCAGGATTGTTTACTAGAGAAACTACCACAACGCCCAATGGTATCTCAACGCCAAGAATCAACATAATTCCATATAAAAAACCATAATACCCCGTAATTAAGGGAATAAAAGCACCAAAGCCAATACAGGCAGTAAGAAAGATAGTGATTTGGATTGTTTTATCAATTCCGGCAGTGATGGGAAATGTTTTGAGTCCAGCAGATTTGTCTCCATTCATATCTGCAATATCTTTAACAAGTTCACGAACCAGGGAGAGTCCAAAAGCCAATACAGTTGGAATCCACATGGGCGCCATATTATCAAATGCTGCACCACAAAACAGGAAAGCCAGTCCTAAAATAAAAGCAATGGTCACATTCCCAATCAACGGCACACCTTTCAAGGATTTACTGTATAAAACCATCAGCGGCATGGCGATCACAATTCCAATCACTTTTGCATTTTGGGAAAGCTCAAGACACAAAAAACTTCCGGTAGAAAAAAGAAGAACAGAAATAAAAAGAGCTGATTTCTTATTCACATAACCAGATGGAATTGGGCGCATGGGACGATTGATGAGATCAATATTGTAGTCTATCACATCATTCAAGGCATTGGCAGCTCCTGTATAGCACAGGACCACCATCACTACCCGAATTACTGTATTTATCTCTGTAAGCACGCCCAGAATTGCAGATGCAAGTACCATTGCCAGCCCGGCAATGAATACGTTTAATGGCCGAAGGAGTTTGATATGTGCCAGTAGTGAATTCACGAATGATTCTGGATTACCATTACACGATCAGCACCATTGTAATCCTTGATTATAGCCATGGAATAGTAACCATGATCCTTAAAAATAGATTCCACTTTTTGGGGGTGTTCTCCGAGCCCAACTTCCAGAATCATCCATCCAGAGGGTTTAACGATAGACCGACCCAATTCTGCAAATCTTTGATAAAATGTTAGCCCATTTCCTCCATCTGTAAGTGCTACAGATGGTTCAAAATCACGAACTTCCTGCATGAGGGAAGAGTATTCATCTTCCGTAACATAAGGCGGATTGGATATTACCAAATCCACTGGTTCAAATTTAGTTTCGTTAAGAAAATCCATTTCCTGAAAACAAACATTTTCTGTATTAAGATACTCTGCATTGCTTTTTGCCGTAGTCAGAGCATCCCTGGAAATATCTATTCCCCGAACATTTGAATTTTGAATCTCAAGCCCCAGCGTAATAGCAATACAGCCGGATCCTGTACCCACATCCACGACAGAAGGCGCAGGAATATTCTTCATTTTTTCCAAAGCCAGATCAACAAGGCGCTCTGTTTCAGGGCGTGGAATGAAAACATGCTCATTCACCAGATATTCCCGACCGTAAAAACTGCAGAAACCGGTAATATACTGCAAAGGCTCGTGTTTAAGCCTCCGTTTTACAAATGAACGAAGTGTACTTAGTTGTTCGGATGAAAGGGGTTCCTCAAACCGGAGATACACATCCATCCGACTGCAATTCAACACAGCACGGAGAAGCCATTCGATCTCGCCACGGGGATTTTCTAATCCTTTTTCTTTAAAATAGGATTCGGCCCAGTTGATAAGGTCAATTATAAGCCAAGTTTTTTCCTCTGTTTTGACCGACTGCATAATTCAGTCTTTTAACAGCCAATAAAAATAATAATTCCAGCTCATTTTGTTGCCGCAGCCAGCAGTTCCTGCTGTTCGGCAATTTTCAACTGCTCGATAATCTCCGTAATGTTACCATCCAATATTTCTTGCAACCGGTAGGTAGTAAAATTAATGCGATGATCGGTGACACGACCCTGAGGAAAATTATAGGTGCGAATCTTGGCTGAACGGTCACCGGTAGAGACCAGACTTTTTCGTTCTTCAGCTCTTTCTGCTGCGGCTTTTTCCTGCTCTGCGGCCAACAAGCGTGATTTTAAAACTTTCAATGCAGCAGCACGATTTTTATGTTGGGATGATTCATCCTGGCAGGTTACAACCAGCCCAGTAGGAATATGGGTTATTCGAATGGCAGATTCTGTTTTGTTTACATGCTGACCGCCAGCACCGCTTGCACGGTAGGTATCGATTTTCAGATCTGCAGAGTTCACTTCGATATCTACATCTTCCGCTTCCGGCAACACGGCAACGGTAGCTGCAGAAGTGTGCACACGACCACTTGTTTCTGTTTTGGGTACGCGCTGTACGCGATGGACACCGCTTTCATATTTCAGCATGCCGTAGGCTCTATCACCTTTCATGGACACGATAACTTCCTTCATCCCGCCGATACCGGTGTCGTTGGAATTCATGACCTTAAAGACCCAGTCGTTTCGCTCCGCATAGCGCATATAAACACGGTAAAGATCTGCAGCAAAAAGCGCTGCTTCTTCCCCTCCCGTACCTGCACGGATTTCCAGGATCAGGTTTTTATCATCGTTTGGATCATTTGGTAAAAGAAGAATTTTCAATTTTTCTTCCAGTTTAGCTTGTTGTTCTTCAAGCTCATTCAATTCTCCCCGGGCGATTTCTTTAAGATCTTCGTCACCACTTTCCAGGGCCTCTTTATCATCGGTAATCTGATCCAAAACTGAAATGTATTCTTTGCCTACTGTAACGATTTCTGTCATGGACCGATGTTCTTTAGCAATAGACGTGAGTTTTCTCTGGTCATTATAAATCTCGGGGTCTGCCATTTGCTCGGCCAGGTGGGCATGCTTTTCAATAATGGCTTTTAACTTATCTCTCACCCAATGGCCTCTGCGGTATATTCTTTTCCAGCCATATTTTCGTACCTGTCACCAAAGGCTTCTTTCAACGCCGTAATCGAAACTTCCACCATATTATCTTCCGGGTGTTTTGTCGTGATATTTTGGAGCCAGAGTCCCGGCTTCTTTAATAGACTATACAATAATGAATCACTTTTTGCGGTTGATTTAATCAATTCATATCCAACACCGGATACAAATGGTATCATAGGTAAATGAAACAAAAGACGGATTGGTAAAGAAATCGTTCCAAGGAAATACATAACAACTGTATCCACAAATGCAAAAACTAAAATAGCGGAAAGCAGGACAATAAAAAGAAAACTGGTCCCGCATCGTGGATGCTGGGTTGGAAAAGACTGTGCGTTTTCCACATTTATATCATTTCCCGATTCAAAATTATAAACTACCCGATGTTCTGCTCCGTGGTATTGGAACAAGCGTCGCACATCTTTCATAAGTGAAATCACCAGTAAATACACCACAAAGAACATGATCCGAAATGCTCCGGATACCAGATTGAACCACAATGCTTCTTTTTCAATATTCATAAATTTTGTGGTAATCCACATGGGAGCAATCATAAAAAGCGTGATCGCCAACCCTATTGCAAATATCGTGGAAAAGAATTCGGCGATCTTGTTTTGTTTCCCTTCTTCCGGCATAGCAATATCAGCAGACCACTGCAGTGTCGCGAGGCCCATTCTCATGGCTTCAAATAAAGATGCCATCCCGCGGAAAATTGGTTTTCCCCACAGCCTGGAACGTTCTGTGACAGATTGAAATAGCTTACGGTCCACATGTACTACACCCTCTGGGTCACGTACTGCAGTCGCATAAGCGCCAGGCACACGCATCATTACACCCTCTATAACGGCCTGTCCGCCTACGAGAATAGAAGGTTTCATTGTTGCCAGTAAAAGAAAGCGATTCATTTAAACAAAAAAATAGCTCTATAACCAGCATTGAGCTGATTGCAGAGCTATGTGGAATTTCCGGCTATTTACGGCCGTATTTCTTATTGAATTTTTCGATTCGTCCTGCTGTATCTACTAAATTTTGCTGTCCCGTAAAGAAGGGGTGTGACTTATCCGAAATCTCGATTTTACACAATGGATATTCATTGCCATCATCCCACTTTATTGTTTCCTTGGTTTCCGCAGTGGACCGAGTGAGAAATGCATAATCACAGGATGTATCTTTAAAAACAACTAAGCGATAATTTTCCGGATGAATTCCTTTTTTCATAATTTCATTCCTTAAATAATTTTTTCAAGAGCAGTCTTGACCCGTTCTATTCCTTTTTGAATAATTACCTTGCTGGTAGCATATGAAAACCGTATGTGCCCCGGGGCACCAAATCCGTCACCGGGAACCGTAACCACCCGCGCAGAACCAAGAATATACTCAGAAATATCAAATGTATCTTTCAATATTTTATCATTCGTTTTTCTGCCAAGATAGGAACTGAAGTCCGGGAAGACATAAAAAGCACCGCCAGGTACTGCACAAGTGACTTCCGGCAAACTGTTTAATAAAGGAATAATATAATCTCGTCTTTCTCGAAATTTAGACCGCATTTCATCAACGCAATTTTGATCTCCGGTCAGGGCCTCAATGCCCGCCATTTGACCAATTGAATTTGCGCAGGAAGTTGCCTGGCCCTGGATTTTTGACATTGCTTTTATAATATCTGCAGGTCCAGCCGCATATCCAATCCTCCAACCTGTCATGGCATAGGTTTTAGACAAACTGATGCATGTAACAACAATTGCTCCGATCTTTTGGTCACGGTTCAATTTTTCTGCACTGACAAACTCACCATCGTAAACCAGCCGTTCATAGCATTCATCAGAAATCAATACCCAATTGTGTTCCTTCGCCATTTTTAAAAGGTGTATTATAGTTTCTGCTCGCCAGACACCGCCGGTAGGATTGGAGGGAGAGTTTATAATTACACCCTTTATTTTATCAGACATTTTGCGGGATAAATCAGCAAAATCAGGTTCAAAATTCTGCTCTGCAACTGTATTTACAATAACAGGTTCGGCATCGGCAAGTCTTACAAATTCTGGGAATGATACCCAATATGGCGCAAAGGTGATTACTTCATCTCCCTCATTGAATAAGGCTTGGCATACATTGTACAGGCTTTGTTTTTCACCATTGGAAACCAAAATTTCTGCCGGATTATAGTTAATTCCATTTTCACGTTCCAGTTTTTCACAAATAGCTTTGCGTAATTCAATCATGCCCGGACCAGCTGTATATTTGGTATAACCGTCATCCATGGCTTTTTTACCTGCGTTTATAATATGAATTGGAGTATTAAAGTCAGGTTCTCCCACTGAAAAATTAATAACATCAATGCCCTCATCACGCATTTCTGCGGCTCGAGTGGCCATTTGCAGTGTAAAGGATGGTCGGACTCTATGAATCCGATCTGCTAGGGAATAGCTCAAAATTTATGCTGTCGTTTGTGGTGCTTTTCAGTATTGAACTTTGAATCATCGGGTGACTCTTCAATTTTATCATCCGCTATCATATTTCCTTTTTGAGGTTTATCATCCTCAATATCAAATTCTTCAGAAAAGATTCTGCCACCAGTGCGTTTTCCCCTCGCCTGTGAGTTGTGTTGATGAGATGATTTTCTTTTCCGGCGGCTGGTCTTTTTGGGTCTAGGTTTGCGCTGGCGACGCTTAGGTTTTGGTACTTCATGGGCCTCAACGCTGTCTATTTGATCATCATCTTCCGTAAAGGTTTCTGTTGGAGTTTCAGACTTTTCTTTGGCAAGCTTATCTTCATCAAATGAAAACGTTTCTGGATTAAACATCCCATAAATGGTACCGTACCCGCGGGTAATGCCATTTCCGACCCCAATATAATTAGGCAATACAAAATTTGTTTTGAATTCACCCATGAATGCGCCCCATTTATTTTCATCTACCGGTTTCGGAAAGAGACTGGATACTTTAACCTTTGTGAACACTTTATCATTCAGATCAATACCGACTTCTTTAGCCATAAAAACAATATTTTGCCCAAGCAGGCGATTTAAAAAAGAAGGTTTTTCCTGATTGGTTAAAAATCGGTATTTCCCTCCCGTCATCTGGTTCAAGGCAACCCAGGGTGTAATAAACCGATAGCGTATGAGTCGATCGGTTGGGATGAATTGCTGTTCATCTTGTTCTATATCGGTATTTTTAATCTCGAAGGTGATATTTCCAAAATCAAACATATCAAAATTTTTGACAAGGGAAAGCACCGGTTTGACCCCTTCATGGATACCGATTATGTAGATTTGTTCATTGAGAATTTTAACCTGTACTCGAGGATAGAGAAACTTATCCCTGTAGGTACCATCTAACATGGGAATGACTGGTTCGTCGGGGTACTGGCGTATAAAAACGCCTTTGACCTGATACGGAGTTTTCCTAACTGGTTTATCCGTAATGATTCGGGCTACAACTGACTCTATATTCGAAGGAGAATCACTCATATATGCAATAGTTTAATCCAAATATTATTGACTCATCGTATCCAAGAATTCTACATTGGTTTTGGTCCGTTTAATTCGATCCAACATAAATTCCATTGCTTCCTCAACGCTCATTTCATTAAGCAACTTTCTTAGAATCCACATTCTGCCCAATTCTTTCCTGGACAATAGAAGTTCTTCTTTTCTTGTTCCAGAACGAATAATATCAAATGATGGAAATAATCGTCTGTCACTTAATCTTCGATCAAGAGCCAATTCCATATTCCCGGTCCCTTTGAATTCTTCAAAGATAACTTCATCCGCTCGGCTGCCGGTATCCACTAAGGCAGTCGCTATAATCGTTAAACTACCTCCTTCTTCTGTGTTCCTCGCAGCGCCAAGGAATTGTTTAGGCTTCTTTAGAGCATTGAAATCTACACCTCCCGAAAGAATCTTGCCACTATGAGGTATTACGGCATTGTGCGCTCGGCCCAAGCGGGTGATACTATCCAAAAGAATAACTACATCATGACCGTATTCTACCATGCGTTTGGCTTTTTGAAGCACCATATCAGCCACGGAAACATGGCGTTCCGGAGGTTCATCGAAGGTAGAACTGACCACAGCAGCATCAACATTGCGTTTCATATCAGTTACTTCTTCCGGGCGTTCATCAATTAACAGAACAATTCTTTTTGTCTTAGGATGATTTTCACTGATGGCATTGGCTAGTTTCTGCAATAAAATGGTTTTGCCTGTTTTTGGCTGGGCCACAATCAGTCCTCTTTGTCCCATTCCAATGGGTGAAATCAGATCCATAATACGCATAGAAAGATTTTTTTCATCTGTTTCCAAATTAATTTTTTCGTCTGGGTACAGCGGAGTAAAATTCTCAAACAAGATACATTCTTTCATTTTTTCTGGTGGTTGATCATTAACTTGATCGACTTTTAGTAAGGCATAAAAGCGTTCTTTGGATTTCGGGGGACGAATCTGTCCTGAAACTTCGTGACCCGTTTTTAACCTAAATCTTTTTATCTGGGAAGGGCTGACATAAATATCATCAGGGCCGGGTAAATAGTTGAAATCTGGTGAACGCAGAAACCCGTAACCATCCTGCATCACTTCCAGAACTCCGCGGGCTACCACGCTACCATCCTTTTTGGCTTGTGCCTCTAATATCCGGACAGTGAGTTCCTGTTTATTAAGACCGGCAACACCGCCCTCAACATCAAGTTTATTGGCCAACTCTGTAAGTTCGCGAATACCTAGGGATTGTAGTTCATTAAGATCCATGTAAATAAATCCTCTTCACAAAATCTATGGAATTTTAGAAATATAACTCTCTGCAGGGGAGCAAAGAGTCGTAAAGTTACACTAAATTTGCCCTGTATCAAACGATATTTCAAATTCCTTGTAAACTTCTTCAGCAATATAATGACTCCCAAAAATAAGCCCTATTCCACCCTGGTTGATTTTCAACTTCATTCTGGCAATTCCTGCAGATACGGTATCAACTGGTTCACTTTTGCACCCTATATTTTTTAGAGATTCCCACAATCTATAGGAGTCAATTAATAATCCATTTTTGTCCGTTGTTACATAAACCGTATTCATACTATCCTGAAAAGATTTTGCAATTAAGACAAACTCTTTATCATTTTTTAAACAAAACAGACCAATCAACGGCCTGTTGGGATAAAGTCTTTTTATTGTCTTTATTACAGAAGAAATACCTGCCTGGTTATGAGCCACATCGTAATAAATAAAATTATCTACTTTTTCAAGCCTGCCAGGCCATTGCACAGTTTTTAAACCTGTCTGTAATTCAGCGGTCTTAATTGTAGAATCATATTTTTGAACAGACTTTACAGCCATGGCAGCATTATAGGCCTGGTGAGTGCCAATAAGAGGTAAATGATACAAATCGCTTTCGAAAGAAAAGTGACATCCATTTTGGTCGAAGTCAATGTCTAGCACCATGGAGTTTTTTACTATTTGAATTTCAGAATTAACCTGATCAGCTTTTTTTTGAAAAAGTCTTTCAACCTTTTTTTCCTGCTCAGCCAGAATTAGTGGTACTCCCGGCTTGATAATTCCAGCTTTTTCTGTGGCTATTTTTACAATATCTTCACCTAAAATATCCCTATGATCTAAAGAAACGGGAGTAATAACCGATAAAACCGGGTTGATTACATTTGTCGAATCGAGCGAGCCTCCCAAACCAGTTTCAATAACAGCTACATCCACTTCATTATTTTTAAAATGATCTAAAGCCATTGCTGTGGTGGTTTCAAAAAATGTTGATTCGATTTGCATAATATCATCTTCAGCTTTATTCATGAACATTATTATTTCTTGGTCGCTGATCGGGAAACCATCCACCCGTATGCGCTCATTGAAGTGCAATAAATGAGGAGATGTATACAATCCAACTTTTTTCCCCAATGCCCGCAGCATGCTGGAAATCATGGCACAGGTGGAACCTTTGCCGTTAGTACCAGCTACATGAATAAATACCAACCCATCATGGGGGTTCCCAATGGACTCGAGTAACCGATATGTATGCTCTAGGCCAAGTTTGATGCCATGGCGCTGGAGGCTATATAAAGATTTGAGTAGAGATGAAAGATCAGAATATGTCAATGTGTGATGCGTTGCTGATGGGGGCATCTAGAAATCTCCCCGCTAAGGACTCAAACAGTTCCACGGAATCAGTTACGCGACAAAAAATTTTACCTGATTTACCATTTTCAGGATAAAGTTCAAGTTTATTTAAAACTGATCGCACCACTGCTGCTGTAGTTTCACCGGAGTCCACCAAGTTCACTTTTCCACCCATTACTTTGTTAATGGTTGTTTTTAACAATGGATAATGAGTACACCCTAAAATCAAGGTATCAACATCCGATGTAATGATGTTTTCGAGATATGTTTTTGCAATTGTTTCGGGTACATCACCACTTACCCAACCTTCTTCTGCCAGGGGAACAAACAAGGGACAGGCTTGACTGATAACTGAAATATTCCCATTAAGTTTTCTCAATGCTTTGCCATAAGCATCGGATCTGATTGTACCATAGGTCCCCAATACACCAATTCGATGATTTTGTGTGGCATGTATAGCCGCCTCAATGCCTGGTTCAATCACACCAATAATGGGAATATCAAATTTTGATTTCAAACCATCCAGCGCCTGGGAAGATGCTGTATTGCAGGCAACCACGATCATTTTGCATCCTTGTTTGATAAGCCATTTGGTTATTTCTTCAGAATATTGCTGAATTCGTTCAGTGCTTTTATTGCCATAAGGAACCCGGGCTGTATCTCCCACGTAGACAACCGCCTCCTGGGGTAAAGTTTTTACCAAGGCATTGACAACAGTCAATCCCCCTATCCCTGAATCAAAAACGCCTATGGGCCTGTTATCCATCGCTTATTCTTCCACCAAAAGTTTTTCTCTGGATTCCTTGAAGTGTTTAATAGCTTCATAAATCGCCTGGGCAACCTTCTGGCGATGAGTAGCTTTCTTTAACGCTTTTTCCTCTTTAGGGTTAGAAAGAAAACCTATTTCAGGATACGCATGAGGCATGGAAGCACCATAAAGAACGTAAAATCCCGCTTGTTTAACACCGCGGTTTGGAGTTGTTAGCCGTTTATCCAGTTCCATTTGGATGATTGCTGCCAAATCTTCACTTTCTTTCATGAACATGCTTTGGGCCATGGTGGCCATAATGAGTCCTTCATCTGTTAATTCTTCATTTCCGTTTCTTCTCTCTTCCATTTGAATAACCGAATTTTCTCTTGAAGCCACCATAACTGCATCTTCACTTTTACCTGGACTTAAAAAATATGTTTCAAAACCCTGGATAGTCTTGTTATTATTTGCATTCGCATGAATACTGATAAACAGTTTCCCATTATTTTCATTTGCAATTTCTGCCCGCCTGCGCAATGGAACAAAGACATCTTCTTCCCTAGTATATACTACTTTGATATTCGTGTTTGTTTCCAACAATCTGCCGATACGTTTAGCAATATCCAATACAATATCTTTTTCTTTGACTCCAAATCGGCTCGTGGTACCTGGATCCTTACCGCCATGTCCGGCATCCAAGACCACTGTATCTAATTTCCAGCGGTTTTTAACATCTTCGATACGAACGGCATTTTTACCCATGGGTGTTCGCAGGGTAATAACTATTTCATTGGGATCCAAATTTTGATACCAGTCGTGGCTTACTACCTCGGACCCCAGTTTGAATGCAATCTGGGCAGTTTCCCCAATTTGGTCTGACTCAACTCTCCTGATTACCCCGCGGGTCTCCGCACCATCTAAAGCAACCGTATCAACCATTGCCCCGGCAACGGTTATATAATACCAACCGTGTTTATTGATAAATGAACTGATATTTCTCTCAGAAAATGGTTTTCTTGTGTTCAGCTTGATAATGGTGCCATTTGATTTAGATTCTACCTGCATACCTATGATATTAAATCGCACTACATCAATATCAAGAAACTCCTTTGTTTTATCAAAATTTATTCCAGGCATTACAGTTGTTTTTAGAATACGAATGAATTCTTCTGCCGGTAAGTATAGATCACCGGGTTCCACAAGGACCATGTCCGGCATCTGGTAGGGGACATCATCGATCATAACAAAACTGGTATAACCCGATACTTTAATACGTTTTCCTTTAATGTAAAGAACCAGTTTCTTTCGTTCCTGATTTTCAAATAATTTCGATGACAATGACCTAGCAAGGTCTTTTGTTGATATATATAATATTTTTTTATCATTTAGTGTTCGTATTTCAGATTCACTACCTGCGCTGCGATTAAATACATGAATGTTTGCGAACAGAATGCCAAGTAATATTAAATGGCAGAAAAATGATCGGAATATCATAGCTGTAAATTTATCTTTCTGATTTAAGATCAAAAAGAAGACCAAGCCTAAAGAGACAAATTAAATTGAAGAGCTCCTTGTACTTGTGGTTTAACATTAAATTTCCAAGCATCCCAAGACGTGGAAATTCGTCCATGTATAGCGCTCGATTCAATGGTTAATAACGAGATCATAATAGCTGCATAATGCCCTGATTCAGAAAATAATTTATTGCGCATTTCCCCTGGCAATGTGGCATCCCAATAATACAATCGTGTTGTATAATCATTAATATGAGAAGACATCCAGAATGTATTCACCATCAATTTTTTTAATTTTATTTTATACCTTATCTGCAAACCATTGCTGATATGATCACCGCTGGTTTCAAATTTGCTCTGAATTTGAAATTGCAGCTTGTGTTTATTACCCCATTCTCTTTTTATGGTTGATCTTAAGGTTGTAACCGGGCGCCCCACTTCAGCAATTTCATCTGGATAAGTATTGATCTCAGTGGAGGCATATTGTTGTTTGAATTGAGCATTGATAATCCACTCTTGGTACGATTTTAATTCCAATCTGCCTCCCGTTTCTGAACCGCGTTTTTTAAATATGCCCGGTTCTTCTTGGAGTCGATGAAACGAATCCGAGTAGACATTAACTTTTATTCGCCCGGTCCTGAAATGCAATTCATGAAGAAAACCTGATTCTCCAGAGGAAATGTTGTCCCAATTGCGAAACATATTTTCACGGATACCTATATAGCCTGGTTCTAGATATCGGAATATCAATCCATACCCAAATAAATCATTTTTTATTCGCAACCCAGAAATAACAGCATTTCTATTATTAGCAGATAATGCCAATTCGTTGTAGATATTGATATTTTCTGCTGTAAAAGAGCTGTAAAAAGATAAAAGTGTATTCACGAAAGAAATGCTATTTCGATCAATCCATGTGCCTTTTCCCAGAATAAAACCATAGTTTAATTTCTCTTTATCTGATCTCCAATTTGTAATAAACACCGACTCCAGGATATTGCTCTTATTCTCAATTTGATGATCTGAAATATGCATTCCACTCTCCGATAAATTTATTCCCATAGAGGTCAGTGTACCATCCACCCATCTTTTGGAAACGGCACCGGAAAATTCTCCACCAAATAGCATCTGGCTCCATGCTAGACCGCGATAGGACCAGGATTCATGTCCAGAACGAAAAGGCTGCACACCGCGTCCTGTTCTTAGGGCCGAATTGGTTACGCCAAAATAGGATTTTAAAGGCATGGAACGCCAGCTAATCAAGCCATGTCCAAGCAACATCTGGAAATCCCCTATTATTACGGTTTTATCATTTCGGTGTTTTTGGATAAATAATGAGTGGTGATCCAAAATATTTTTTTCATAACCGTCCCGTTCTCCCAGGAACCCAATATTTATGTTGTGGAGATTCACTTCACCGGACCATTTGTATTGAATATCATCTTTTACATTCATCTTATACAATATTGCACCGGTGATAGACTCTGATGTTTCTTTAGACCACAGTGTCTTTATTATTTTTGTTAATCTCGGATGTTTTTCGATTTGTACTGATGTTTTTCCATTCACAATACCATCAAGTGCATTGATTTCTTCTTTTGTTAAAATAGACAATTGAATCAGAAGATGCGCTGATTGAGCTGTAAGGCCTTTATGAAGATTCTGGGCTGTTGATAAAATGAACAAGTCAGATTCAGGAATAGACTGTTCAGGGTCAAAATCCTCCAACAGATCAATCTGCCCTACTAATAGGCTAAGGTAGACGAAAAATGCTAAACCCAGCCTGATAGGTAACAAACCCCACGTTAGTATAGGATAAACATCCAAATTCAAATTGAAAATATTTCCACTTAATAAATCCACCAGCAGTAAAAATATCCGGATCGGTTGTTTTCCCAACGGCAAAACCAATTTCATTTATGGGCTGCCAAGAAATACCCAATCTTATACTTATTGGATAACTTATATCGTGAAGGATCGAAAGTTGGCCATGTACCGACTCTGTTGGTGAAAGCAATATCCCCCCTGAAATTACTTGTGGGAGAGGTTCCTTTGATTTCCCTATTTGGGGCTGATTTGCATTCAATAATGAAAACACCGATTGTAAAGAAGCATTCATTTGATACCGTAAACTCAGCCGGGTACCAATGGTTGATGCTGCACCATATTCTTTAATTGCAATGTTATAGACCATTATCCCTCCCCCAAAAATAATATTGTCTCTAATCCTGCGGCTCGATAATACGGCTACCTGGGATTCTTTATATATGAAATTCCCAAATCGGGTAAATCCCAATCCTACACCATATTTTTTGAATCGGGTTCCGGTAATAAAAGATGACTCATATAAGTCATTTATGCCGAACTTATTACTAAAACTGCCTGACCCGAATATGGATTTCTGATCTGATAGTAAAGTCGGGTCCGTTAAAATGCTGGTGGTATTTGGGAAAAAAGAAAAAGGGCACCCTCCCATTGCATTTTGGAATGGGGAAAAATGCGTTGATTCAAATGCAGAAAAAAGAAGACAGGGATAAAAGATTATCCCTAGAGATAGACTGCGAGTATAAAACCGGGTGGGAACAGCTTTTTTCATTGTCAACCAGTCTAAAAACGACAACGCCCCAGAATCACTGAGGCGTTGGAGCGGATTTAAATTCGCGCTATTTCTTCTCGTACCACATTACGAGTATCATCAGTGCTAAAATTCCCGCGAAACCTGCGTCACCAAATTGAGCCATTATACGCCCAAGTCCACCAATGACTCCAAAAAAGTCATCAAACAAGATTCCAACGATAATTCCAACAACAACTAGGGATTTCAACAATTCTATTGCAATGCCGAGCCACTCGTTTAGGGTTTTTATACCGTCTAGCATAGTTTACTCCTGTTGGTAGAGGCATATGGGCTTTGAAAAATCAAAGCCCTAAATATAGCCTATGTTAATTACCCAAGAAACGAGAGAAACACCAACAGAGCTAATAGACCGGCAAATCCACCATCTAAAAAGGTGTTTACCAGCTCTACAATTCCGCCAATGGGATCAAATCCCGTGGAATAGACAATGTTGACGAATACAAACAACACAATAAGTGCTTTGATTACACCAACAATTCCGGATGCCGCAGATGCAACGGTTGCATTGATATCAGCCATGCCAATACCTCCTTGGTTTGGTTCCTAATGAAAACGGGGGCAGATCGCCCCCGGCCTTATTCTTAGATTGTCCTTTGTCTGTGGTTGAATTCAGAGTCAATCTCTTTCCAATAAACCAAATTTACACACAAACACAATCACACACAATCATCCAATCCACAATATTTTTAATTTCCATAATTATACCTCAGCAAATTCACGGCTGAATCGAGCACCGACTCTGGGTTTATAGCGCTCATACAAGAAGAACACAGCCGCCAATGATCCCTCTGGTGAACACATTCTTTACCCGAATTCACAACAATAATCTTATCGCCTAGCGGTTTTGTTAATTCCGGGTTTTGAGCGCCAAATAAAGAAATAACAGGAATTTTTAAATAGGCCGCCAGATGGCCCGCCATGGAATCCGGTGCAATCAATAGTCTTTGCACTTGCAGCCAATTTTTAAATTGAACAATGTTCCCTTCGAAAATATATACTGCTAAATTATTTTTTTTCACTGCTTCAACTAATTCTACAGATTCTTTAGTTCTGACGATTGCCAATTCAAAATCAGCAGTTAAAGTATTGATCAATGCAATCCAGTGATGTAACGGCCAGCCTCTTCTTGAATCAATGGTTCCGGGGTGCAATACAATATATCCACCCTTTTTAACCGCCCATTTTTTCCCCATTGATATGACAGGCTTAGCTCCTATTTTTGAAACCAGGTGCAGAGCGCGCTCTGTTTGATGCATTTCAAAAGGGAACAGGAAAGTTCTAGAAAAAAAATAGCCTCCCCCAGTGGTTGTATACCCCAGACTGTGTTCACTTTTCATGTGCCATAAAAACCAGCTGTTTCTGATATCGCCCTTAAAATCAATCGCTAAATTAATTTTTCTTTTACCAAATGATCTGGCAAAAGAACGGGCCTTAATCCATTTAAAAGGCGAAAAAGACCAGGTTGTCCAGGGCGCATCAAAAACAATAACCTCATCTGCCAGCTGAAGATCGCGAGCCAGAGAAGCAGCGGCAGATGAACACAATAAAATAAGCTGCGCATCCTTGAAATGCTCTTTCAAAGCCTTTAGAGCAGGGGCTATCATAAGCACATCACCAATACGATGGTATTCTGTTACCAGAATAGTTTTTATAATATCTTCCTGGAACAATTTTCTTATTCTGAAAAGATTAAGAATAAGATAAAAAGGTGTAAGCAAAGCGCTAATTAATCTTGAGAAGAAGAGAAATGATGGTTTATATATCTCCTGTTTCATACGGAGAGGCCGATAGACTGATAGTAGCTATATAGCTTTTTTGATACTTGTTTAATATCGTGGTACTCTGTAACCCAAGCCCTGGATTTTAGTCCAAAATCAACAATTTTTTTTCTATTCTGAATCAGTTCTGTTAGAACTTTGGTAATGGAGCCGGAATCAACCGGCACAAAGGGATGATCCGGTATGAACGCTTGGTAGGCTTCATTCATCTCTGTTAAGGTACAGATTCCCATGGCTAGAGATTCTACCGAGTTCATTCCATATCCCCAGCCCCCAAGATCACCGACTTGGTCAATGAAAATATCAGCAAGCTGTTTTCTTGTTAAAGCTTCCTTGTGGGATAGGTTTTCGATCAAATCGAAAACTATCAGGCCATCTTGCTCTAGTTTTGCACAAGCGGAAATAATGTCCTCAGAACCTTTATAGTGCCTGTTTGTGGGGGCGTGGGCAACCCGGGTTTTGTCTGAGATATCATTCTTAGGCTTAAAACAATCAGTTTCGAAGGGCAGAAATAAATAGTGAATATCGGGATGTTTTGTAAGCAGATCCACTTCATTGGTCAGGTTCAAATCGGATAGAGTATCAATAACCGGCATCACTCCCCGGGTTCGAAGGTCTTCGCCATGATAATGGCAGATGATCTTTTTCCCTTTTTCATAAAGGGCTCTCACAAAACTTTCATCTTTAAAAAAATCCATTCCGCTCTCAAAATGAACCACGTCAAAATCATATAAATTGTGTTTATCTATAGTCTCTAATACCTTCGGGCGCCATAGCAAATCTTTAAATTTCAAGAACTGTGAATCGAACCAGCCCTCCGGCTCCCAAACGGGAGGGCATCCTTCCTTTTCCTTAAAATACCCTTCCTCCCCGCGGTATCTTTGATACACTCGGTTCCGAAGGCCAGCCAGCCAAGGTTTAGTGAAATTAAAGGGCAGGTCTAAACAGATATCCTCTTCAAAATTTTTTGGGGATCTGAAAAATGTGACCGTGCGACATTTGTGGCCGTTAGCCTCATGCTCTTTTTTCCATAATGACAATGTACCAACAGTGTTTTCAGGTGATATATA
>DKQR01000135.1:7368-10241 GCA_002471805.1 Fidelibacterota bacterium UBA7303 | reverse complement strand
ACCTGTATTTTTATCAATACCAGTCAAAATCATAGTTTTTCATTTGATAGTCCTATAATTATTGAAGGGGATGGCTATGAAGCTTATGCTCAGCTTCAAGATATTAATGGCGATGGCAAACTTGATATAGTAACAATAAGGGGTTCATCTTGGAGCAAAATGAATGTTTATATAAATACAACTCAAGGTAATGAGGTATCGTTTGCCAATAAAGTTATTATTGAAGATTATGCAGACCCTCGTCCTGTTTTTGGAGACTTAAATGGCGATGGAATGATTGATATGGTCTCGACTGCTAATACTACTGATAGAAGAGATGTTTATATATACTCCAATACCAGTACGGAAGAAAATATTGATTTTAGTTTAGAACTTATAGTTCAATCTGGGGGCGAAGATTTGGATGGTTATTCTGCTTATGATTGGAGTGCATACTCCCCAACATTAGCTGATATTGATGGAGATGGAAGGCTTGATATTATCGTAGCAAATGGCACTTGTAGTCTCTGCTCACCTAGTGGTATATCTATACTTAGGAATACAAGTACAGATTCTGAATTACTGTTTGAATATGACTATAGTGACTTTTATCAGTATCAATCTAATTCACTCCCTGTTGGCATAGATATTTCCGACTTAAATGGCGATGGCAAGCCTGATATTCTAACTAATGATTGGATGGGTGGTATATCAATCATGGTCAATACAAGTACTGAAGGGAACATAATACTTGAAGAGCAAATGGAATTAGGTATAGGGAGCTTTCCACTATCTATTGCGACAGCAGATTTAAATATGGATTTCACACCTGAAATAGTGGTATCAAATTGGGAAGTAGAAGGTTTGAGAGTGATTCATAATTTCTTGCCAGTGGATGAACAGACTGATAATCTACCATATGATATAAATAATGATGGTGTAGTTAATATTTCTGATTTTGAGATGCTACTCTCTTTTGTAATAGTTGGAAATGACTCAGTGAGTGCAGCAGACATTAATTTTGATTCAGAAGTAGATATTTTTGATTTGCTGCTGTTGTCAGATTATTTACAAGATATGTAAACAAATTATGTTTAATTGTTCATCCAGCCCCGGTCACCCGGGGTTTTTTGTTTGTGGAATTGGCAAATATAAAAAAATTTAGTTTTTATATTAGCAAACCTTTTTGTATGATTAATAATTATGAATAGAACAATTATCATTCTCTCTTTTTCATTATGTTATTTAATGGGACAGAATTCAACATGGGATGTTATTCAAGATAGTATTTGGACCCCAAATTGTATTTCCTGTCATGATCATGGAATGTATTTTGCAGAACAGTCAGGCTTAATACTTGCAGAAGATGTTGCCTATGAAGAATTAATTAATGTAATCCCTCATAATCAATTTGCAGCTGGAGATGGACTGCTACTTGTGGGCACGGATGGTATCGCCAGTATTTACAATAGTTTCTTATGGGAAAAAATAAACGCACAGGATTTTGAACACTTTTATGAAGATCATCCTGAATATGGTAGCATCATGCCGCTGGGAGTGGATTTTCTCACTAATGGCCAGTTGGAGTTCATCCGCCAATGGATCATTGCCGGAGTGCCAGACACAGGGGTTGTATCTGATATAAGTTTATTAGAAGACACTTCCCGTTTTACCCTCCCGGAATTTGAAGCTCTGCCTCCTCCTGAAAATGGATTGCAACTTCATTTGGGACCATTTGAAGTAGAACCACAGTTTGAAAGAGAATTATTTTATTTTACTGAACTTGATACAACTGATCCAGTTTATGTAAATAAAATAGAGATTGCAATGGCGTCAGGTAGCCATCATTTTATTCTTTATACTTATGATGATGACATATTTAATTCTGGCGGATCTTTGCCTCCAACCGGGGTTTATCGTGATATCAGAAATACAGATGGGTCGGTGAACCAATCCACGTTAATGTATATGTTATTTCAGAAGTTTATCACCGGTACACAAACAAGGTTTTTTCAATACACATTCCCTGAGGGAATAGCTCTAAAGATTTACCCAGAATATGGTATTGATATGAATTCGCACTATGCAAACTATTCTGATGAAATAATTATAGGTGAAGTCTATACAAACATTCATACAATTGACTCAACAACTGTGGACCACGTGGCAGATTATTTAATGTTAAATGTTGATGATTTTGAATTACCTCCATGGGATACCACTACCGTGAATGAGATATTCTGGTTTCCTGATGCAGTTGAGCAAGAATTAAAAATATTTCAAATACAGTCACATGCGCATAAGAAAAATATTAGTTTTAAGGTATATAGAAGATCTGCAATCGATTCAGGTTATAGAGAATTAATTTATCTTGCTTTAGATTGGGAACACCCGCCTGTAATTGATTATGATCCGCCTATGAATTTTGGTCAATTCGATGGTCTCGAACTTGAAGCGACCTATTACAATGACACGGATGAAACAACTACATTTGGTTTATTGAGTACAGATGAAATGATGATACTATTTGGACTTTATTATATTGATGAACAACTTGATTCAAAATATATTAATGAACTAAAACCGGAAGTGTTTTCGGTGAAACCCAATTATCCAAATCCTTTTAACCCAGTGACAACATTACGCTACGACCTCCCAGAAGACACCAATGTCAACATCACTATCTATGATATAATGGGCAGACAAGTCAGTACATTAGTCAGCAGTAAGCAAACTGCAGGCTACAAATCAGTGCAATGGAATTCTACCAATGATAAAGGAGCACCAGTACCGGCTGGACTATACCTGTATACGATAGAGGCGGGGCAGTATCGACAAACGAATAAGATGGTATTCCTTAAATAGACTTACCCTTTTCACAACATCAAGCCCTG
>DKQR01000135.1:4574-7031 GCA_002471805.1 Fidelibacterota bacterium UBA7303 | reverse complement strand
TGGATCAGGGAGGGATATAAAAATGGTGAACCTTATCTCTACAATCTTTAAGTTTTATCAAATTGAGAGGAAATACTGAATATGAAATACGGAATAACACTACTATACATTGCGTCACTTCTAATTGGTCAGCAAAGAGAAATCAAAGTCGGAGGCGGCCCTTTCCCAAATGAGCGTCCTGCAGGAGTGAAATGTATCTCTGATGAAGAACGATCATATATAATGGATCATATGCTGCAGATAGACTGGAGCTCAATGCGCGATACGGTCATGTTTCAAGATCCCATGGGCAATGGCGGAATGGTTAATAATAATGATAGTGTGAATCATCATATTACTAATTACATCGATGAGAATCCTGCCAATGGTTGGATTCAGGATTATTCCTGCAACTATGTAACATATGATGGGCATCGGGGCACAGATATTGCTATCGGTGGATTTTATCATATGGATGAAATGGATAACCCTATCCTGGCTGCAGCTCCTGGTGTGGTTACATATACCCATGATGGAGAATTTGACAGGTATAACTACTGGAATAATTCTGCGGTGAGCAATACTGTGGTTGTATCCCATTCTGATGGGAATAATACCTTTTACCTACATATGAAAAAAGAATCAGTTTCCGTATCAGTTGGTGACACAGTTTCAACAGGAGATACCCTAGGTTTTGTAGGGAGTTCAGGTATTTCTAATGGTGCTCACTTACACTTCGAGGTACAGGACGAAAATGGCAATGTTATTGATCCCTGGGAAGGAAACTGCAGTCCGGGTCTATCCCTCTGGGTCGACCAGCTGCCCTTTATAGGAGATACAACTATTTATGAGCAAAAATTGTTGTGGTATGTTTCAACATCATATCCTAATGCTGAGCAGAATTTGAATTATTTAACATCAGAAAACCTCCCCGTTATTGAACACATAAATCCCGGCGAATATTTTTTACAATATGTATTAATAAGAAATCTTTTTATTACAGATACATTGAAAAGAAGGTACTATCGAGATGGTGAATTCGTAACTGAGTATAATTGGGTACCCGGTCAGACTACTTGGTGGCCGGCTGGTATTGAATATATGACACAATCTTTCTGGTATTTTTGGGGTAATTGGTGGACCGGTGGAATTGCCCTTGGGAATTGGACAGTACAATTTTTTATCAACAGTAATCTGGTTGGAGAAAATAGTTTTATTTGCGATGATATACCTAATCAAGCTCCTACAGTTGATCTTCAACAATTTGAAGTAGAACTGGGTGAAACCATTACCGATGAATTCACTGTCACTGATGATGGTAATCCATTCTGGTTCAACCTGGAGTCAGATCCCAATAACGGTGGGAGTATAGAATTGTATGGTGGCCGGAGACGAAAATTTAGTTACACAGCACCTATGGATTTTAACGGCTCAGACGTTATTGGTGTATCGGCCACAGATGATCGGGGTGTAACTGGACCTACGAACTTTATAATATTCAACGTTTCAGGAACCGGATTGACAAATATAAATGTTGAACCAACCTACGTTGCATTAGGACAGGATAGTGTAGTTATCAGTGCTGAAATATTGGGTGGCAATGATGAAATTTCCATTCAGGCTTTTATTCATAATGCAATCAGCGGAGAAACAGTTGTAGTAGACCTGATAAATAACGATGGTACCTGGTTCACCCACTGGTCTCCCGCAACAGAATCATTTTTTTCCGTTGACCTTGAAATGATCAACGGACTTGAAAATGATACGATATATTACGAGGATACAGGCTATTTTACCTCTGTAGGTCCATTAGGAGTGAATATATTCGGTGAATTAACAGCCCATCCAGGAGATGGGATAGCATTAGACTTTAACGTTGAAAATAACGGAACAGAACAGATTGCACCGGATATTTCTATATCCTTTGAAGCAGAGAGCATGAATTGTTTATCAAGCATCTCCGAAGACATTTTTAATATGGGTGATATTTCGGCTGGTGAGTCTACCCCTACAAATTTCTTTGTTGTTTTGCTGAATGATAATTGCAACTCTGATTCAACTATTTTGTTCAATGTTGATATAAATTCCGGTGAAAATCTCTACTGGCATGATGATTTCGTGCTTGATATTGAAATGCTAGGTACGATTGGTGGGACAGAGTTGCCAACTGCGTATGCCCTGGGTGATGCGTACCCAAATCCGTTTAATCCTGAAGCCCGAATTGATTATGACCTAGTCCAAAAAAAACATGTCACACTTGGTGTTCATAATCTTGTAGGCAGGAAAATAAAAACATTGGTCTCATCTGAAAAAGAGGCTGGGTTTCATTCAATACGCTGGGATGCCACCAATGATGCCGGGAAGCCCGTTGCGGCAGGTGTATATCTTTATACGATCCAGGCCGGAGAGTTCAGGCAGACCAGAAAGATGATATTGCTAAAATAGACTTACCCTTTTTCACAACATCAAGCCCTGATC
>DKQR01000135.1:0-4204 GCA_002471805.1 Fidelibacterota bacterium UBA7303 | reverse complement strand
AAAATGAGGTTTAAATAATGCAGACTGGAAAAGTAAAATTTTATAATAAAGGGAAAAAATATGGATTTATAGCGGGTGACGATGGAAAGGATTATTTTTTTCACGCATCGGGTATATCCAATGATACTTATGTTATGGATGGAGATAAAGTTGAGTTTAAAGTTGTCGATGGAGATAGAGGTCCTAAAGCCATAGAAATATCGCCAGTTTGATTACCTAATTATTATTTTTATTAAACCCCGGGAAACCGGGGTTTTTTATTAGAACCAGCAGTAGATTAACACAATGCTTAAGTATGTAAAGATATAATTAAGTGGGCGAATCATCTATAACTATTCCTAATCCTGTAATTCCAGATATAAGGAAGCATGAAAAGGAAAAATTAAAAAAGTGTCCTGAATGTGGTTTTGTATGGGAATTTAATTATCAAAAAAAAACAATTCACAGGTATGCTGATTTTCCATCTTATGGATTGAAAAAAGAAATATGTAAAAAGTGTAATATGGCTTAATAATATTATTGGCCCCGGTCACCCGGGGTTTTTTGTTTGTGGGATGGTGGGTAGATTTGGATATGATAAACAAAAAAATTAATCTACATGAGAAGTTTAAAAAATTCTCCGAACACTGGACCCCAAAAGTGATCGCAGAGATGAATGACTATCAGTTTAAGTTAGCAAAAATTAAGGGAGAATTTATCTGGCATAATCATAAAGATACAGATGAAGTGTTTATGGTAATTGATGGAAAAATGAAAATTGAATTTCGAAATGGTACGATCAACTTATCAAAAGGTGAAATGTATGTAGTTCCTGCTGGTGTAGAACATAAACCGTATGCAAAAAAAGAATGTCAGATAATGCTTGTCGAATCGAAAGGAGTTATTAACACAGGTGATGGAGTTGGTGATTTAACTGCTCCTAATGATGTCTGGGTTTGATTTTAAAATAAAATAGCCTATTTCAATCAAGCCCCGCTCTTAGCGGGGGTTTTTCTACCATCCGGCTTTTCATTCCTTAAAAAATATTTTATTTTCATGCCTTTTATGAACGTAAAAGCTGACCTGTTGTATCGTCCCTTTGTATTTCTTCTTTTCCTTGGCCTGGTTCCCGCGGAAATGAAGAGCAGTGACACATTGGTTATCCACCCCATCACCTTCGAGACACCCAGCCCGGAAGGCTGGAACGCTCCGTACCGCGTTACTGTATCTTTTCCCAGTGAGAATACGACTTGGAATAAGATATGGCTGGTACAGACCCTGAAATGTGACCCCTCCACCAGGGGCGATAAATATGACTGCGGGGAATGGGATTATATCTGGGATGTGCTGCTGCACGTTCCGGCGGGAGCCAGTACTGAGGTGTTCAAGCTTGGCAGTTATGTGACGCCTTACGGCAAGAGGCTGTACCTGGGTGGGGATCAGGGCTGGACCTGGACCTACGACATTACCGATTATGCGCCGCTCCTGAAAGGAGACTTGGATCTAACCATGGGCAACAACCAGGAACTTCTGGACTTGAAATTCCTGTTTATCGCCGGCACTCCAGTCCGGGATGTTCTAAAAGTAGAAAATGTATATTCCCCCGGAAAATTAGATGAGCATTACAGCTATATGTACCGTTACAGCGCCCTGGCGGGCGATTCTGTCCTGCAGGCAAAAGAACTTATCCTGCGACCGGATGCGGCAGGGTACCGCTTAAAGGCGATCATTTCCGGTCACGGGCACGAGGGCCCCGACAATTGCTGTGAATGGACCGATAAATGGCATGCATATTGGCTCAACGGCAATAAAACATTCACCTGGAATATCTGGAAAGACTGTGGCAACAATGCCGTGTATCCCCAGGGCGGCACCTGGCCCTACGATCGAGCTGGCTGGTGCCCGGGAACAAAAGTGGACGAATATTCTTTTGAGATCACCGATTTGGTAGAACCGGGTGCGACGGTCACTATCAACTATGAAATTGAGCCGCCAGTAGATGAACGGGAAAACCTCGGTATTTATCGCATGGCCCACCAGTTGTTCTCTTACGGTCCGCCGCATTTTTCGGTCAATGCTGAATTGAAAGAGGTTATCAACCCCAGTTCTGAGGATAACTATTCGCGTATAAACCCGACCCTTTTCGAACCCAGGATCCTTGTCCAAAACAGTGGATCCGATGTAATCCGCAACATGAGAATTACCTACGGAATACTGAATGGTGTCCAATCTACATACCGATGGCGAGGCCTGCTGGTCTTTTTGGAACAGACGGAGATTGCACTGCCCGTACCTGACTGGTCGGGCCTTAACCAGGACCAGACCTTTGTGGTTGAGATCGCAGCCGTAAACGGTATGAGAGATGACTACCCCCAGGACAGCCGACGCATGACCAGGGTACCAATACCCGCTGTGCTGCCGGAAGCTTTTACTATTTACCTGCAGACCAATAACTTTGGAAGGGCCAGGGAAAATACGCTTTCCATCCGCAACCAGGCCGATTCTACCGTATTGAAGATGGATAACCTGGAAGATGACCAGCTCTACAAAATACCTGTACAGCTGGACACAGGATTCTATGAATTATTATTTTCCGACCAGGAAGAGGACGGTATTGACCGGCTATGGTGGAAGAGTAATAAGGATTCTGTAGGTAGCAGCGGCAAACTACAGCTTCTGGGGATCTATGATACGGTGCTGGTGGAGTTTCCGCCGGATTTTGGTCAGGAGATTCGGTACCCATTCCTGATTGGACAAGTGCCCTGAACAACGGGTTTCATACAGGTAAATTGATTTGAAAAAACTAGCGCGGTTTTTAATTGTGGGTTTAGATCGGGCTTATAACCGCTGGATAGAATATTGTAATGATTATCAGATTCAACGTTTTATCTAGTATAATTATTTTGATATATTTTCACGAATTATGTACCTTGCGTGCGTGCAAGTATGCCTCTAAATAACGGCAAACTTGGGGTTATTACAAACAAGAGAATCAAAATGAGAGGAAAGAGAAATGCATATACAGGTCGTTAATTTCAACCTCGAAGGTATCAATCATGATGACTTCATGCAAATAGCAGACACTGCGGCTCCAGCTTTCGCTGGTGTACCTGGGCTTGTCTCAAAAGTTTGGTTGTGTGACCAGGAAAACAATACATATGGTGGTGTTTACACCTGGGAGAATCAGCAAGCGATGGAAACTTTTGCTAAAAGTGAACTATTCATTAATGCCCTTGAAAACAATCCAAATTTTGTCAACATATCAATGAAGGATTTTGGTGTTCTTGAAGGACCAAGCAAAATCACTGGTGTGCAATAACTTTTGCATATTCATACCATAAAGCCCCGCCCTGAGCGGGGTTTTTTGTTACTGCGATGATGGGTAGATTTTGAGATGATTAACCGCATTACACGTTTTCTGATACTTTTTATATTGGCTATAACTTTCATGCGGCAAGATTTAGTATATGCTTGGGGTTGGGGAACTCACCGCTATATTAATGAAAATGCGGTGGACTGCCTGCCGCCTGAAATGGATTTTTTTCAAGAACACAGAAATTATCTCCGTGAGCATTCAACCGATCCAGACGTAGACGATTTACCCGGATATTATCATTATATAGACATTGATTATTATCCTGAGTTTTTTGAAGGAACATTTCCGCATGATTGGGATGAGGCAGTGGAGCAGTATGGGTATGATGTGATCATTGATAATGGTACCATACCCTGGGTTATTGAAACATGGACAGATAGTTTGACTGTACTCATGGCCAGTGGACAATGGGAGGCCGTTTGGCAGGTAGCCGCAGAACTTGGCCATTATGTTGCAGATTCCCACCAGCCTCTCCATCTTACATTGAATTACAATGGGCAATTAACTGGTAATTATGGTATCCATTCGAGATATGAAACCCATATGATCAATCCCCATTTATCAGAATTACCCCTGCCTGATTCATTAGGTATTTATTGGAGTTCTGTAATTGATTCAGTTTTTCGATATATTGGTGAAATATATCCTTATGCTAGTGAAATTATTGATGCGGATGATCTGGCGGCAGATCAAGATCCGAATTACAATTCAACTTATTATAATACCCTTTGGGATGAAGTTGATTCAATGACGATTAGTGTGATTCATTGTGCTATTGTTGATCTAGCGTCTATTTGGCAAACGGCATGGGTAAATTCGGGAGACTTAAACCTGCCATTTAATGATGAG
>DKQR01000044.1 GCA_002471805.1 Fidelibacterota bacterium UBA7303 | reverse complement strand
GAAACAGCAAGTTGCAGATCATTTGCAAGTATCAACCAGAACGGTTGACCGTTTGATCGGTCACGTGGATCTCCCGGTGTATCACATACGCCGCCAGATCAGGATTCCGCAATCTTCTGTTAAAATGATATTGAACGAATCAATGTCAGGTGATGAGCGAGATAAAATCATTAATGGTATACTGGAGGTATAAATGGCTACAATGAAAAAGATGCAGCGAAAAGACGGAGTGTCTTACCAAATAAACTTTCGCCATCCATTAACTAAAAAGTGGACATCAAAAAGAGTTAGATGTTCTTATAAGGACGCTATAAAGATAAAAGCAGAGATAGAAAAAGATGTTGCTTTTGGCAAAATTGGAAAATCTAACCCGGATTTTAGAGAAACATTCTTTTCCCAACTAAAATCAAGATATATAAAGGATTCCAAACGGAACAAAACACCTAAAACGACGGAAAGAGAAGAGATTGTATTGGAAAATTTCACAAGTTTTTTAGAAAAGGATATCGAACTAAGCAAAATCACCATAGAAAAAATAGAAGGATTTAAGGACCTTCGATTAGAAAACGGTAAAAAGTCTGCTACAGTCTCCATTGAATTGCGTGTATTGAAAACAATGTTTAACCGAGCAATTGATTGGGGACTAATCAGTGCTAATCCGGTTAAAGGGGTCAAACTGCCCAAGCATGACAATATTTCCGTTAGGTTCTTAACAAAAAATGAAGTGGAAAAATTGATTTCAACTATTAAGGCTGACGAGAATATCCAATTTCTTCGTATTGTCAAAGCGTATTTACATACGGGTGCAAGGCGTAATGAGTTACTGCCACCGCTATTTACCTGGGATAATGTGGATTTTGATGAAAGGAAAGTGATGATTAACGGGCAGAAAGGTCAATCAAAACGGTTTCTACCAATGAATCAAACATTGTTTGAATTGTTTACAGAGATCAAAGATAATGATCCTAAAACACCGTTTAACTTTAATCCTGACTATATTACGAAGAAAATTGCAAAGTATTATAAGTCTGCCAAGATTAAAGGTGCGAATACCCACTCACTGAGGAAGACGTTTGGATCCTTACTGATCCAGAATAATGTAGCGGATATTTACACTGTATCAAAGCTGCTTGGCCATGCATCTGTTAAAACGACTGAAAAATATTATGTGGATTTAGTTGATGATAACTATAAGTCAGCTTTGGATGAATTGGATAAAATAATCTGATTATCTACATTACTTTAACGGTAAAAAGGAAGCTCCTTAATCAGGGGCTTTTTTTTATGTTAAAAACTACTTTTTTAAAGCAAAAGCTATAAAAAAAATACAGGCTAATTACAGGTGGTTACTTCAAAAACGGTCTATTTGTGTCTATTTCTGTCATATCGGGAAAGTACAAAAGGGCAACAAAAAACCCCGAACTCTCGACGAGAAAACGGGGTTTAAGAGAGCGGGACCGAAGGGACTCGAACCCTCGACCTCCGGCTTGACAGGCCGGCGTTCTAACCAACTGAACTACGATCCCAAATTATCTTCAATTTCCGGTGACTTTTCCCGGTAGATCAATGCTGCAGGAATAAAAATAATGTAACCGATAAACAGCATGATGGGTGCCAAGGTAACACTTTCAAAACTATCCACACCTTCCGGCCCTTGGTACATAACTAAATAGCCAAAGATGACAAGTGCCAGCCCAATACCAAAAAGAACATAATTTGTTTTGGAAAAGGACCAACTCTCAAAGAGCGGTTTGCTATCATCACTGTCTTTACTGTGGAACAGCTTACTCATGGCGGCGGGGAAATTACATTTTATTCCACCGGCCCCAAAGCTGTTTTTGTCTCAGAAACAGTCAAGAAACCAAATTGACAAGCCGAAATAAGTTATGATAAATTCGCCGCCCTGAAATGGATACTTTAGATAAGGGAAAAACACATTTTCTCTATGGTGCAGCTGTTTTTTTTTCCGTGGTTTTCACTTCAGTTGCTTTAATCTTGTTCTGGCCTCAGCAAAATTCCGGCAAGGTTGCAAAAGTAACGGTTAAATCAGGAATCTCTCTTTTGCAGCTTGCACAGCAGATGAAAAACAATAAATTGATTACCAATACAAGTACATTTTTGTGGGCCGCACAGCTAATGGGCAAGGAACGTAAAATACCCACTGGAACGTTTCATTTGCAGGATGCGACCAATAATTATGCAATTATTCAGCAGCTGGTCCACGGTTCTCCGGAGTTGGAAAAAATCACATTTCTGGAAGGCTGGACTGTCAGACAATTTGCAAATCATCTGGCGGAAAAACTAGATTTAGAAGCGGAGAAAATAGAAGGTCTGGCCAACCGGGAGGCATTTTTGCGCAAGCACCAGATCAATAGCAGTTCTGCGGAAGGCTATTTATTTCCTGACACATATTTACTTTCTGAAAATACTGACCCGGAATCTGTTTTAAATATACTTGTAAATGAAAGCAGGAAATTCTGGACCAAGGCTAGGGAATACAGGGCAACGGCACTGGGCTTAACAAAACATGAAATTGTGACACTTGCATCCATTATCGAAGGAGAGGCTATTTATGACGATGAAAGGCCGGTCATTTCTGCCGTGTACCATAACCGCTTGGAGAGCGGGATGAAACTGCAGGCAGATCCTACAATACAGTATATTATAGATGATGGGCCGAGAAGGCTGCTGAACCGGGACCTGCGGATTAAATCTCCCTATAATACATACCTGCATGAGGGCTTGCCTCCAGGACCAATAAATTCTCCTGGTAAAAAATCGTTGCTCGCTGCTCTCTACCCGGAAGAAAATGAATATTTATTTTTTGTCGCTAAAGGGGACGGCTACCATACTTTTTCAAAGACAGAAAAAGAGCATAATCGTGCTAAGAAGAAACTGCAGAAACTGCGTAAAGCGCTGAAAAGGAATAGACGAAAATGAGCTTAAAAGGGCTTAATAAGGTGCAGGGCAGGGCAGTGGAAGCAGTGGATGGCCCGGTGCTGATATTTGCGGGAGCGGGCAGCGGAAAAACCCGCGTACTGACCCATAAAATGGTACACCTGATCCAGGATGGGCATTATCAGCCGGAAGATATTCTGGCCGTAACTTTTACCAACAAAGCTGCAGCGGAGATGAAAGAACGGGTTATGAAACTGCTCAAAACGGATTCGCTGCCTATTACGATTGGCACCTTTCACTCCATCTGTGCCCGCCTGCTTAGGACTGAGGCCAGGCATGTAAACCTGAGTCCCAGTTTTGCGATTTACGATGTTCAGGATCAAATGGACCTGATCAAAGTGATCCTTAAAAAATTAAATGTCCATAAAGATATCCTGGGACCAAATGCGGTCCGAAGTCAGATCAGTTATTTGAAAAATAAAATGATCATGCCCAGTGCCCAGCTCAAAAAGGCCCGGACCAAGCTGGAAATAACGTCGGCAGAAGTCTATGCAGCCTATCAGGCTGCGTTAAGGGAAAATGAAGCGCTGGATTTTGACGACCTGCTGCTGTATCCCCTGGAATTATTTGACAAAGCCCCGAAAGTATTGGAGAAATATCAGAATATATGGAAATATATCCTGGTGGATGAATACCAGGATACCAACCGCCCGCAGTACTTTTTTATTACCCGCCTGGCAGAGAAAAATGAAAATATCTCTGTAGTGGGTGACGATGATCAATCCATTTACGGATGGCGGGGAGCCGATGTGACAAATATACTGGATTTTGAGAAATTTTTCCCCAGCTGCCATATTTTCACTCTGGAAAAAAATTATCGCTCTACCCAGCAGATACTGGACGCGGCTACCGCTGTGGTTACCCATAACGATAAACGAGCCAAGAAAAACCTGGTGGCGGCCAACGGTTCCGGGGAATTGATCGGCCTGTTTGAAACAAGAGATGAACTGGAAGAGTCCGATGCAATTATTTCGGCGCTGGAAAAGGAGATCAAGCTGAAGAAGCGCACCTTCAGCAACTTTGCTGTTCTTTACCGTACCAATGCCCAATCCCGGGCCCTGGAGGACAATTTCCGCAGAATGGGCATTCCCTACAATATTGTGGGCGGCATTCGTTTTTACGACCGTAAAGAAGTAAAGGATGTACTGGCCTATCTGCGGCTGGTCATGAATTTGAAAGATACGATTTCCCTGAGAAGGGTGGTGAATTTCCCGCCCCGGGGGATTGGTGCTAAGACCATGGATAAATGCGTGGAACAGGCAGGCTTGGATAAAGTCGAGCTGTTTGATGTTTTAGAAAATGCAGATAAACTGCCTATCCGCGGCAAACAATCCGAAGCGCTTGAATCCTTTTTTGAGCTGATAAAAAAATACTATGATCTGCGTGGAAAACTGAGTGCCTGCGAATTGGCACGGGCCCTGGTTGAAGAAGCGGGAATACTCCGCCATTTTAAGAAATCCAATGACCCCGATGATGCTGAACGCTGGGACAATGTGAATGAATTATTGAACAGTATTGACGAATTCTGTCAAAAAATGCCGGATTCATCATTGAGCGACTTTTTAGAAGAAGTATCGCTTTTATCCGATATTGATCACTGGAATGATTCTGACAATCGGGTCACCATGATGACAGCCCATTCCTCCAAGGGACTGGAATTTCCGGTGATCTTTATTGCCGGGCTGGATGATGGCCTGTTTCCTTTGTATAACGCACTGGAAAGCAAGGAATCGCTGGAGGAGGAGCGCCGCCTCTTTTATGTGGCCATGACCCGGGCTGAGGAACGGGTTTACCTGATATATGCTACAAACCGCCGACGAATGGGCGGAGAAAACCTTCTGGGTATGCCCAGCAGGTTCATTGGGGAAATCCCTGATGAATACCTGGAAAGGATTAAATTCCAGTCTGCAGTGACCCACCGGGTGGTTGGCGGCAGCCGCGTGAAACAGACCCGGGTGGAAGTTACTCGTACCGTGACAGCTTTTGATGATTTTAAGGTTGGCGACATGGTTGAACATTCCATATTTGGCACTGGGAAAATCATGGTCCTAAGCGGCACTGGCGAAAACCAGCGCGTGGGTGTTATCTTTAAAGACGGCACCAAGAAAAAACTCATCGTCAAGTATGCAAACTTGACAAAGATCGCCTGATTCTTTGATTTCATAATCCTGTTTTAATTTTCTCAGGATCAATGCTAAATTACGATGAGACTCAATCTCATTAAGAATGGCAACAGCAGCCAAAAACATTCAAATTTTAAAAGAAGTCCTGCAGAAGGAAGGTTTACGGTTTACCCGGCAGCGTCTGGCTGTGTGGACGGAGATTGGAATTTCTCGGAAGCATCGGGATGCAGATGATATATTCATAAGTATCCGTAGTAAAGGGGTAAAGGTTTCCCGCGCCACGGTGTACAGAACCATTGATGTGCTGGTGAAAAATAAGCTTGTAAGAAAACTGGATGTTGGTGACGGCAAAAACCGGTTCGAGTCTAAAATTGATGAAGAGCACCACGATCATATGATCTGTTTGGAAACAGGCAATATCATTGAATTTTACAATTCCCGTTTGGAACAGCTCCAGGAAAAAATTGCCCTAGATAATGGCTATGAATTGGTCCGCCATGTGCATCAGTTGTTTGTAAGACCCATAAAAAAATAAGCCATGTCCATATTAGACCTGTTACCATCCCAAACCGGGATCATTGTTTCCCTGGGAGGGGCGCCTGAATTCCAGGCCAGGTTAATCGAGATGGGTTTCAGGGCTGGGATTAAAGTTCGGCTGGTTCAGAAAATGCCTTTTCAAGGTCCAGTTCAATTACGGATTCAAAATGGAATGATCTCATTAAGGTATGCTGATGCTTCTAAGATTAAAGTTGAAATCCATGAATAACCTGTCGGGAATCGGAGCCATTGCCTTGATCGGAAACCCCAATTCCGGCAAGACTGCGTTATTTAACGCACTGACAGGATTGAATCACAAAGTCTCCAATTATCCAGGTGTAACAGTGGAACGGAAAACAGGAAGCTGCACCATTGGAGATGATACTATTGAAATCATAGACCTGCCTGGAACATATAGTCTGGTTCCTGAATCCCAGGATGAGGTAATCGTAGCCATGGAGGTTGACAGCTGGTTGGAATCGGATCATGCACCTGCCTGCATCATATCTGTTGTGGATGCAACCAATTTGGAGCGGAATCTCTATCTCACCTCGCAGCTGCTGGATCTGGGCATTCCGGTGATCGTGGCCCTCAATATGATGGATCTAGCCCGAAATAAATCGCTGGCAATCGATGCCGAGAAACTGAATTCAACGCTGGGTACAGCTGCCATCGTTCCCATTTCTGCCCGCTACAGGGAAGGGATCAAACAATTGAAATATCAGGTTGCACAAACCATCAGGCATCCAGTAGACCAGGCAGCACTTCTGACCATTCCTGATCCTGTGAAAGAGGCCATCGGTCCCATGATCAAGGAGTATAAAAAAGGCGGGAATTATACAGATGCACTCCTGCATTCCTATGCGATTCGCAGTGTGACCACGGGGCAGGGGTATGGAAATACAACTATCAATGGATCCAGTTTGGAGTCCTCCCGGGCAAACCTCAGGTCGATCGGGTTTCCTCCGGAAACGCTGGAGCCAACTTTAAGATATCATTGGCTGGATCAGGTGGTCCCGGCAGCGGAGATCCACATTGAGACCCAGACCCGAAGCGAAAAAATTGATAAGGTTTTGATCCACAAATGGATCGGGCCAATCGTATTTGTGGGGCTTTTGACTTTTATATTTCAGGCTATTTTTTCCTGGTCCACGATCCCAATGGATTGGATTGATTCCGGCATTGCCTCCTTTGGGAACTGGGTTGCCTCCACATTGCCAGCCAGTGTCTTGAAAGACCTGCTCGTAGAAGGGATCATTGGCGGCGCCGGCGCTGTGCTTATTTTTCTGCCGCAAATCATCATTTTAATATTTTTTCTATCCCTTCTGGAGGATACGGGGTACATGGCCCGGGTGGCGATCATGATGGATAAAATCATGGTCAAAGTCGGGCTGCATGGACGATCGGTGCTACCACTGATGAGTGGTTATGCCTGTGCAATCCCGGGTATCATGGCTACTAGAACCATTGACAGCTGGAAAGAACGCCTGGTGACGATTCTGGTTCTTCCTTTAATGAGCTGCAGCGCCCGGTTGCCTGTTTATGCGCTCATGATCGGAGCCTTTATTCCCCAGGTGACGATCTGGGGGATTTTCGGTCTTCAAGGGTTAACCCTGGTGGTGATGTATTTTTTGGGAACGATTACTGCATTGATCCTGTCCATATTTTTCAGCCGGTGGGTCAAGGAAGAAAGAAAATCCTCCTTTGTAATGGAATTACCGCCTTACCGAGTTCCGGTAATGAAGTCCATTTTCCGCCAGGTCTACACCCGGGGGAAATTATTTGTTATGGATGCCGGGAAGATCATTATGGCCATTTCAATTGTATTATGGTTTCTGGCCTCCTTCCCGGAAACGGAAAAAGGGTCTGATATCCAGCGCAGCTATGCGGCAAAGATTGGCCATGCAATGGAACCACTGATCAAACCGCTCGGCTTTGACTGGAAAATAGGCATTGGCCTGGTTACATCCTTTGCGGCCAGGGAAGTGATGGTAAGCACTTTGGCAACGATCTATAATGTAGAAGGCGGCGGCGAAAATGTTGTGTCTATCACCGAATCATTGAAAAATGACTTGAATCCGGAAACCGGTGAGCCAAATTACACGCCGCTGGTTGCTTTCAGTTTAATGGTTTTTTATGTTTATGCTGCGCAATGCATGGCGACCTTTGCCATTGTGAAACGGGAGACCAATTCCTGGAAGTGGCCGGTTTTCATGGTTTTCTATATGACCGGGCTGGCTTACCTGGCCTCCCTGATCGTCTATCAGGGCGGGTTAATTCTGGGCTATGCATAATGGTGCAATATATTATCTTAGGGGTTGTACTTGCCGGTTCAGTTATTGCAATCATGGATCGTACAATAAAGAAGTTCAGCTCAGGTGACAGGATCCACGGCTGTGCTGAATGTCCGGTGGATTAGTCCAAGTTTATTTTTGAATATTTTATTCCGCCGGTACGACCAAGGCCATCCTCTTGATACCCTCTTTTTTCATACAGTATCCTGGCCGGCTCATTTTTTGGCAATACAAACAATGAAAAAGAGACAGCGCCCAGCTTACTTCCATGATCTTCCACAACTGTAATCATTTTTTGAGCTAGACCCCGCCTGCGGTATCCCGGATCAATAAATAAATGAAATAAATGGGCATTTTTTTTTGTTTCATCAAAGTGAAGGCTTATATGCCCCACAATCCAGCCCTCGTGCTTCGTCACAAATGTGGTTATTCCTGAAAGTTTTCGGTAATAATTCACCCAGGTTGAGAATGTAAATGGAAAGGTCATGGAGGGGGCAACAAAATTCAATATTTTTGGTGAATAAAACCAGTTACTGAGGCAGGTTTTTAAAATTCTGCGGTCTTCCCGGTCCCTGTATGAAACCTCTTCGATTGAATATTGCAGATCATTCACAACTCAATTTACAGGCTTTTAACTTCTTGACTGGACTGATATTCCATCTGAAAATTCATTCCCGGTGAAAAGACTTACTGCGATCGAAAAATTCAAGGAAGGCACCTCCATCCAGGGATTTTACCTCTGTGTTGAAAAACACCTGCGTCATACCCGCAGCGGAGATTTATACCTGGATCTGGAGCTCAGGGATAAAACCGGCCGCATTTCTGCCAAGATATGGGATAAGGTTTCCGATTTAAACAATTTATTTGAACCAGGGGACGCTGTAGCAGTTTCCGGGGATGTGGAATCCTTCATGGACCGCCCCCAGCTCATTGTTCGGAAAATTCGAAGGGCTACGGTTCAAAATTATGGCCGCTATGGTTTTGATCCGGCCAAAGTCGTACCCTCATCCAGGCTGGATCCGAAGAAGATGTGGCAGGAAGTGGAAGGGGTTATAGGCCGGATGAAAAACAAATACCTTAAAAAACTGGTGGGCCTCATTTATAAAAGAAATAAGAAAAAATTGCTGGTTCACCCCGCTTCCGTAAAAATGCACCATAATTTTCGTTCCGGATATTTAGAGCATATCCTGACCATGGTTCGTATCGCCAGGAAGATTGCTCCGTTATACCGGGTAGATACTGATTTACTACTGGCTGGAGTAATGCTCCATGACATTGGCAAACTCGAGGAGATCGATTCGGAATATGAAGCAGATTACACCGCCGCAGGGCACCTGATCGGCCACATTGTTATAGGCCGGGATATGGTTCGGGACACGATAAATAAGATCAGGGGTTTCCCAGAGGATCTGGGGCAGAAAGTGGAACATATCATCCTGGCGCACCAGGGTCGTTACGAATGGCAATCACCGAAAAATCCTGCATTTAGGGAAGCACTGCTGGTGCATTTAATCGATCATATGGATGCCAAGATGAATCTCATGGATATCGCCTATAGTGAAGACCAGGAACAGGGCCTTTTCACCAATCGACACAATTATTTTCGTATTCCGCTGTTAAAAGATAATGAACCTGAGTAACCTGGTCCGGGCGGCAATTTTTTCCGCTGTGGCCATTGGATTGGGTTTTATGTTCATGCTGGTACCCAATGTGGAATTTATTTCCATCACCGTATTTCTATCGGGCCTGACTCTGGGATTCTCTTGGGGCGCAGCCGTGGGGGCCAGTTCCATGCTGATTTACTCCAGTTTCAATCCTCTGGGATCTGGCCTGGTCTATTTTACATTGCTTATAGGTCAAATCCTCGCCATGGTC
>DKQR01000050.1:16381-17076 GCA_002471805.1 Fidelibacterota bacterium UBA7303 | reverse complement strand
CCATGGGCAAAACCTGTCAAGGCTTCAAACGCACTTTCCGGTGCAGAGACTATCTTTGTCCCAGCGTTAAAATCAGCTGCGGTAATTGTATCTTTTTCACCTATTACTTCAAAATTATTTATCCCGATTCGTCCCCGAAGCTGGTAGGCAGACCCAACGATGACACCGGTGTCATAAACAGGAGTTTGAAATTCGATTGGTGAATCCTGTACAGACCAGGTAGCGCCATTGACACTTGCATGGTTTGCTGCTGCAGTGGAATCAGCCGTGGAAGCACCGGAGTCCTCATCTATCCGCCAGTATCCTACCAGCCCTGCTTCCTCTCCGGTTAAATTGATCTCCCGTGACGCCTTTATCTGATCTTTGGTTCGTACCACATTCCATAGCCGCACTTCATCAATATTGCCTTCAAAAAAATGACCGGTTCCATCCTTAGGAAAATTACCCAGAACCATTTCTGCAGGGGCACCGGACCACTGAACATTTCCCATGGCATCGGCGGAATCAACCAAGGCGCCATTGCGGTATAATTTTACTTCGGAACCATCGTAGGTAGCAGCCATATGGCTCCACTGACCAACAGGCATTTGCGCTCCAGCCATACTGGCATAATTAATTGAATTGGTCGTTGTTTTTAAGAAGAATTTCCATCCAGTTAAATAAAAAGCAAATCCAAAACCAGCCTGGGTTCCTCC
>DKQR01000050.1:15373-15984 GCA_002471805.1 Fidelibacterota bacterium UBA7303 | reverse complement strand
GTCAGAGCATTGGTTGCCTGATACGCGGCTAATCCTGGGATGGAAACTTCGTCATTAGCTCCGTCAAACTGCAGACTGTTGCCTTGATAGTAATTGAAACTGGCCACTGCCGAATCCTGGGGAACATTTACTTCCAACTGAATGGCAGTATTGGTACTATTCCAGATATTGGCCGCCACCGTTCCGCCGGTACTGG
This sequence comes from Fidelibacterota bacterium UBA7303, assembly GCA_002471805.1. Classification (GTDB taxonomy): domain Bacteria; phylum Fidelibacterota; class Marinisomatia; order Marinisomatales; family UBA1611; genus UBA2134. The sequence continues at coordinate 15,788 of DKQR01000050.1, read as the reverse complement.
TGACAGCACCAACCGGGAATGGCGGCGGATCAGAATTATCCACGATTACGTTGCTGCCGTCTGTGGTCTGCTTTACTGTTTGGCCATCGATCCCATTGGCATCGGTGAAATCGATCGTGAACTGTAGCGGTCCATCCGGATCAGAACTTTGAACCGTATAATAGGCAACCCAATTCATCCCTCCCAGATTGTCTACATTGCAGGCATTACCATTGATCTGTACGTAAGGATCACCGGTAAAATCTGAATTCGCTGTAAAATTCAGCCAAATATTCGTTTCGGCAGTTGCGGTGGCTGGATCTTCGTTTGCAGATTCAATGGTAACGCTGGTTAGCTTGGGCAGCGCCAAAACCTTAATATTATCAACAATCCAGGCATCAATGGCCCATGAATTTGTTCCGTAGGCTGACCATTT
>DKQR01000050.1:0-14989 GCA_002471805.1 Fidelibacterota bacterium UBA7303 | reverse complement strand
GGATTATCTTGTATTGCTAAACCAGGACCAATAGCATAGTTCAGTACTTCAATCCAGCCAGCACCCCCATTGTAGGAAATACGTAGTCCATTCAACTCTTGTGCCTGATAAAAATCTAAAGCAAAATAAAATTCAACCAGCACACCTTCATTATCCCCCACGTCAATTAATGGTGTAATCATACTTTGATCAAAATCATACTGTTGAGGTGACCATTCAAAAACCGCCGCTGGTGGTGTGTCATTGCCTTCGTGTGCACTATTCTGATTGCTGGTAATGACCCAATTTCCTTCATGAGTCCAATCAGCAGGCCAATTTCCTGCGTCAAAATTTTCCTGATACAGGATTTGTCCAGTAATCAATGCGGGCAGCAGTGCCGATAGAAACAGTAAAAAATTCTGTTTCACTGTATAACCACCTCTGCTGTACGCTCGCCATTTATCTCAATTACATGGTCATCATGATCAATGACCTGGCAGTTCTCAAGCTCATATTCAATAATGGCAGTTCCTGTTGTGATCGGCTGAAAAATGATATCCGCCAGGTGGCCGGTGCCTTCGATATCCAGTTTCACTGTATCTAAGAAATAGGCGAACAGTTCAATATTGCCCGGTGTTTCATTGTTGTAGACAAATAGCGGATTTACCTTATTGGTGTCGGTAATAAAAAGACCTGGCCTTAATGTATCCAGCGCCAGGACTGCCGCGTTATAATTGATCACCACCTGCACCCCGGAAAAAGGCGCAGTAGAATCTGATTTAAAGACAATGAATGATTCCACCTTCACAGAATCATTCATTGTCTTTTCCTGGGTCTTGGGATAAAAAACTAGGGAAGGGAGCGGAGCAGCGTAATCCGCATCTTGATCAACGGGGTTATCCAGTTCCTTTTTGTGAATGGTGCAGGACCAAAAGAACAGCCACAACACAAAGAAAGAATGATGATAGAATTTTTTCATGCTTCATCCTCCGGTCACCGTTCGGTGGTATCCCATTGCTTATAAATTTCATGGAAGGGTCTGGGTCCTACGATCCAGGCATGGACACTGTTGGCAAGCCAGGTTGTACCGGTGATAGATGCAAACGCAATCATAAGATTATTATAGCGTATATGTTTGGCATGCTCCGAAATAGCAAGCTCTCTATATTGGGCTATCTCTTTCTCATCATCTGTATTACTATAATCCTTCTGGTACTGTAAGAAATTATTGGCGGCAGCATCATAATTGAGGAAACTCAGCAAGATACCAACACTCAAAGATGATTCCAGAGCTACCCAGAATGCAGCCGAAAGTTTTTTCCCCGAGTACGCCTGACCCAAGCCGGGGACAGCCAGGCTGCGCATGGCAGCGCCCATGGGTGTTTTTTCATAGGTTATGTCAGCTGGATCTGAAAAAAGAATGGATTCCCTGTTTTCGAGCCACCCTGGATAGACAATGTTCATAATCTCTCCGACCCACAGGTTTAGCTCATTCACCTGGCTTTCTGTATAATTCAGTAAATCGAGCTTTCTCCGGAGGATGAGTCCGCCGGAGCGGGTGCTGAATATTTGGCCTTCAAGGTAAAAACGTTCATCTTGATTCCGAATTTGATTATAAATGATATAATCCACGCCATATTCTTTCCCCACCATTTTGACCAGACCCATCCTGCTGGCTGCCGGATACTGCTCCGCATCCAGGTCCGTGATCAATTTTTCTATGGGTTCCCTGAATTGAAACTCTGATCCGCTGAAATTGGCCTCCAGGGTGGAACTCAATTCCGGGATTTGGTTTTCAAACTGGTTCAGCATCAAGACTGTCTTGCCTCGGCCTCCTGCCAGCAGTATTGGAACCATAAGGATAGAAAGGAAAATTATTTTCATAGTCAATCAGACAATTTTTTCTTAAAAAAATATTTAAATTGTTTTGGCTCATCAACCAGGATGGTCTGCTCATCTACGACCTTATCTTTCTTATATACGATGAGAATATGTTCTCCAGCCTCTAACTCTAAACGGATTTTTTTATCGCTCCATTGATGGTTTTTATTTAATTCAAAGGTCAAGCCTTCTTCTTCTGTCGTGAATTTTATTTTGTAAATGGGATTTAAGTAAAAATCAAGGTTGACTGCTTTTGCCGGATTAACGATCAGGGAATAGGTCAAGGGTGCGTAGCCATCCTTGATGATCTCGAAATTGTGGGGACCAGGTATGATCTGCTGGTTCCTGATGGGGGTTTCCCCAATGGAGATGCCGTCCATTATCACCTCCACTTGTCTGGGGATCGCATTCACATTTAGAGCAATCTGGGCATGCAGCGTGCTGCCGGAGACAGCCAGGATACATATGATGAATCTATTCCACGGGTTCATGGTTACTTTCCTTAGAAAAAATATTCTCCAGCTGCATCAGGGTCAGGTCTTCTTTTACAACCCAGCCGTCAAAAACAACCAATTTCCCATCCTGAAGCAGCACTTCAATATCTCCGAAATATTCCCCCCGGGTCATCCGTTTCACAGCTACCGATTCTCCTTTATCAAGAAGAAATTTGGTGTCGGAGCCCACATCCGGATTTTCCCGAAAATGAACATATTTTTTATTGGTCAAATAAATGGGGCCTTCCAGTGTTTTACTGGGCCCGATGCGCACATCCTGGTATATCCCTTTTGTATTGCTATAATCCAGCTTCTGCCGAAAAGGCTTAAAGATCAGATTGCTTCCGGCAATCAGTTCAATATTTGGTGATTTCATAAATTCGCCGGGAATACCCATTTCAAAAATACCATTTTCGTCCGATTTTGTCCTGGCCAGGGTAGCAGGGAACACCTGGACGGAAAGAGCCACACCGGACAGAGTGCTGTCGTTTTGGGCCAGGGTAACAACTCCCTGTACTATCAGCGGTTTAAAATCTATTGCGTTTACCGGCAGGTCGATCCGGCCGGCTCCTATGCCTTTAAAGGGAACGTAGAAGTTCCGGAAATCATAGTCCTGGGGCATAATCTTGATCAGGTTTGTGGAATCTTCCACATCCAGGACCCCGTGGGGTAAAAATAGAACTATCTCGTCCAACGGACCCTGCATGACAGAGATCAGGGGAAATGTTGTGTCGCCCCTGGAATAAACCTGAAAAGCAATCTGTTCCGGTCGATACCGGGGGTAAACCAGAGGCAGGTGAACTTCGATCTCACCGTAATCGTAGGTGACTGAGATCAGGGGCTGTCGGTCATTATAAATAACCTCGGGGTAGCTGCGAATAATGAACATGGAACAACCGCCTGCAAATATGGAAAGCAGGATAACTGCCATGCATTTGGATTCTTTAATTTTCTTTAAAATTTTCATTCCATGGAATTTAGGGCATGTTGGACCATTATTCCCCAGACAGATCAAAATGTTTCTTCATTACTGCCCAAGCCATCTGGTTTTTAATTATTATGTAATGTGATCGAATCATTGATATTTCATTTTTAATGATGAAAAACTACGCGGGCAGGAAAAAAGATGGAACCATTGAATATAGAGATTGCAGTCTTATTTATAAGAGGTCTGTCATTTTTTCTGTCATTTTCATCTTTTCCAAGAGCAAGTAAATTCTCAACAACCCCGTGATGACAGACACAGAGCAACACCTCCTGGGAAAAGTAAAAGGCGGAGATAAATCCGCCTTTCGAAAACTTTTTTATAACTATCATGAATCTTTATTTCGTTTTGTAGCATACCGGGTCAAGGACGAAGACCTAGCGGATGATATTACCCAGGAAACGTTTCTGAGGGTCTGGAAGACCCGCAATTCCATACAGCCAAAAAAGTCATTCTTTTCCCTGATTGCCCGTATCAGTTCCAACCTATGTTACGATCATTTTCGCCATTTAGAAGTCCGCCAACGGCATGAAAGTTCCATACCGGATTATGGAGGATCCGATACTCATGACCCGGAAATGATCAACCAAGGGCAGGTATTTCAGGAGGAAATTCAACGACTGGTAAATGAAAAACTCCCTGATAAATGCCGCAATATTTTTATCCTTAGCCGTATCGAGGGCAAATCAAACCCGGAAATTGCAGAACTCCTGGACCTGAGTATCCGTACCGTGGAAAACCAGATCTACAGGGCCATAAAAATCCTGAAGAAAAACCTGAACAATTATCTATGAGTATTTTTCGCAAAAAAGACGTTAATCCCATACAAATGAAAAAACTGAATAACATCGAAAAACTGATCTGGGAAAAAAGTGTTTATGCTGACCTGCCCCGGATACCGGAAGTGGATGACGCCTGGATGCGTCTCGAGCAGCGCATGGCCATCGCTGACATTGAGCCGGACAAGGGTCAAAACCAAGCTGCACCATTTCCTTTAGTTCCTATACTGGGGTGGAAGCCCCGTCTGTCAAACATCGTATCTTTGGCCCTGGCCGCATTAGTTTGCCTGCCCATTGTTTACCATCTCCTGACCACAGAATCAGTGCTGACCCGGTATGGTTCAATTGAAACCGTGCTGCTTAATGACGGGTCTTCCGTGACTCTCAATTCCAGCAGCAAACTCACCTACAAAACAGATTTTAACAGCGATCACCGTAATGTAACCCTAAGCGGTGAAGCTTTCTTTGACGTTCAGCCGGGCCTTGTTCCTTTCGTGATCCATACAGACTACGGCGAGGTAAAAGTATTAGGTACAACCTTTAATATTCATGCTCGTCCCGACAGGTTCGAAGTGGGCGTAAATACAGGAATGGTTCTGGTTTCCAATCAAACCAAATCCATCATTCTTACCCGTGGTCAAAGGATAGATGTTAAACCTTCAGAGATACACCTTGGTTCGGCAATTGAATCTTATAATGACTATCCGGACTGGATTCACAATAAACTGGTTTGTGAGCAAACTCCCTTGCGGGAAGTGTGCGACGAGATTGAGCGCATATTTGATATTTCTTTTACCTTCACTGACCCCTCCCTTGCAGACGTCACCGTTACCGGTGTGCTGGATGCAAGTGATTTAAACTCTGTACTGAGCACCATTTCCCTATTGACTCAGCATGAGTTTAAATTTGATGGTGAAACGTGTACGATCCTCTAGTTTAACCCCCGAAAAATTTCCCTTTTTTTTCCAGTTGGCCCTATGCTGCCAACTGACAGCCCAGGTCCAGGATTCCATTTCCTTCTCGTTCGATAAACTCCCCCTGCAGGATGTCCTGCAGGAAATGACTGACATCCATCGAATCCCGGTTATTTTTCCAGATGAGGCAGTGCGGGGCATCCCTATTACAGCCAACTGCAGTGCCTGCTCACCCATTGAGGCTATGGATAGAGTGTTATCGACAACAGATCTGGTGTGGAAACAAACAGGTACGCAATTCACAGTATTCAAGTCCGGGAAACCCTACCAGTTCAGGTTATCGGGGCTTGTAACTGATCTGGAGACTGGGGAAACAATTCCCCATGCCAACATCTATATTCCTGATCTGGGTATCGGTGATATATCCAGCTCCGACGGAGCTTTTTCACTTGTCAATATTCCTGTAAGATCCTGTTCCCTTTCCGTATCTTACATTGGGTATAAAACCACCAGAATTGCCCTGAATTTCCCCAGAGATGAATATAGCCTGCTGAGGGTCAATTTACAGCCGAGGGTTATTTTATCGGAAGGGGTCTGGATCACGGCAGAAGGCCGGGAATTTATGGATCGGTCTGATACACCGGGGAAAATTTCTTTTTCTCCCCGGCATATAACCACCCTGCCCAATTTGGGTGAGGTGGATATTTTCAGGTCCCTGCAGCTCCTCCCCGGGATTCAGTTTGGATTAGGGGGAACTTCCGATCTATACATCCGTGGGGGCACGCCAGACCAAAATTTGATTCTCCTTGACGGCATGCCTATTTATCATACGGGACACTTATTCGGGTTTGTAAGCGGGATCAACGCCAATACCATCAAGGATATTCAGGTTTACAAAGGCGGTTTCCCTGCACAATTTGGGGGTCGAATTTCAAGTGTGATTGAATTAACAAGCAGGAATGGCAACAACCTTCGGCCCCGCGGATCATTTTATGGAAATTTAATGAGCCAGGGATTTTCTATTGAACTGCCCATTGTAAACCGTGGGAGCTGGATATTGAATATGAGGAGGTCCACCAATCAAACGGAATTATATAATTCCATTCAAAATTTTGTCACCGGAGATAACCAGTTTGATCTCATTGGAAAAAGTGCTGACATGTCAAAAAGTCAATTTGCTTCCTATTCCCCAAATTTTTCTTATAATGACCAGAATACCAAATTTTCCTATCTGCTTTCACCAAAGAACAAAATCAGCATCACAATATCCACCGGTAAAGATTCTATCCGGGAAACCAGGAAATTCTACGGATTTGGAAGTACATTCGGGTATGATACTTCCATCACCCAGCAAAAAACAGAATGGAGTAATAATGGCATAAGTTTGAATTGGAACACTCACTGGAATCATATTTGGGACTCAAAATTGACAATTTCTGAATATACTTATACCAGCAATTATGAATCGGATCAAACAGCGATTGTAAATCAGGATCCCATGCAGATAGGTTCCTCCAGCGAAAAAAATAATGTGAGTGATATGACATTCAAACTACACGGTAATTATAAAGGATTTAAAGACCATAAAATTGCATCTGGTTTTGGCGGTTCATTTTATGATATTCAATTCCTAGATGAAAAAAAGGATGAAACTTCCGACACAACCTATCAGTTCTTCCAATCCAGTTATTTACATTCATTCTATGTCCAGGATAAGTGGACAGCTTTACATAATTGTATTATACAATCCGGGATCAGGGTTTCCTATTTTTCTGAGCTGTCCGAATTCTTAGCAGCGCCCCGATTTTCCATCATGAAAAAATTTGATAACGAAATCACCCTTGAAGGATCTTTAGGACGGCACTACCAGTTTATCCATCAGTTCAACAGCAATTACTCTACCCGGGGCACCGATAGAATGTGGTTGCTTTCATCTGAGGATATTCCAAATATTTCTTCAATGAATTACCATTTAGGATTGAACTGGAATTATAATAATTACAGCATTACCACAGAATTATATCATAGATCCTTAGAAAATCTGATCAAATTCCAGGGTGTAGCAACCCCACTTTCGAATAATAATGAATCAATCTTGACCGGTTTCGGGCATTCAAATGGGGCTGAATTCCTAATCCGGAAAAAGGAAGGAAATATCACTGGCTGGTTATCCTACCTGCTGAACACAACAATCTTTGAATTCCCGGATTTGAATGATGGCGAAAATTTTCCAGGGGATCATGATAAAACCCACGAAATAAAATCCGTTCTCATGACCACAATCGGTAACTGGGATTTAACAGCCAATTGGGTATATTCCTCCGGCCGTGTCTATACACATATAAATAATATTGATAATTCAAATCAAACCATTTCAATTATCACTAACCGCAACAATGAACGATTAAACCCCATTCACCACCTGGATATAAGTATTTCCACCCGCCGTATCTTATTCACAGCACGCATTCATACCGGCATTTCAATCTATAATATATATAATAAAAATAATGTCAGTCATAAACGGTATAATCCTTACACACCGGTTCTGACCATCACCGATGTGTCCATGTTCGGGATTACACCTGCTTTGTTCTTAAATATTTCTTTTTGATGATTGAGGAGGCGGGATGATTCTCACACCCATATCTGTCTAATACCCTATCCGTCATATTATTAGAATTTAGATTCCTAAAAATTACCAATACAATCCCCTAACTGTTCGCATTAGTCTCTTTATCCAAATCTACCCATCCGCCCACGAATTTATAGATGTCTACAAGTGCTCAATATTAATCATTATCCTCTCTAAGTTCAGTTGTTAGTTCTGATTATGCTGAGGATATAGACATGAATAATTTTGAATTTATAATGATTCTAAAATCGATAATTATTGGGCTAGGTATTGCCGTATTACTCCAAACAATATCTAAAATGTTAAGGGGTGTCGCAAGAAAAGGAATTTTGCATATTTTTTGGATAATAGCAACTATTAATCAGATTATTCAACATTTTTGGGCATCCTGGAGAACTATTCAACCAGATTGGACTTATTTAGAACTCCTACTGGCTTTAATACCTGCGATTATACTCTATTTGGTTTCAACACTACTATCCATACCAAAAAACCATAATGAAAACCTGGATACACATTTTATAGAGCAAAGAGTACCATTTTTTTCATTGATGATGACACTCATAGTTTTGTTTACTATTGGTGATTATGTATTTGTTGAAGGTGATATGAGTAGAAATCTAATAAGGGGGTCTGTTTTTGCAATGTTCAGTTTTCTTGCCTACAGTGATAATAGAACCTTTCATATAGCAGGAGTAGTTATATTAATTGCCCTACAAATAATTTGGATTGTTAATTGGAGTTTCTTCCTATCTAAAACAGTTGCATAATACTAAAAAATCCTCCCACAAACAAAAAACCCTGGGTGACCAGGGCTGGATTATTAATAAGACTAAACTAATATTTTTAAATGAATATTATTATTATGAATACTAAAATTAGGATTAATACTATTAATAAAAGTATAACTGGTTTTAATATCTCAGAACCAAATCTAGACTCGACAGATGATAAGATAAAGGATTCCAATACGTCCTCTGTATTCTCCATTCGAAGAATATTTTTAATTCGTTCGTTGTCTTTTTTATCATATCCCAAAATTTCAAAGAAATACATTTCATTTTCATTAAAAACTTTTTTGTTTAACAATGCCAATGTTGTGATTCCATTATTTTCCAATAGTTCAGGTAATTCAGAGTATTTATCTTCAAATATATCTTTTAGTGTTTTATTATGCATTTAAACATTCCTTCATAAATCATTATTATCTTAATACCACATTGAATAGTATAATCGATGAAATGAGATAATTAAGTTTTAATTCTCACTAAGCAATGCTCCATTGTATTTTATAATCTACCCATCCTCCCGCAAACAAAAAACCCCACGAATGTGGGTCCATTAATCCAAAAAACTGTGTTCAGATTGTTTTCTATTTTTAATTATTAGAAAGATGGCAAAAAATATTACAATCGATCCTAAAATGAAATTATACGATATATTTTCATAAAAAATAACTGCACCCGCTAAAGCAGAAAAAGGTATTTGGATATAACTAGTGGGCGCTGCTTTACTAGCGGGTAGTAACTTGTATCCAAATGTTAAAAAAGTTTGTCCTAATTGTGTGCAAACCCCGATTAGAAATAAAACTACCCAATTATTTATACTTGGGAATATCCATAAATCATAAGCGAAAGGGAAACTTAATGGTACAGTAAACAAAGGAAAATAAAACATTATTACATAAGGTGACTCTTTCATATTTGATGCCATTCTAACAAGCACATATGCAAAACCTGTTAGGAATGCACCAATGATGGCAATTATTAGATTAATCGTATTTGGAGAAGATTCTGGATTAATAAATGGAAAACCTAAGATGGTATATATACCTACGAATCCTAAAATAATTGCAAAATAAAGTTGATTGCCTACATGTTCTGATATAAAAAATGAAGCGAGTAAAGCAGTAAATATAGGATACAAGTATTGGATTACAGTTGCTTCTGGGAGCGGGAATCGCTGAATAGATTCATATACAAAGAATAGAGCAATTGTACCAATTATCCCTCGAAGAATTAATATTTTATGATTTTCTCCCCATAAATAAACCTTTTTCGATTTTATTATTACCAAAGTAAAGAGAAGTGTAATGATACCTCTAGTAAATACGATTTGAACTGTTTCCAATTCTTGCCCTGCTATCTTTACAAAGACTGTCATAAGACAAAAAAAGAAGGCACTTAGTGAGATATAGATATAACCCATTTATTATTAGAGGATATTTTCTTATTCAAAATAAGATAGTTATCGTAATAATCTACCCATCACCCCACAAACAAAAAACCCCGCTGGTCAGGGTTACATCTTCAATTTTGTTGAATATTCGTTTGCAAGGTTTTTGTATTTATCCACACTCTTTATATTTCGTCACTATCTTTCAAGTTTATTTCCAGCGAGAACTGTTCCAGCGGTTCTTTGGTCCACCAGAATCCGTTCTTTTGCTCTATAGGACTGGAGAAGTTGTAATAATATAAGGCAATACGCATATTTTTTGGTTTCTCCTGAAAATTGCTGTTATCAGTAAGAAGGCCTAACACATTTGGATTTCCCCGACGCAGGGCACGTAAGAACATCGCAAACCAGTAGGAATGATCCAGATAACTGTTTATGTGCATCTGAAAATTCTGGATAACTTGCTGCTGCTCCCCGGCATCCATAATATTTAGGTCCTGTAATTCCTGAGGGGTAAAAAACTGTTCTACACGTATTTCACCCTTTTTCATATCACCCGTAGTCATCACTTCCAGAAAACGTTTGTACAAAAATAATGAAAATGGAGCATCCATGATCCGTTCGATATAAAGCGCTTCAAACCACATTTGCCAGTCCAGCCGTGGCATATGGGGGAAAAAGAATGGCGGCTGCGCTTGGAGTTCAACCGGCTTATAGTTAAAATGGTAAGGTGTCCATGTTTTTTCATCATTACTGTAAGATATAATTATCTCCGGGCGAATGGTTGTCATAACACGAAATAAGCCATAGGAATTCATGGATCGGGAAAACTGTGCTGTGTGCACCAGTGTGTTGGAAATCGGTGCAGGAGAAAACGTTTTCCCTGAAAATTCAGGGCGATTCCCGCGAAAATCCAAACTCAAATAATAGCTTCCGGTAATAATAAACATGATCAGCACCATAGTTCCAAAAACAGATTTCCAACACATCGTCCAAACTAAATTTTGACGTTCTTTTTGGGGTTGATAAAAATATCGTTTGAGCTGTTTAGGGATTGTCTGGTCATCCAACAGCGTCAAACAAAGGATTATTGTCAGAAGATTGAAAAATCCATAATTCCCTGTGATAATAATCATGAGTTGTAAAAAAACCATACCTAGACAGGCAACATTCCGAAAGCGGCGTGGAAAAAAAATAAAAAATGGCAGAATTAACTCTGTGACATATGTAATTATTAGCGATATTTTATGAAACCAGTTTGGCAACCAATGAAAATACCAGCTTAACCAAGAAGGAATTGGCTGGGTCCAATAGTGATAATTCAATGCAGTGAAATCAGCCCACGTATTTGACCCATCTACCCCAAAATAAGTGAATTTTACTAAACCGGATTCAAACATCAGCTTAAATAACAACAACCACAATAGCAATCGACCGATGAAATGGGGTTCACTCGCCGTACTGACTTTTTCTTTCATTACCCAAGGTAAAAAGAAAAACGATAGGAACATCGTTTCCAAAAGCAATAGATCCCATTGGAAATTGAGGAATGGCTGGGCAACCACTGCTACTGACAGGTAACATACCCAACCTGTCAAAACTGCAATATGCGGGATAAAACCAGTGATCAACAAAAGAGTCGCCAAGGTACCAATCGTAAATAGAAATGTTAGTCCGCTTACGCCGGAGATTAACCATAACAAGGTTGGCCGCAACAGCCATGGAGATGATGCCGTGCTACTTGGACTGCTTTTCCGAACCTGATCAAGATTTTCCTGAAAAGGTACAATACCTTCTGGTCCAATCAGTCCTGCTGACTGAACCCAAAGGGAAAGAAAGGCAAAAAGCATTGTAACGCCTAACAATCGTCCAAAAACCCAGCCACTGGTCCGATAGGAAGACAGGGCAAAACTCTTGCCCCAGAAAAGGGTCACTAGCCCTCTGAAAATCCACCGATGATTAGCTACAAGCCGGTATCCCCACTCAGAGAAGGCGGCAAACCAGCGCCATCGTTGATAAGCCCAAAAAGCCCAGCCCTTCCAAGGATATTCCGCAAAGAAACGATAGACAGCGGCAGCAGCGTGGTAGGTATTCCCTGATGGCATAAAAAGGACTATTGACGCAGCATAATCTTTTTCAGGAGCTTGGGGATATTTATTAGGCAATTTCTGATACGGAACCAAGTCCACTTTTTGCTGTCTATAAGAACTGAACCGCTCCACGCACATTCGGCAGAAATTGCACTTTCCATCCCAGACCACCAGCGGTTTTGATGGTCGAAACGATTGCAGAGAACTCTCTGGTAAGATAATGTATCCTATTAAATGATTAAGTTAGATGTTCTCATCATTCTGTTATTTAGTACCAATTCCTTTAAAAAATGTGAAGCTAAAAGTACCTCCACCTTCAGCTGTTCTATTTAGATCCTTAATCCCTTTTTCAAATTCTTCGATATTAATAAGATTTTTTGATACAGCCTCTTTTAAAACGCCTTTGATCATTGCTATGAAAGTATTTTTTGTAAATGCTTCGACCCATTTCGGATTCGAGTCATCAACATAAACTTGTCTTGGAGAAATCTTAATTTCTTTAAATCCAGCCAGATATAAAAGTGGGTGTAATTTTCTTCCAATATTGGCATCGCCTCCATTTTGTTCCTGAAGTTTTGATTGACATTGAATTGCTTTTTTAGCTTCTTCACTATCCGGGTGAAAAATAGTTGATCCAAGATCACCCTCTATAATTGTTATTGTTCCTTTTTTTTTTAAAACTCTTTTCAATTTTACTAATGCCTGAATTGGATTTGGTATATGTTCTAAAACAAATGAAAGAAAAATATGATCAAAATATTCATCTGCGAATGGTAGATCCAATATATCGATTTGTTTAAATACTACGTTTTCAAATCGGTTAGAATCAGCATTAGTCCTTGCCTGATTTATAGATTCTGATGATATGTCTATTGAAACAAAACTTGAGTTTTTGTTTTTAGGAGCAACAATTTTTGTTTGTGCACCAATGCCGCATCCTGCTTCTAGAATTATAGAACCCTCATCCCAAACAGAATCATGATGCAATAGATCTGCAAGAGTTTCTGCCTGATTATTTAGCCGATTTGTTTCATAATCAGAATATCCATGAATATATTTATTTAAATTATCCATGTAATCAATTATGGTATAAGAAAAAAGGCCAAAAGTATGATTTGTCGATTAATTGTTATGATAAGGTTTTTAATTATTTAAATTGAGTGGCTTTATTGGAGACATTACTAAATCAGGTTCATCTTTCCAATTAACACTATTGTCATCAACATACAATTCCACTTCATTACTATCAGGATCTGAAACATAAATACTTTGGCTTACAGTGTGGTCAGACATGCCAATTATTTCGATACCTGCACTAATTAATTCTTTTCTTACTAAAGATAACTCATCAAGTGAATCTCCAATTTTAATCCCAATATGATAAAAACCTAACCTGTGTCCTTTTGGTGGTTTGGGGGCTTGGCCAACTTCGATCAGCAATAATTCATGATGCGTTCTACCACTCGACAGTGCTGTTACCTTGAAAGGTTTTTCAATAAAACCAACAATTTTAAAACCAATTAGTTCGTTATAAAACTCAAGGGACTTATTCATGTCTTCAACATAGAAAACTACATGCCCAAGGAATTGTGCTTTCATTTTTTAATATTATTATAGAATTATTAAAACTAGTTTATCAAACTACCCATCTTCCCACAAACAAAAAACCCCACCAGTGTGAGGCTATGTGGTTACCTTTATTTCAAAATTTTCCATTAAAAAATATCTCTTTTAGAAATTCCAGATTATTCTTTTTCCATTTGCAAATATGTCTCCTTTTTTGCTGTCGTCAAAAATGTAATAAACTCTGTTCCTCCAGTGCCTTCTCCTTTTTTTCCCTTTTTTGCTTGGTCAGAGATATAATGAATAGCCATTTCCAGATGTTTCTTTCTAAAAATATTTAAACCAAAGACACACTTTTCGTAGGCATTATTTAGCTCAATACTTCTATTTTTGTTAAGGTACTTGGGCAATATGGGATCTAATTCTAGTAAAGAAATAACTTTGCTATGATTTGGTGGCATATATTTTCTCATCTGAATTAAGAATGGGCCAGAATTATCACTGGGATGGGTAATGCCCAACCCAGCATCTAGGGTCTGCAGTAAGGAGCTTTGTGCGGCACTGCCACCGATAAATATCTTTGGTTCCTCACTTACCCCTTCATAAATAATTCCATCATCCGGCCAACCATTCAGAAAAGGCCTCACCCTATGATAAAAAATATCCGCTCGGCAACGTTCATACATCCTTTCTAGAGCAAGGTTAATCTTATGGATTATAGAAGCAAGATCATTAAGTGCGGTGACTACAAAATTAGGTTTATTGTGTTTAACTGCCTCTAAACAAGAAAAAAGTTTAGACACTGCGCAACCTCCTACCGATTCTACTCCCACCGTAGCTAAATAAAACCAGTCTTCATCTTTACCTCCAAAGAAATTTTGGAGTGTTTTTAAATTTTCAGGTACAATCGGACCATCAGGATCGATCCTGCGCCAGTTCGATAAAACAATGGATGCATGACTGGTGATTGGAGGCCTACCTGATCGGTGTGCTATTTCCCAAAGAGGGATTGCGAGATTCTTTGGGATAGATTTCACTGGTTCCTCACCCCAGTTTACATAGGCATTTGCAAACATGGATAATTGGCGCATAGATCTATCAAGCTCTGGGCCATTTTTTATCCCGGAAGGATTCAACTGAGGTATATTATTTAAGGCATCACGGAAATCATTATTATGAAGTAGTTCCGGCATAGCATTATTCAACTCATCCCAAGCACGGTAAGCAGGGGGCAATTCCAATAGTGGATCAGGATAGGGAAGAAATCCCCGATCGGGATGGACATAAGTTGCAATTTTTTTCATAAAATCACTTACGTTTAATTTTACCATGTGTCGGAATTATATAGCTAATATAAAACTTAATATTTTATCCCTGCGTGATTTTAAATTTTAAATTCAATAAAAAGTACCCTTCCCTGGGGTTTATCAGTGCGTATTTATATTAAGTCCTGTGAATGCCTAAAATATTTTAAGGGTCAAGACTAGTTAGTAT
>DKQR01000200.1:28027-33606 GCA_002471805.1 Fidelibacterota bacterium UBA7303 | reverse complement strand
CAATTGCAGTAAAGCAGAAAGACGGACCCTATGTAACCTTTTATGATAATGGTATGATCAGGGAAAAGGGACGATATTTAAATGGTAAAAAGGAAGGATCGTGGCGATCCTATAATTCCAGAGGGCAGGTGCTGCAAGTGGAAACCTATGCTGCGGGGAAAATCACTAATTTTAAAAAACCTGGTGTCATAAAAAAATATGCCACTTATCATGACAATGGCCGTGTGAAGGCAGAAGGGATCGTTAATAACGGCGAGCGCGATGGTGAATGGAAGATCTACAGTGGAAAGGGCGACCTGGAAAAGATAGCTTACTTTGATTTCGGTGAACTGGTGGTAGAGCGGGAAACAGATATAACCAAGGAGTTCATTGCTTACCATGATAATGGTCGCGTCAAAGCGGAAGGCAAAACTTTTTATGGTCACCGGGACGGCAAATGGAAATTCTACAATGAAAATGGAAAATTAGCCAAGACTGCTCATTACCTGCTGGGTGAAGTGGTTATGGAAGAGAATCCGGATGATGTACAGGAATTTATCTCTTATCATGACAATGGCCGGCTGAAAGAAAAGGGCATAACCCATAAAAATATCCGGGCCGGTGAGTGGAAAATATTCAATTCCAAAGGAAAACTCTCTAAAATAATCTTATATGAAAATGGTCAAATCATTATTGAAAAAGACCCTGATAAGATTGAGGATATTGTTACCTACCACGATAATGGCCGGATCAAAGAGCAGGGTCAGACCTATATGGGCCACCGGGATGGTAAATGGAAATTCTACAATGAAAAAGGAAAATTAGCCAGGACAATCCTTTACCTAGTGGGAGATGTGATCAAACAAGACACATCTTTATAAACTATAACAGATCAATTTAATCCTTGAATTTTCTAATCCGGGTTCTCATCTGATTCTTATTTTGCAGAATTTTCATAAATCTTGTGGCTGTTTCCCGATGCGGCTGCCGGATATCACTGCCAGTATAAATTCTGAAAATAATACTCAAGAGAATAATCCCAATAAGCAGGGTAGTGATGATTGGTACAATAAGTAGCATTTAGTGAATATTTCAAATTAACCATTTCTTATCAAAAGTTGAATAATTCCTATTAATTAAAAGGGAAAAATATTAGTATTAAGTGGTAGTGACGTAGTACGGAAAAATGTTTTAATTAATAATTTCCATAATAAATATCCACAATTACCAAAGAAAACTGTTATGAAAAAATTTGCATCTTTTATCTTTTTCATCTTCCTATTCACTGGGTGTTCAAAGGAACCGCAGCAGGTACATGCACCTCAAACCATTCAATATAAAGAATTTGATACTGCACCGGTACCAAAATCTTCCATTGCACCGGTGGTAGATGTAGTCCATTCCGGTTCAGCAGTGATGGTGCAGTTTTTGGTCACTACGGACGGCAATGCCCGAGACGCGAATGTACTGAAAAGCAGCAACATTGCAATCCTGGACCAGGCGGCGATCCGTGCCATAGAGAATACAGTTTTTACGCCGGCCATGCTCAATGGAAACCTTGTGGAAGTCAGGACTGAACTGGAAATCCTGTTCCCGGCCAACCAAAAGAAGTCTGCGCCAGTTACGGCCATAACCCGGGATGAACTGGATCATGTCTATCATACCCAGGTTACCAGTACTTTAGAAGAACTGGGCATGAAACTTACCGATCAGCAAAAGCTCGACTTTGCTGTCAACTTTCAATCTCAGGTCTCTGAATCCAATATTGAGGTCAGTGCCCTGCATCTGGAAGAGGAAATTTCTTTTCTGAAGAATGAAATCCAGAACTTTATATACCATATGAACTATGGTGAAGGTTCGTTACAAAGCGGTGTGCAGTTGTATCGATCCACATCAGAATCGCGGATCACGCTTATTGCTATGGATGGTAATGTGCTGGCGGAGTCGCATTTGGAGGAAAATGATATTTCCACCATGGATAATCATGGCACCCGGCCAGAGATCCTGGCGGCCAAGACGAAAGAGTATGGAGTGGCCACCCGCTACAGTAAGACACTGCATAAGAAGTTTTTATATGTGGCCTATGGGTGTGACGAGGAAGAAGGAGACGACCGGCGCATTTATGTACGTTTTTCCAAGGCTATGAATGAAATCCAAGAGCAGCGGGCCCTGCGGGTATATGAAGATGAACTAATCAAAGCCCTGTCCGCCGCCGATGTGGATATGGATGCGTCGCAGAGGATATCTTTTTTAAATTCTTTTGTAGTGAAACTAAAATCTAAACTGGCCGAGAAGAATATAGATTCTGACCTGGAACAAAATGAGAAAGTGGTAAAGGCTTATACGGTCAAACTGGAAGAAAAGAGCCAGGAGATTGCCGATGCTCTCAAGCTTGAGCTTGGAACCTTTAAAGATTATATCCGCAATTCGGGAAGTGACCTGCAGGCTTCGTCTGAGATCTATGCCCAGTCTGCCGATATACGGATAACCCTGATCGATCTGGACGGTGTTGTCCTTGCGGATTCTGAGCTAGATCGGGGCCGGGTGGCGCAGCTGGAGAATCATGGAAGCCGCCCTGAGGTGGCGCAGTCCAATATGATTCCCTACGGGATCATTTCCCGTTTCAGCAATACACTGCAGCAGAAGTTTGTCTATATTTCCCATCGCTTAGCTGAACCTGTTAAAGGTATTCAATATGTGCGCCTGGCACGTTCCCTACGGTCTGATTATTCCCGGATTCGTATGGATGAGGACGAGATTATGGATATGTATGTATCTTTGATAGAAAAAAGTCTAGGCCGTTCGGGAGTAAGCCTGAGTGCGAATCAGGATCGGAATTTTTCAGACCATTTCAAAACAATATCATCAAAACGAAATAATGAGATGAAGATGGATCATAAGCTGGAGCAGTATCGTTTGTATATAGAGGAGATCAATCATGCTTTTGATGCTGCCCGGGTAGAACTTGATGACAACCAGGAGGATATTTTTTTCCAGACTTACAAGGAGAATGTGATTAGGGAATTCAGTGCCAGTGGTGATATAGATGCAGTAGTGAATGAAGAATCTGTCCGGACATATTATAAGAATTTGACAACCAAGGCTCAGCAGCAGCAGAAGAAGAAGAAGAAGAAGGTAAAGCGCGATGGTTTAGCTATTACATATTACGATAATGGCCGCATCAAAGAAAAAGGGCATTTTAAAGCGGGGAAAAAAGATGGTGACTGGAAAAACTATAACCAAAAAGGAAAGCTTCTTACTATTGTTACCTATGATCAAGGAAAGGCAATCAAAACAGAAAATCCAGGTGCTATCCAGGATTCTGTGATCTACCACGAAAATGGACGTATTAAGATGCAGGGTATTACAAATGCCGGGAAACGTCATGGTGAATGGAAGCATTATGATGCCAAAGGGAAATTACTGACTATTTCAATATATGATTTCGGCGATATCATGAGTCAGGAAAATCCTGGAGCGATCGGAAATATTACAGAATATCATGAAAACGGACGCGTCAAGGCTGAAGGGATGACCAATAATAACAAACGGGATGGGGTCTGGAAATTTTATGATTCCCGTGGTGTACACACAAAAACTGTAACCTATTCAAATGGAGAAACTCTAAAAACCATATCTATGATAGAAGAGAGTGGCCCTAAGCTCCGGGAAGGTGCTGCCGTGACCTACCATGATAATGGCCGCATCAAGGAAACAGGTAAATATTCCAAAGGCAGAAAAAATGGGGAGTGGAAAGAGTTCAATACCCGGGGAAAATTATTAAAAATCAAGATCTATGACCATGGTAAGGTCCTCAGTGAACAAAGTCCACATAAAATAAAACCGTTTCTTTCTTATCATGACAATGGTCGCATCAAGGAAAAAGGGGTGATGAAGAGCGGTCAACGTGAAGGAGAATGGCTGCTATACAGCAAAAGAGGAAAACTGATTCGAACAACACATTATCTGGATGGCGAGATTATAGATAAGAGTAGTTCGGGATTGATCGGACCCATTACAAATTATTATGATAATGGGACCATTAAAGAAGAGGGTATTATGAATGATGGTCAGCGCGACGGTGTATGGAAAATCTATGACGACGATGGTCACCATGTAGAAAATATCACGTATCGAAAAGGAAAGGTCTTGAAACAGGACAAGGTATAGGAGATCTACTTGCGACTGACCAGGCACTGTTTCTAAGGCTGAGACTGGCTCTGAAACCTATTTATTTATTTTTCCCTTATTTGTATTATTGCAGTACTCATTAACCAGGAGGAAATGATGAAGCAATATTTAACAGGACTCATTACCGGTATTTTGCTTACAGTCAGTGCTACGATGTTCCTAGGAGCCAGAACCGTGAATGTAAAGAAAAAGAACCTGGGGCACATTGTTGTAAAATCAGTTACGCTGCAGGATGAACACGGAAGCAGCAAACTTTACCCAGGTTCAATTATACTTAAAGACAACAATTTTTCAGAAACAGTGATAAGGCCGGACCTGATCAGTATTGAAGATTACAGCAATAATAATGACCGGGAATTATCATTCACAAATGAAAAACTGGTTTTTAAACAAAATGGCTACGTGCACTTTACCCTGCCCGACAGCCGGTTAAACTGACCAGTTAACTTCATGCAGAAGATAAAAAATTGTTGGGGGATTTAATAAATCAATCCAGGAATTATTTTGCTGATATATACTGACGAATATGAAGTATTTTATTATAATCATATATTGATTTAGATTTTCCACTGAATATGTTCACTATCTTTTTAGAAAATCCAAACATACAGGATATCTCAAATGGGTCATTCCATTAAACTGTTCATTCTCGGAATTATTCTATCTTCCGTTCTTTTAGCTTCACCTGAAGGTGGTACAACAATTTTTGAAAAGCTGATCGGCGTTCTTGTTTCCAGTGCATTGATTTTCTCCCTGATCAAAGGATATTTAACGGTGAATAAAATCTGGAAGCGAAGAAAAAATGAAGAAGTAGCAAACAGTATTTCCATCGTAGCTGCCATGTTAGGATTTGCTGTTGGATTCCCGTTCCTTTTGAATAGTCTGTTAATTACAAATGATTATTTTTCTGCAGCAAAGAGTGTCATTGCTTTGTTTCTGGCATTTGTATTTACCATGATTGGTACAGGCTATTATGTGGACAATAATCGAGGGGTAGGGTTTTTAACACTTTTGGGAAGAGCTCTGAACTTGGAACGAAAGGAGTCTGGCGATCTCATTAGTGATATGATACGTCCAAGAGGTGCAAAGAAAATTATTGATATTTTAATGAAATTAGCAGCAATCGATGATGATGTGGCCCAAGAGGAGATTGACCTGATCAAAGAATTCGCGGATAAATGGAATATTGATATCCCCGATCTGCAGCCCGGGAAGCCTGAAGATATAACAAACCTGGTTGAATTAAAACAACTGGTCCAATCCTATCTAGATGAAGGGCCTGACGTTGACGTTGCGGAAGGTTTGGTTGATTTGATTAATATGATGGCCGAAGCGGATGATGAAGTAACGGAAGAAGAAGCTATGGCTGTTTCGGAGTTCACTGGTATGATTGCTTATTACGTTAGTTC
>DKQR01000200.1:0-27643 GCA_002471805.1 Fidelibacterota bacterium UBA7303 | reverse complement strand
GCAGTGAAAGAGCTGTTGCCGGATCTGGAAGATGTAGCAGATCGCGGAGGGCGTGTATTTAAGGTTGGGAGATATTTCTCAGAAGATTATGCAGAAGCGGTCTGTTCTAAATATATCACGCTTGGTTTATATTCAGGTACGACTAAGATTATGGTTGATATGAGTAAAGAAAAATAATAAAATAAATTGCCAATAGTAAAAACCTCCTTGAACGGGGGTTTTTACTATGATTTACAGATCTTTCAAGTCTTTCAATAATTGCTGCAGCATCTCCTTGGCGTCGCCAAAGATCATAATAGAATTTTCATAGCCGAATAATTCATTCTGGATACCGGCAAATCCGGGGTTCATGGTCCGTTTATTAATCATCACCGTGCGAGATTTGTCTACATCCAGGATTGGCATTCCGTAAATGGGTGATGAAGTGTCATGCCGGGCAGCGGGATTGACTACGTCATTTGCTCCTAAAACAAGGGCCACATCACAATCTTCGAATTCAGGATTGATCTCATCTAAGTCTTTTAATTGTTCATATGGTATATTTGCCTCAGCCAGCAGTACATTCATATGCCCCGGCATTCTGCCGGCGACAGGATGAATGGCATACAAAACCTGTTTTTGTTGGGCTTCCAGGAATTCAGCCACTTCCCGAACAGCGTGCTGTGCCTGGGCTACAGCCAGGCCATAACCAGGCACCACAATTATTTTATCTGCGGCATCAAATATCATAGCCGCTTCTTCAGTTGAATAGCTCTTCACGTTCATTTGTTTTGTGCCGTCCGACCCGGTTGTTTCCTGCTCCAGTCCCACAGCACCAAAGATCACATTGGCCAGGGAACGATTCATCCCCTTGCACATGATATTTGTTAAAATAATACCTGATGCACCTACCAGAGAACCAGCGATAATTAGACCATTATTCATTAGCACAAATCCGGTAGCTGCAGCAGCAATCCCTGAATAGGAGTTCAGCAATGAAATCACCACAGGCATGTCCGCACCACCAATGGGGATTGTCAGGGCAATCCCTAATACTGCTGATACAGCGATGAGATAATAAAAAAAGCTTATATCAATTTGTTGACCAGGGACGATAAATGGATTGTTGATGATACGAAAACCTACATACACCAAGAACCCAGCTAAAAAGATATTGAAAATATTTTGGCCTGGGAAGATTACAGGCTTGCCAGTAACAAACCCTTGAAGTTTACCGAATGCGATAAAACTTCCAGTAAATGTTAATGTCCCTACAAAAACTGAAAAAATTATTGTAGTAAGAGTAAAGGTAGTAATTGCACCAGATTTAAGAAATTCTGCAGCAGCGACAAGGGCAGAAGCTCCACCACCAAAACCATTAAATATTGCTACCATTTGGGGCATTTGGGTCATTTCGACTCTTATAGCAAATATGGCACCGATAAATGTGCCAATAATCATTCCTATGAAAATTAGTTCAAAATTAAGTGAGCCCTCTGATAATAGGGTCGCTATAATTGCTATAAGCATCCCAATGGCTGCAAGGGTATTCCCATTTCGTGCACTTTTTGGGTGACTTAGCTTTTTAATTCCAAGGATAAATAAGACTGAAGCGAGCACGTAGGAAATATTTGGAATATTCACTGTATGTTTTATTTCCGCTTGAACATTTTCAGCATTCTGTTGGTAACCATAAAACCACCTACCACATTTATTGTGGCAAAAATAACAGCAACTAGTCCTAAATATGATCCAATATCACCACCAGTTTTTGTAGAAATAATAGCACCTACAATTGCAATCCCAGATATAGCGTTTGATCCACTCATCAATGGTGTATGCAGGGTAGGGGGAACTTTTGTTATAATTTCAAAGCCAACAAAAATGGCGAGTATAAAAACAGTAATTATGTTTATGTCCATTTAAGAGTCCTTTGATTGATTGATTAATTCTTCTGTAGGCTGGTGAGTAATTTCCCCTTGGTGGGTGAACAGTGCACCGGAAATAATTTCATCTTCAAAATCTAGATTCAATTCGCCATCCTTCAATGTATAGAGGAGGAATGCTGCCACGTTTTTTGCATAAAGTGCACTGGCGTGAACCGGCATGGTTGCAGGGATATTGGAAGTGCCATCTATGATTACCTGGTTGAATTCTACAACTTCATCCTTACTGGTAAGCTCACAATTCCCACCATTTTCGGCGGCTAAATCCATAATAACCGATCCTGGTCTCATATCCTGGACCATTGTTTTCGGGATTAATAACGGGGCTGGCCGTCCAGGAATAAGTGCTGTGGTAATTACTACATCGGCTTTGGAAATGTGATCATGAATCAGTTCCTGCTGCTTGCGCTTGTAATCTTCTGAGGTTTCTTTAGCATAACCACCTTCACCAACGCCTTCTTTAGTATCAGCTGCCACTTCAATAAACTTTGCCCCCAGTGATTCGACTTGCTCCTTTACAATTGGACGGACATCGAATACTTCCACCTGGGCACCAAGCCTTTTTGCTGTGGCTATGGCCTGCAAGCCTGCCACACCAGCACCCAAGACAAGCACTTTTGATGGTCGGATTGTACCAGCAGCGGTCATTAGTAGCGGCATATATTTCCCTATCCTACCAGCAGCAACTAGCACTGCTTTGTACCCGGCAATATTAGCCTGGGAAGATAAAGCATCCATTTTTTGTGCAAGAGTTGTACGGGGTATCAAGTGCATGGAAAAACCGGTCACAGGTATTGCTGCCATGGCTATTACCAGATTTGTGGCCCGTGTTGTTTGCAGGAACGAGATAGAGACGGTTCCTGGTTTGAATTGAGAAATCTCTTCGATATCCGGAGTCTGGACTTTTAGAATAATATCTGCATTTGTATAAAGCGCAGCAGCAGATTCTATGATTTGAGCTCCAGCCTCTTTATAATCACTATCAGAAATGTAGGATTTTAGCCCAGCGTCCTTTTCTACCTGTACAGTGATACCAGCCTTGGTAAGCTCCTTTACAGTAGGTGGTGTGGCGGAAACACGTGTTTCCAGGGGCAATATTTCCTTTGGTACGGCTGCGATCAAGATCGTATAAAAGTAAAATGCGATAAAGACAGTGCGGAAATTACTATTTGAACTGCATACATCAATCCTGAAATATGGTTAAAAATAATTAATTTATACCCCGATTTATATTTACAATACTCATGGCTAAAAATATACTGATTCCATTTCTCATGTTGATACTTTCTGCTTTATCAGCAGCAACATATACTGTCCCTGGTGATTACGCAGCAATCCAGGCAGCCATCACTACTACAATAGATGGAGACTCTATCATTGTAGCCCCTGGGTTTTACTATGAAAATATTGATTTTCTTGGGAAAGCAATTGTTATCACATCCCGTTTTGAAATTGAAAATGATACCTTACTCATTGATAGTACAGTTATTGACGGCCTGGAAAATGGTAGCGTATGCACGTTTAAAAACGGTGAAAATAACAATAGTGTTTTGTCCGGGTTTACACTTAAAAACGGAAATGGAAATAATGAAGACCCTGACGAAAATGGTTCTTATTTCCATTACGGCGGTGGTATCTATTGCCAGGGGAGTTCACCCACCATCATATATTGTACCATACAGAACAATAACAGTGCCGGCGGGGGCGGCGGCGGGATTTTTTGTTTTGAAGCGTCGCCCGTTTTTCAAAACTGCACTGTGGTTGACAATAGTACGGATGATGTGGGCGGAGGATTGTATGCGCGCAACGGTTCCAGCCCTGAGTTTTTTCATTGCCGATTTACAGGAAATATAGCCGAATACGGAGGTGGATGTTACCTCCGGTCGATATCATCGCCGATGATGTCATCAACTGTTGTGGAAAACAATACAGCCTCAAACACGGGGGGCGGTATCGTCCTGAAGGATGATGCAAATCTTGTTGCTGATAGTCTTTTCATCAAAGACAATATTTCAGAAGGATTGGGTGGGGGTCTGTATATTAACAATGCCAATCCAGATTTATCCTGGATACTTATTACAGATAATACAGCAAGTTCAGGGGGAGGTTTATATATTCGCAGCAGTTCTTTTGTGGATATTACCCATGCTACGATTGCCAACAATATAGCCGGTTTATTTGGTGACGGTTTTTACTTGAGAGATGACTGCGAAGTTATTATAACCAATTCCATCATTTACAACAATCAAGATGTGCAAATTTATTTCCGTGATTCCGGTGATGAAGCCTCATTAGATATTGATTATTCAAATGTTGAACATGGTGAAGATGGAATTGTAACAAACGGTAATGCGAACCTGACCTGGGGCGATTATAATATGGCAGTGGAACCATTTTTCTGTAATGAGTCCGCCCGAAATTACTATTTGAGGGAAAATTCGCCCTGTGTTTCTAGTGGTGATAATAATGATTTTATAGGCTGTTTTGGACCTGGGTGCGGTCCTATCAATGTTGGCCCATCATGGTATGTTGCCGTGGACGGCAATGATGATATGGATGGCAGTCTGGAAACACCCTTTGCCACCATTCAGCGCGCCATTGATGGTGCGGCGGATGGAGATACCATTCGATTAAACCCCGGTACCTATATTGAATCCATCAATTTTATTGAAAAGCAACTTGTACTGGAGTCCCTTGCTTATGAACAGAATAACTTCAATCTTATCAATGCAACGATTCTATCTTCACCTCCTGCGGGGAGAACCTGCATGGTGCTTTCCGGAAGTGAAAGTGAAAATGCCACCGTGCGGGGAATAACAATATCGGGCGGTTCCGACCCCTATGGAGGCGGATTGGTGATCGAAAATTGTTCTCCTGTTTTGGAAAATCTTATTATTAGAGATAATAACGCGGAGATAGGAGGTGGTATTTACCTGTCAGATTCAGATGCATTATTGGTTGATGTCACTGTAAGGGGAAATAGCGCCAACCTCGGAGGAGGTATTTACATTACAGGCGGATCGCCAGTGTTACACGGTGTATGGGTAGAATCAAATATTGCCTATTGGGGGGCAGGGCTATATTTTGAAAGTGCTGAACCCTCATTGCTCTATGCAACCATCCGGGAAAATGATGCCTTCATCGAAGGAGGTGGCCTTTACCAGATGGGAGGAACAGGAAATATTTCCTGGACGGCATTTGAGCACAATATCGGCTCGGATTTTGGTGGAGGTATTGTAGGATACCAGGCTGCGATTGTTTTAAACCAGGCTACATTTGCAGGCAATACGGCAGGTGACGGGTCAGTTATAGCGATGTACAGCTCGGCAGTGGAAATACAAAATTCAATTATCTGGGGTAATAATGGTAATATTTTTCGTGTGAATACGGAAAATAATACCAGTACCATCGGATTGAGTTTTTCAAATGTGGAGGGAGGTGCCACGGCAATTCCAAGTACGGATAGCCTAATAGTAGGCATCGGTGCAGGATTTCTGAATGAAGATCCGGATTATTGCAATGTGCAGGATAATGACTACCGGGTATCTGACGGATCTATTTGTGTAACTGCGTCAGATTCCGAATCTATCATAGGTGCATATGAAAACACCTGTGAAGGGCCATTGACTGTCCGTTCCAGGAATGATTTTCATCTGGGGTTCCAACTTAAACAAAATTATCCAAACCCCTTTAATCCAACAACGACAATAGAATATAATTTGGTGGAATCCGGGTATCATTCCATGCGGGTGTATAGTCTGGATGGACGGCTGATTCGGACCATCAAAAATGAATTTGGAGACCCGGGATCCCATAAAATAACCTGGAATGGAAAAAATGATTTCGGAAAACAGGCAGCAGCAGGGATGTATCTTTACATTCTGGATGTACAAAACAGGAAACTGTCCGGTAAAATGTTATTATTGAAATAGTCACTTTTATTATTAGCAGAACACATTTAATCGGTGCCGAATTATACCCTGCAATAAATTATTATAATTTGTAACTTTCCCAGTTTAAAAACCAATGAATATGCAATCAATCTTTCATAGATATTTGGCGTTTATTGTTGCCTTGAGCCTGATGACGGCCCTGTCTGGCCAATCCATCATGGAATTTATCGGTGAGTGGACCGGTACCGAATCCTTATTCAGCCAGGTCGAGACATATGATAGTAAAGATATATTAGTCAATATTGCTGATGGCGGAGACCGGGAAGGATTTTTAATTTATGAATCCAGTTCCGCTGTGATTTATAATGAAGAATTGTCCTGGGCATACCACTACTTCAGTTATGTTAAAGATGAGATCCAGGTATTATTCCTGCGGCGGTTCATTACGCCAATGGGGATTCTGGGCAGTCAGGAATTGAGATATTCTATCCTGGAGTGGACGGGTAATTCAATGGTTTTAAACCACGTATCCCATGATGGTGACCTCACGCATAAAATGACTTTAATTCGTGCCGCACTGGATGTAGATCATATGCAGCCCGGTCTCCTGTCACTGAAGGCCAATTATCCTAATCCTTTCAACCCTGTGACAACTATCACGGTCGAATCTGAAAATGAATCTTTTGGAGATTTATCTATCTTTAACCTACAGGGCCAATGGGTAAGAACTTTGTATTCTGGATCTTTTCATCCGGGCCAATCTACGTATCGTTGGCATGGCATTGATCACAGAGGTAATCCTGTGAGCAGTGGCACCTATCTTTACCGTTTACGGGTAAATGGTCGTGTTATTTCGCGCAAGATGGTGCTTTTTAAATAAGCACCATTATTCCTTAACAATTCCAGCCCTACAGATCAATCAAATATAGATGAAGTATTTTCGTCTATTATTATTTGTATCGACGCTGGTATCGTTTCTTTTTGGCACATGGTTCCACTCGATCCCAAGGACCATACCACTTCCTGATGGATCCATGCTGGACTGTTTTATCACTGGTGACCAATATGGCCGCCGCCTTCACGACGAAAACGATTTTACCATCGTGATGAATCCGGAAGATGGATATTTTTATTATGCAATTGCAGTTGACGGTGAACTGGTACCTTCCGAGTTAATGGCAGGAGCAGCTGAACCCGCAATGTATGGTTTAACTCCTGGTGCAGCAATTAGCCCAGATGTTTATCATAGGAATCAATTATTTTATTCTGGTCAAAATAGCGGAAGGCCAGATCGCGATGCACCCACTTCTGGTGTGATAAATCAGATTAATGTTTTTATCAAATTTTCCGATGATCCGGAATTCCCGCATCCAAGGTCATATTATGATGCATTTTTTCAGACTGATGGAGATGAATCATCCTTAAAAAACTATTACTATGAGACATCTTACAATACATTGACCGTTAATACCCATCATTATCCCGGCAGTTTTGGAGATATCAACACTACATATGTAGATAGTCAGCCCAGGGGTTATTATGAACCTTATTCTGAGGCGAATCCAATAGGTTACCAGAATGATGCTGAACGCGGGCTGCGTGAACATACGTTATTAGCAAATGCCTTGAATGCTATCGCGCCAAGTGTATCACCAGATATTGATATTGATGGTGACGATAATGGATATGTTGATGCGGTTTCTTTTGTTGTTTATGGTACACCAGGAGACTGGGCAGACTTGTTGTGGCCGCATCGGTGGTCTTTATATTCACAAGACGTTGAAATCAACGGATCAATTGCAGGTGACTATTTGTTTATGCTCTCTGAGTCTTGGTATTTCAATGTGGGTGTACTCTGCCATGAATTCTTCCATGTCCTGGGCGCTCCTGACTTGTACCATTACGATGGCGGAGGAGCACCTTCAGCAGTTGGCGCCTGGGACCTGATGGAATCAAATACGGATCCGCCCCAGTATTCCAGTGCGTTTATGAAGTGGAAATATGGAGACTGGGTTGAAATAACAGAGATCAATGCCAGCGGTACCTACACCCTGAACCCACTTCAGGAGCAGGAAAATGTTTTGTATAAAATTGCATCACCCAATTCAGAAACAGAATATTTTGTGGTTGAATACCGCAAGAAAGAAGGTCTGTATGAGGTGAATACCCCGGGCAATAGATCCGGTTTACTGGTTTACAGGATAAATACAGAGGCCGGTAATGGAAATGCCTCCGGACCGCCTGATGAAATATATCTTTACCGTCCCGGAGGTACACTGACCAGCAACGGTAATTTTAATAATGCACCCTATAGTTCTGATTACAATCACACATCGATCAATGATGATACAAACCCGGCTTGTTTTCTATACAATGAGGGTAGCGGAGGAGAGGGTGGTTTAAACCTGTATAATGTTACCGAATCAGGGACATCTATTTCTTTCACTGTCGCCCTTGGTATCCCTACCATAGATGTAAACCCCGATGAGTTTTCCTTTGTGCTGGATGCTGGTAATTTTGGGACCCAAATCCTGGAAATTATCAATGCCAGTGAAGACGGTGTGCCACTATCATACGAGGTAAGTGTCTCTCAAGCACTCCCGTTCGAAAATTCCCAAGGTGGTCCTGATGGCGGCAATTACTATTGGACCAGCTCCGACGTGGAAGATGGGCTGGATTATTATTGGATTGATATCAGTGGAATGGGTACCCAACTCACGTTTCCCCACAACGATCAATTTGCAACAGCGGACATAGAACTCCCCTTTGATTTTTCATTTTTTGGAGAAACCTATGATTATGTCAAGGTCAATGCCAATGGCTGGATTGGATGGGGTACGGCCAATTCAACTGTTTGGAACAATACGGAAATCCCATCGATTAATGCGCCCAGGCCAGCTATTTTTAGCTTCTGGGATGATTTAAATCCAATGAATAATAATGCCAATGCCACTGCCGGTGGAGATATCTATTTCCATACCAACCCTGATAGAGCAGTAATCTGGTATCATAATGTTGTCCGCTGGCTTCCAGGCGGCAATACCGATTACTGGGGCTTATTTGATTTCCAGATTGTTTTATTTGCAGATGGATCTTTTGGAGTGAATTACAGTGAGATGGATGGCATTACTAACTCCGCCACGATCGGGTTTCAGAATGGTAGCGGAACGGAGGGAACAGAAGTTGCCTATGATTATAATTTTGCAAGTAACGAATTTTCCTGGTTGGCTGCTACGGTTGGTAATAGT
Source organism: Fidelibacterota bacterium UBA7303 (assembly GCA_002471805.1). Taxonomy (GTDB): domain Bacteria; phylum Fidelibacterota; class Marinisomatia; order Marinisomatales; family UBA1611; genus UBA2134. The sequence goes on along the minus strand of DKQR01000200.1, from coordinate 18,577 downwards.
GTCCCTTGGATCGTACTTTCTGCAAATACTGGTGCATTGAATGGTAACCTGAATGCCGGAGAGAGTGATGATATCAATGTACAGGTATTAACGACAGGTCTTAATCCTGGTCAATATGAAGCTTCCATTAATATCACTTCCTTTGAAACAGATCCTGTATTCGTGCCGGTATATCTTACTGTTACAGGAGAGAATGCTTCTCCGACACTGCCGTACATTGATATCACTGTTTCTGAAAATGGAATCGTCCCCCTCCCAGATAACGTAGACAGTCTATTTCTTGCGGTGGCGTCCTGGTATACCCACGTTACGGCGTCCAATGGTGATTTAATTCCAATTTTGATCCAGGACGACTTTACAGAAAAGCAAGTCCTTCATGCCCGCGGAGTCCTTCAATCCTATCTTACAGATCTCCCGGAAAGTGATTGGGGCAGTGACAAATCCGCTGTCTCTAATGCACTTGGTGCAAGCAATGCCATTCTTTTTCTGTTAAATGATGAAGATGAATACGAAAATCCAGACTTGTGGGCGCTGATGGATGCAGGTGTAAATGGACAGGATCTGCTTGCCACGGAAGTATTTCCGGAAGGCAGCAGTGAATATATGCAAAGCACCCACCGGGATGCGACTTACGAGGAAGTTCTGCATTTTATTCATGGATACGGCATCCAACTGGCAGAACCCGCCTTGCAGGACGCAATTATAACCGCCATGGATATTGCAATCGAAAATCAAATATATAGCCCTTTATGGGATTTGCCTGAAGAAGATTATGATGAAGAGTATCTGGCTATGGGCCTGGAGTGTTATTTCGGTATCTGGGCCCATAACCCAAACGGCAACGGATATAGCGGGGATCACGAATATGGATTCATTACCCGCGCAGACATGGCCCAGGGTGACCCTGATTTATTTGCTATCATTAGTGGGTTTTTCGGCGAAACCTGGAAATACACGGCAGTGTTGCCTCCAGACTATAATTCACAATTCTCCATGAGCCTAGATGAATCACAGGAATATACTTTTCGTTCGCAGTATCTCAACAATCTGAGCGCTACTGGTGATAGTGATATCTCTATACTAGGCAACCAGTATCCCAATATGCTGCATGGGAATAATGGCAATAATTCTATAACTGGTTTTGCTGAAAATGATACCATATTTGGGCATGGTGGGATAGATAGAGCCATATTCCAGGGAAACTGGGAAGAATATTTTATCCAGCCTATTGATGACAGTACCGGTATTCAAGTTATTGATGTAATGTTGCACCGGGATGGTATTGATAATCTATACGATTTCGAAGAATTTGAATTCAACGGCCAGGTCTACACTTTAAATGATCTTTTGGATGCTGATGAAGAACTGAACCTGCCAAATCAGTTTGCACTGCATACGCCTTATCCAAACCCATTTAACCCAGTGATTAATATATTCTACGATATTGCTGAGAATGAGCAACTTATGATCAAAATAGTAGATATCAATGGACGGGTAATCCATGTTCTTCACGATGGCCCCGCAGCTAAGGGCAGATATCACATGCAATGGGACGCAAAAGATATGTTTGGGCATGGAATGTCCACTGGTGTTTATTTTGTACACCTTGCCTCCGAATCCTACCGTAAAACAATTAAAATTCTCTATCTAAAATAAACTCGCTCAGTTGTGAGTGAAATTAAAGCCACAACCGTTTTGTTTTGTAGACGGTGGAAAGCCCGTTGTGTATCCTGATGTAAAAATGCGGAATATTTATTCAATAATAATTAATTAAATTGAAAAAAGGAGATACGGTAATGAATCGTAACCGGAACCAGCAATCCGGCTTCACTATGATAGAAATCATGGTTGTGGTGGTGATTGTCGCCATTTTAGCGGTAATTGCGCTACCAACCTATTTGAACTATGTAAAAAGTTCATATGCTTCTGAAGCCAGGACAGTGATGTCAAACATTAACAATGCTGCTAAAATGTATTATCAGATAAAAGGTCAGTGGCCCAGTGAAGTGGAAGAATTAGAACGCTCCGGCCAACTGGATGTCAGCCGGTCTACAAAATTGAAGTGGGCTTTTGATATTCAGTTAAGTGACCAGGGAGGCCGGATCACGGCCACCAGCACGGAGGAAATGTCCGGCGGCGCCGGACAACAGGTTGTTTTTGATGCAGATGTCGGGAAATTCAGCGGCTATGGGTCACCGGAAGAGGAGTGATGCACTGTGAATATCAATAAACTACTGGAATATTCTATAGACAGCGGTGCCTCAGACCTGCACCTCAGTGTGGGGTCTGTACCTATGGTACGCATCAACGGCACCATGAAACCGCTTGATATGGACCCTTTGCTAGAGGGTGACATGGAGTCCATTATTCCTCAGGTCATGGATGAAGATCAGATCCAGGTATTTCAGGAGAAAAAAGAAATTGACTTTTCAGCCAGCCTTGATGGCAAAGGGCGCTTTCGGGTCAATTTTTTTAACCAGGTCAAAGGTCTGGCCGGTGTCTTCAGGACCATTCCGGAGGTGGTAAAAGACAGTGAGGAACTGGGAATTCCTCCCGTTTTAATGAATCTGGCGCTGCTGGACAGAGGGCTGGTACTTCTTACCGGGCCGACAGGTTCAGGGAAAAGCACTACATTGGCCGCTATGGTTGATCATATCAATATCAAACGTAAGTGCCACATTATCACTATAGAAGATCCTGTGGAGTATTACCATCATACCAAGGAAAGCTTGATAAACCAGCGGGAACTGGGTGCTAATACCCATAGTTTTGCCAACGCCATGCGCGCAGCACTGCGGGAAGATCCGGATGTGATCCTGGTGGGTGAAATGCGTGATCTGGAAACGATCTCTCTGGCACTGACAGCAGCTGAGACGGGCCATCTTGTATTATCCACCCTGCATACCTCCAGTGCGGTAAAAACCATAGATCGTATCATTGATATATTTCCGCCGGGGCAGAAAGGGCAAATCAGATCCATGCTTTCTGAAAGCCTGGAAGCAGTTATCGCCCAGAAACTGTTACCTACAAAGGATGGTAAGAGCCGGGTACCTGCCTGTGAAGTCATGATTGCCACTACCGCTATTCGGAACCTGATTCGTGAAGACAGGATCTACCAGATCCCATCTATTATACAGTCCGGCGGTGTAGAAGGAATGCAGTCTCTGGATCAAGACCTGCAGAGGTTGGTTACCCAGGGGAGTATTGAACGAAAAACAGCAAAGGGTATAGCCGAAAATCCAAAACTTTTCGCGCAGAATGTACTTTAAACCGGATGAATTTTAAAAAAACATATAGCGGTATCGGATTCATCGAGGTCATGACGGCTACCGTTATCATTTCCATTGCGGCCGTGGGTCTGCTAATGGGTGTTGTACATGCCCGCGGTGAACTGCATGCCCTGGAAGTGAAGGAAAGAGCCTCCGAGGAACTGCTGAATTATATGGAATACTGGAAAGGGCGGATTGCGGATGGTGCCATTTCTCCTTCAGAACTTGCAGGCGACCTGGAGGGAGATGAGATTTATCTGGTTGGGTCCGCACAGTCCAGGTACAAGATTCGGGCAAAATTGTATTACGATATCCGACGTTTAGATGGAAACACGAACCATGGTACTACAGATTTTAAACGTTACGAACTGGAGTGCTGGATCAGGTGGTATGATTATCTGGCGGCTCCGCCAAGCCGCTACTCCGGAAATGTTTCCAAGGAAAGAAAACTGTCCACCGTAATGAGCGTGTTTGAATTATGATGAAAAAGATATTCAAAATATCATCGGTCGGTATGACGCTCATAGAACTCTCTGCTGTGATCGTGGTGGCCAGTATTATTGGTCTGGGTATGACTTCCGCAGCCCAGGCGGTGATGCTCCATTACCAGACGGATACCGTGCGGCAGGATCTGCGCCAATACGGGAATAATATTATGCGTGAAATAACCCGTGAACTGCAGCTGTCCCAAAAAGTGGAAATCGATGGTTTAAACGGTTTTTCGCGCTTGAAACTGTATAATCAGTTTCAAAGCCTAACACCGGATCTGGTCATTTCATGTCGTGCCAGTGAAGGAATTGAATTTAACGATGATGTCCCCCTGGATGGTGTTCTGGAGTTTCCAAACCGTGGTGTATTTCGTGATAACGGGCAGCGGACATTGTATCTGAAAGATTTTACCGCGAATTATGAGCCATCCAGTCATCCTGGGATGACTGAATTCAAACGATCCTTCATGCATCTGGAACTGATCCTAACCATGGAATCAGATGTGATGGATGAAGCCGGTACCGTGAAAGAAGATCATTATTTTCATCGTACACTTTTTTTAGGCACTGCATATATTCAAACGAAAATCACAAACTCAATGGGAGGCGGAGACGATGAAGCTTAAGTCTTTGATACCCGGTAGCACCGCCCCACTGGCTATTTTATTTACCCTGGTTAGTATGAGTTTTACCATTGCCTATTTAAAAAATGCATTCAGCCAGGCAGCCATGGAAAAATACCGCTATGCGGAATGGAAGGCGTTGTATGTGGCCGAGGCAGGGCTGAATGAAGTTGGGGTTGTTATATTGCCCCAGATCACTGGGGACACCACACTCTATGCAGAAGGAATGAGCTACGGCGATGATGAGAATGGGGAACCGATCGGTAAGTATAAAAATATTTTAGCTAGAACAGAATTGTTGCCCAACTCCACGCGGAAACAATACATTGCCCAATCCACCGGTGTTGCTGAATATGTCAGCACCAGCGGTACCGATGTTTCTATTGAGCGAACCGTATACACTTCCATGGTCCCCCAGGGTTTTGAGGAATTCATGTATTTCACCAATGAAGAGAAACCTATCGGACCGGGTAATACGGGCACAGTGAATTTTGGTGCCAATGACCAGCTCGAAGGAAAGGTGCACACCAACGGAGATATCATATTTAGTAATTATGGCTGTCCTGAATTTTCTGGTGAAGTCAATATCACCCATGAAGCAGTAGCTGATGGCGGAGGTATCGGCAGCTGGGGTGCCTGTGATGAAAGTGTCTTTGAAGAAGATGTCGGCGGAGAAACGATCACCATCCTTGATACGGTGGATGCTATCATTTTCCCGCCGGAAAATTCTGCTGATGTAACCAGGGCTCACGCCAACCGGGTTTTTGAAGCGGATAATATGCTGTTCAGGAACGGCAAAAAAGATACCCTGGTGATGACCGAGATCAATTTTGTCCCGGGGGGATACTGGGTTGCACAGTGGTGGTATAATATTCCTCCGGTGGGAAGTCCGCCGGCAGAATATGATTTTATATGGGACGCAGAGAATACCGGGTTACTTGTGAATTCTTCAGGGCTCCATTTTGGCCCCGATAACCAATTCACGCCCGAAGTCGGTTATATTGATAATTTTCTGGTCATGAGTGCCTTCGACGCCGGCGGCAGCAATGTACAGGATGAGATAATCGCTCTCATTGAAGGGGGCGACAATATTCGTATTGAAAACTCAGATGGTTCAAAAATTGTACTGTTTCAAGCCACAAACGCCCTGCCCCTCGGGGAAGACCGGATCCTGGTTACCATTGAAGGCGGAAACATCACTTATATCGGTCCGGGCAGCGAGGGGTTTCTGCATAATGAATCTGTAAAGTTCATCAATGCCAGCGCACCTACGGGGCTAGCTGAAAATGTGGAATGGAATGAATTCCAGTATTTTCATGACCATCTGGACAATGGAACGGATTATTGCGAAGCGGGCCGGATTCAGCATTTTGATTTTGAATACTGGAACGCTGGGGGTCTTGCAGGCACCAATTGTGATATTTTTACCTGTCCAGACCTGATCTACGATAGTGAATACGTTTATATGGCTCGCACATTTTTTTCCAAAGGCTCTAGCCCGCAGGTACTTTACGTTAAGGGCGGTCAGGTGCTTGTACGGGGTATTGTCGATGGACAATATACTATTGTAACGGATGATTTTACTGAATACAGGCGCCATGATGACGAAGATAAGATTGACCGGGTCTGGGGGAATATCTGGCTTATCAATGACATTGTCTACATTGATTCCTATGCAAGCGGTGAAGTCATTCATCCCCAGGACGGCGGAACAGACAATATGCTGGGCTTGATCGCCGGCGGCAGTGTCATTATCGCCAATACCAGACCCAACGGTGCACGGGGGCAGCAGTATGGAACGGATATTATCATCAATGCATCTATCCTGGCCATGAATGGCGGCTTTATTGCCCATTACTGGCAAAATACACTTCAAGACTATCATGACTGGAATGATGGTTTGTCTTATGGGATCATTGCGGATGGGCGCGGCGGGCACCGTAATTATTACCGGTCTGCCGGTGTAGGAGGTATTTATACAGGAACCGATGATTACCGGGGCTATATCAACCTATGGGGCTCTATTGTCCAATTTAAGCGCGGCTATATGAAGAGGAACTTCCCCGGACCATATAATGTGTCGCCTGGCATAGGGTATGATAAAAACTATCATTATGACTGGAATCTGCGCCTGAGACCGCCGCCCTATTTCCCTGATTTGCAAAGTACCAATAATGCTGTGATCCTGAAAATGGCTTCTTACGGAGAATTGGAAACCTTCTAACAGTGAATATGAGGTCAAAATGTATCTAGGTTTGGATATTGGAAGACAGTATGTGAAAATGGTAACTGTAGAGAAATCCAGGGACGAGTATAAGGTCCTGGATGCCGGGTTGCGTCTCGTCCCTGAGCTTAATGCGACCTATGACCCGGAAAAGATTGATCATACTCATTGGGTGATGGCTGTAAAAGAGCTGTTGCGGCAGCAGGGCTTAAATCCCAAGCGTGTGAAGAGTGTGATCAGTGGTATCAATGGTTCTTCATCCAGTATTAAGCAGATCACCACCATGGAAATGCCGTCAGATGAACTGCAATCGGCGATGACCTTTGAAGCCAGGAAACATATTCCCATGGATGGAACCGATGCTGTGATTGATTATCAAATCTTTGGATCTAACAGCCGGGAAATAGACAAAATTGACGTTGGCCTGGTCGCCTGTACAAAAGGGGTTATCAACAGCCATGTGAGCCTGTTAAGAGAATGCGGTCTGAAGCCTGGAATTGTGGATGTAAATCCAATTGCCCTCAGTAATGCTGTCACTTTTGTCAAGGATATTCCGGAAGACGGTCTGGTTGTGATTGTTGATATAGGGGCTGTAACATCCAGCCTGGTGGTGTATGGCCAGGGGCAGGAATTTTTTACACGTGATCTGCCGCTTGGCGGGTATCATTTTGTCAAGGAAACAGCAGCAAAACATGAAATCAGTTACACGGATGCCCAGGACCTCTTATTCAAGGAAGGGTTATCATGCATGATAAAGACCAGCGCCGATGATGGAATCGATAATGTTAGAATTGCGGAACGTACTGTATATGATAATCTTGTAGAGGATATACGCCGATCCCTACGATTCTATGCTAAACAAACGGGGCAAAGTTTCTTCCTGAAAATATTTCTCACCGGCGGTGCCGCAGTGACACCGGGTTTAGCAGATTTTATATCGAGCAAATTAAATGTGGATACGGCAGTGTTTAATCCGTTTGAGAACATCAATGGCGGTGCTGATTTTTCCGTTACCAATCCCAATCAGTATACGGTTGCTCTGGGCCTGGGAATACGGGGAGGCATGGAACGTGAGTAAAACGTACATTGTTATCAATCTCAACAAGGCGGAAAGCGCCGAAACCCGGCTGGAGCGCATTCGGGAACGGGGACGCTGGGCTGTGTTCGCTATGCTCATTGTATTGCTCCTGGGAGCCAACGGGAGAGTATGGATGATCAATTCAGGCTATAATGGCATCATTGTACAAAAAAAGTCAGAGATTGCGCGCTTGAAAGTGGAAATAAAGCAATTGCAATCCCGGGGAAAAAATTTATCAAAAGATGATATCCTGAGTTTCGCGGACCTGGAACAGAATCGTTTTCTGTGGGCCAAGAACCTAGAAATGCTGGGCAGCATGACACCGGATGACATGACCATTACCGGTTTGCGCTTCAAAAGGCAGAAAATGGTGATCAATGGTATTGCATTGACGTTCGAGGACCGCAAGGATTTTGAGATCATTGATGAATATTTACAAACCCTGAAAGCGAACAAGAAATTCTCCGACAATTTCAGCAGGATCAAATTGGAAGATTATGGCAGGATCAGCATTCGAGGTCAGGAAATCATACGTTTTGAGTTTGAAGCCGCGGTGAAAAAGAAAACTGTTGGGCGATATTCCTAAATAATATCATGGCGGAAAAAAGAAATATAATCTTATTTGGAGTGCTGATTATTTTGTCCGTTTCTTACTGGAGTGGTGCAGCAGTACTTATTGGGGATAAACCATTGCAAATATCTGTCCTTGAGGATGAACAAGCAGAGCTGAATGAGAACCTGATCAGTGCCCAGATACTGGCCAGTCAGCTGGACCGTGTATTCACCTTATTCCAGGAAAACCTGGCTCTTTCACAAATGGATTCGCTAGCAGAAGATGCCAGCCTTCCTTTCCTGAAAAACCTGACCGATATGATGGATGAACTCGATATTGAACTGCTGAATATCAAACCAAAGGAACGGGTCCGCGTTGGAGAATACTTTAAGTCACCCTATAATCTGACTCTCAAATGCACTTATGAAGAATTTGGAAAATTCTTATCAGAAATTGAAAGGTCGCCAAGGCTGATCTCCATCGATGAATACGAAGTAAAAAATGGGATTGAACGTATTAGATCTAATGCCAGTGAAAATGACCTTATGTACCAGGAATTCGTGGTCAACCTTGCCACGATCACTCTCGTTAAATCGAAGTCGAAGGTGTCCGCATGAGTGATCGTACAAAAACAATCTGGAATCTCATTGTTGGTTTTTTCGTGGTTTCTATTATTGCTGCCGGGTTCAAACTTTTCCCAATGAATAAAAAATATGATAGAATAAAGGATCGTTCCAGGAATTTGCAGTTTGGCACAGATGAGGAACTGGAAAATGTAATTGCTTTCCTGGAGAAACGACTTGAAGAGCGAAACAATTACCAGTTCATGATCCAGCAGGAGCCCATGATGCTCACCAATGTACTGTCTCTGGATGGCAGTGGCCGCAGGTCCCGCAGGAATAAAAGTGCACTCCGTGTTGCCCTCATTTACCAACGGGAAAACAATTTCCAGGCACAGATCGATTACCGAGGGAAAATATTTGGAATCACAGCGGGTGAATCCATTGAAAATATAGGTGAAATAGTGTTAATTGACCAAAGCCAAGTCATTATCAAAAATGAAAACAGGCTCATGTCCTATCCCGCTCCTGGGAAGGGAAATGGTTTGCCGAAGGAGTTAACTGATTTTTCCTTTAAGGAAAATAACAATGTGGTTAACCAGCGTTCTGAAAAACAACCTGAATCGATCTCAATACAGAAAAAGGGTGTTGCTGCATCGGAACGTAAACCAGGTATATCCAAAAAGACCAGAATGACACAAAAACCCTTAAAAAATAACCTGAAAAACCAAACACAAGATAGTCAACGTCCCGCTCTGGATTTGAAGGAGGACAATAGTACCGGAAAAACTCCTCAAACCAGCACTATTGTACCGCCAAAATCCCTGGTAGAAGATATGTTCAATGTAGCCATTGCCAGAAAGAATCATCAATCTCGTAATAAAAATAAGTCTTTATTCAAAAGTGAAAATAACAGTGTTGCCACCACTACAATTAAAACAGTTAAAAAGCCGGCAGTTCAATATGGTATCTCTTCTTTGCCATCAACGGTACCATCAATAGAGAAACCCCCAGCCGACTCTAGGAAGATCACAAAACGTGCTAATCAAAAACACGAAATAACATCAAATAATAATATCCTTACCGCGGCAGTTATTACATCTAGCACTGATAAAAAAGCGCTCCGAACAAAAGAAATAATTTTACCTATCAAGACAAAGGCTACTGATTATCCTACATGGAAACACGAGCTACAGGCACTGCTGGGACTGCCAAAACCTGTCGTTAACGGCAATCCTGGTTTGATGAGTTTCAATGAACTGAAAGTACTCATGCAGTCTGAAAAAAATATTGATAACAGTATTTTTCAACAAACCTACAAGGATGTGGGTTATGATAGTTTTCAAAAATACCTTGATGAGAACAGTACAAATATTATTAGCATGCTCCGAAACAGAAAAAATTCATCTCTCTAATTAAAGTATGGGAAATAAAATATGATCCTGAAATTTAAATCAGTAATTCTCTTTGGACTGTTTGTGACAGCACACACGCCGCTGGCTGCACAACCCAGTTTAGACACAGCTGCTTCTGATGAAGTGTTAATCACACTTCATGCAGAAGACGCGTTCCTGCCGGGAATTCTGTCCATTTTGGCCAAAGAGAGCGGCTACAATATTGTCACTGACCCCAATGTCAATCAGCAGGATAAGATTTCCATTCACCTGGATAATGTGCCTATTGAACAGGCGATCAATCTGGTGGTCCGGGCGGTTGGCTTAAGTTATGAGATCGTGGGAAATTCTTTCCTGATTGCGGATCCCAGAAAACTGAAAGAGGAGGTTGGAGTTACATCCTATGTGATTACGCTGAAATACGCTTCTGCAGAAGATGTAAAAACGATCCTGCAGGATATTTCAGACCAGATTCAGGTTGATATATCCGGGAATAGGCTTCTGGTCAATGCTTCACCGAAAAAGATCGCAGAAATCATCAAAGTGATAGAAGAGATCGATGTCCCCGCTATTCAGATCATGCTGGAGACAAGGCTTATCGAAGTTGCGGTAGATGCTGAAGAACAACTTGGTATTGACTGGTCCCGGTTATCTAAATACAGCACAATCCTGGCTGAGACTGGGGAAGAGGTCATTGCAGGGGGGGGATCGGTGCTGCCTGAAGATCAAACATTTGCTGATCTGCCCGCCACCATGGGATATAACAGGCTTAGTAATAAAAAAGATAAAACAAGACTGTATCCGCGATTTTTCAGCAGGCAATTAACTGCATTCGATTTCACATTGGACCTGCTGTTAAAAGATAATAAAGCAGAAGTGCTGGCTAATTCCCGTTTGACTACAATTAATGGCAGAGAAGCAAATATCAAGCTGGTGGATATCGTTCCTTATATCCTCAGTTCCGGCGGGGTTGGTGGTCAGGTACAGGTGCAGAGAGAAGAAGTGGGAATAAAATTAAATATACTTCCCACCGTTAATACAGATGGGTTTATTACAGTAAAAGTTGAACCGGAAGTTTCAACCATTTTCGAATTTATTGGACCGGACAACAATATTCCCAGGGTGAAAAGTCGGACATCATCCACCACGATCCGGGTCAAAGACGGAGAATCCATCATCATTGGCGGTCTTTTGAGCAATGACAAAAAAAGAACCGTTTACAAGTTTCCACTTTTACATAAGATCCCCTACGTGGGAGAAAAAATATTTACAAGCAACAATGTTGTTGAGCGGAAAACCGATCTTATAGTTCAGATCACCCCAAAAATTGTGGTGGATGCCTACACCGGTATCACCAAAACAAACGATATGATTAATTATGAAAAGAATGTGATGAATACCAAACCATCATTCCAACGAGGAGAATAATCATGAAAAGGATTATAACTCAATTTTTATTTCATATTCTGGCAATCTCATTGATAGTCCATTTTTCATGCGATGACCGGATTCCCGATGATAGTGCAACCGCTGAAAGCGGTTCTTTGTCCCTGGTCACCCGTTTTATTGTGGGTTCCACTTCAAATCCAGTCATTGTAGGGGAGGTTTTGTCCAATCCCCAAACCAGTGCAGTTGTTATTGCCCGGCTCGTAGATGGGGATGGAGGTGGAGTGAATGGAAAATCATTAATATTTTCCGTTTCTGGGGTTTCCGGCAGTTTTGACACTAATGATCCTACCACTAAGTATATACCAAATTTTAAGGAATATGGTTTTCCCGACCTAGGCGGCAATGGCTATGCCCTGGCCCGGTTTACGCCTGACTTGAATGAGAAAAAAATTGAGACCACTAGTTCATCCGGGGCCATCATAACAGTTAAATATACCAATGATATTATCGATAATGTGGAATTCTCCGTTTATAATGAACCGGATCAGATCTGGCCATATACTATCAATATATCGGCAGATGATCAGGTAGACTTAGGCGGAAGTACTGATTTTGTGGTTTTATTGGAAAACGCCTATGGCGATGAACTTTCTGGTGTGAATCTGACTCTGGAATCTGAACAAGGCAGTCTGCTCTGTGCGGATACCTGCTTTACAGATGATGCCGGCAAGATCAACACGGTATTCGAAGCTTACAGTTTTAATGAGAATGTGGGACCAGGAACAGTGAATGTAAAATTTTATCATCCGGAAATACAGGATAGTGTTTCTGTAGCACAACAGATCATTATTGGTTCGGAAAGCGCTGTAGGATACTGCGCCTACATTGAAATACCGGCGTCAAATCCGAGCAGAATTGTTGTAAGAGATGGGGGCGGTATTGAATCCACAGATATCAGAGCAAAAGTATATGACGATAATGGGAATCTTATTACCACTCCGACCACAGTAAATTTTACACTTGAACCAGTATTGAATGAATCTTACCTAAACTCACCAGGCCAGAAAAGCGTGTACGTACAGACAGTTAACGGTATTGCAACTGTCTCTATCAATAGCGGTACTGAACCTGGACCGGTCAGGGTAATTGCGACCACGAATACAAATGAAACTACTGTATGTGACAGCAGCAATAATGCCCTGGAAAGTATTGCCGTTCCTGTGATTATTGCTTCGGGTGCGCCCTACCATATCGAAGCTGAATATGACCCGCAGGCAACCGAAGCGATTGGCGGCGGGTTTTACCGTACGGAATGCGCAGCAATTGTTTCCGATATCTGGTATAATCCAGTGGAGGATTCCACCTATATTTATTGGAGCATAGTCCCCATACCTCCAGACACGGTGATTGATGCGTTTGTGGAGGGTGTCAGTTTCAGCAATAATGAAAATTTGAATGGGGAAAGTTTTTCTGGAGTGGCATTTTCCCAGATTACTTATTCCACGGATGCCATTGGCGATATTGGACGTGTCAGGGCCTTAACCTTTGGAGCAAATGGGGATACAGTCTCAGCGCTTATTAATGAAGATGAAGGCGATGCGACTTTATTTTTCATGCCTGGTCAGGTCACATTGATGTCCAGTTTTCAGTACTGGGATTTTACACTGCCAATGGCCACAACGGAAGCGGTTGTGGAGATTACAGCAATTGTAATTGATTTTTACGGTAATCCTGTTGCCAATGCCCCGATTGCTTTTGGCGGTACAGGTGTTTCAGTATGGGGTGAAGTTGGTTATGAAGCTTACCAGGATGTAGGCGTTAATGGTCTTGGTGCTGGCGACGATTGTTTTACCTGGAGAGACTATGGAACGGATGATAATCCGGAGACCATGGATTGGGGTACATGGAACGATGACCATGATGCCATTGATACTACAGGTGACGGTAATTGGGATGTTCGCGAAGTATCAGAACATTTCGATGATTTTGGTATAGACGGCATTGACAACACCTTTGACGTAGGCGAAGGTGACGGTGAATGGAATGGGTATCATATGATTGGTTGTGAAGCGGTTGTAAAGACAGATGAAGATGGCCAAGCGAGGATTCTGGCGACCTTTCCTAGGGAATTATGCATATGGCAGAGTACGGATGATGAGAACGGCATATGTACTTTTGAAGATTTTACAGCGACCATCAGCGCCACCCTGCTGATTCCGCAGATCACTGCCAGTGATCCATTGGATATTCAACTGGTACGTTCACCCACGAATGTAGGTTGCCCTTAAAGTTATACTTTAATAATATTGAATATATATTATGAACACAGAATTTAATCCACAGTTTTCCAGGATTGGCGAAATCCTGGTTCACCAGCAGAAGATCTCAGAAAGTCAATTGAACGAGGCCCTGGTCCAGCAAAAGAATACCCATGAAAAACTGGGTCAAACACTAATGGATATGAATTTTATCAATGAAGATGACTTGATGACTGTTTATTCCATGCAGCTGGGATATAAAAAAGCGGATAATTTTATTCTGCTGGATGCGGATTCCACCGTTGCAGCCATGATCCCGGAGGATTTTGCCAGGACTAATCGTGTTATGGCAGTAAGTAAAAATGAAACAACACTGATGGTGGCCATGGAAGATCCGGAAGACCTGGTGGCCATTGATTCTATCAAGAGACTGACAAAACTGAATCCGGAAATCCTTGTGACCGGGCCGACACTACTGGAAAAGGCACTGGAAAAAGTATACGGTGAAATCCAAAAATCAGCGGAAGTGGATGAAGCCATCTCTGGAATCACAGTTATATCCGGTCAGGAAGGATCCGAAGAATTAGTTGATCTTTCCCCTGATAAAGCTTCAGCAGAAGATGCGCCTATTGTAAAACTGGTGAACCTGATCCTTCAGGAAGCGATCAAGGAACGGGCCACAGATATTCATCTTGAACCCCAGGAAGGGCAGGTTACAGTGCGGATTCGTATCGATGGTGTACTACAAATCATCATGACCCCGCCAATTTCATCATTAAGCGGTCTGTCCACGAGAATTAAAATTTTGTCCAAATTGAATATTGCGGAAAAGCGTTTGCCTCAGGATGGACGTTTTTCCATTAAGGCTCCCGGGAAGGATATCGATGTTCGTGTTTCCATTTTGCCAACGGTTTACGGGGAGAAGGTTGTCATGCGCCTTCTGGATAAGACTGGTTTTGATTTTAATCTGTCGTCCCTGGGTTTTCCCCAAGCCAATCTTGGTATATTTAAAAAAGTGATCAATCAGCCTTATGGACTAGTGGTGGTCTCCGGGCCTACGGGATCGGGGAAGTCTACATCTCTATACGCATCCCTGAAGGAAATAAAAAATGAACGTACCAATATTACCACGGTGGAAGACCCAGTTGAGTATCAGCTGGACGGTATCAACCAGGTACAGGTTTTTGAGGACATTGGTTTGACATTTGCAGGTTCCCTGCGTTCCATACTACGTCAGGATCCTGATATATTATTGATCGGGGAAATTCGAGATGGCGAAACGGCAGATATCGCAGTAAAATTCGCGCTCACTGGCCACCTGGTATTTTCCACTGTCCATGCCAATGATGCTCCTGGTACCATCACCCGATTGCTGGATATCGGCATTGCTCCATTCCTGGTTGGATCTTGCTTAAATCTGGTCATGGCCCAGAGACTGGTGCGGCGTCTTTGTGCTAAATGCAAGGAGGAGTATACACCTACGAAAGAGGAATTGGCTTTTATTGGCTTGGATTCTGGTCGTGTTAAGGAAGATTTGTGGCGGGGAAAAGGATGTGCAGAATGCCGGAACACTGGTTATCGCGGCCGTACTGCCATTTTTGAAATGATCCCAATGTCACGCAACTTACGCAGCCTTGTATATGATAATGCAAATGAAGATGAAATTCGAGAAGCAGCTCTGAAAAACGGTATGACAGCACTTCGGGAAGCAGGCATAAAAAGAGTCCTGGATGGTACAACAACCATTGAGGAAATCTTACGTTCAACAGTAGAAGAATTGTAATGTCAGTATTTCAGTATTTAATAAAAGACCTGGAAGGGAAACGGCAAGAAGGCGAAATCCGTGCAGAATCACTGGATCTGGCTGTGCAGAAACTTACTACCGGCGGTCAAATGGTTATTTCTCTTAAGGAAGCGGATGACACATTGGATTTTCTGGGGCCTTTTTTAGATGAAATCCAGCTCTCTATTGAAAAAATTAAAAACCGAATTCCATTATCCAATATTGTGTTCTTTACGCGCCAGCTGGCGACCATGTTCTCCGCCGGCCTGACCCTGGAGCGTGCGATTCAGAGTCTGTCTGTGGAAGAAAAACATAAAAAGTTCAAAAAAATACTCATCACTGTTGGTGATAATATCAGAAAAGGTATGAATCTTTCTGAATCATTAACCCGGCATCCCGGCGTATTTAACAATTTATTTGTTGCTATGACTAAAGCCGGTGAAGTGAGTGGAAACCTGAACGAAATTCTTGACCAGTTGGCATCCTATCTGGAAAATCTGGATGATACGCGAAGAAAAGTAAAATCGGCCATGAATTATCCTGTCTTCATGGTTATTTTCCTCGGTGTGATGCTTTCAGCCATGTTTCTCTGGATCATCCCAAAGTTCTCGGATGTCTATGCACAACTGGGCGCAAACCTGCCGTTGGCCACAAGAAAGTTAATGGAGTTCAGTGCCTGGTTCAGCGAGAATGCGGGACTCATGATCTTTGTTTTCCTGGTTTTCATGTTTGTATTATGGCTGATCTCAAAGACGCAGCGAGGCGGGTTTGTTCTGGATGCCATAAAACTGAAGTTGCCCGTATTTGGTGCTCTCATCAATCAAACGATCCTGAATAAATTTTGTAAAACATTTGGTATTCTTCTGGGTGCCGGTGTTCCTGTATTGGAATCAACTTCCCTTTTAAAAAAGGTGGTAGAAAATAAGGTATATGAAAAAGCAATTGCAGACGCTTCAGATTATATTCGGGATGGGTATAATATATCCACAGCCTTGAGACGCACTGAAGTTTTTCCTTCCATTCTGCTGCAATTGGCGTCTACCGGAGAAGATACAGGTGAACTGGATGACCTCCTGGACCGGGCTGCAGATTATTACCAGAAACAAGTCAATGCACTCGTGGAACGAATGACCACATTGATTGAGCCATTGCTGATCCTGGTGGTAGGGGCAGTGATTGCTCTAATGGTTGTTCTTACCTATCTGCCTGTATTTCACCTGGGCTCAGCGCTGCAGTCGGGTTTATAATAATGACTGCTGTGTATTTACTATTGGCAGGGGTTGCGGGAGTGTTGGGCGGTTCTTCCTTGAAACTGGCAATTAACTGGCTGGAAATTGATAACTACCATATCCGTGGAAATAATTATATTCTAGAGATAATGTGCGGGATACTGTTCCTGTGGGCATTCTCAAAGCTGCCAATCACGGAGGCGATACTTTTTTCATCTGTGGCCGCCATGTTAATTGCAATTGGACTGGTAGACCTTCATACCATGCAAATCCCACTTCTTTTTATCCTGGGCGGGATCTTATTGGCTCTGGCTGGATTTTTACTTGGCCTGATAACATGGACTGCCGTACTCTGGGGAATATTTATTGGTGCTGTTATCCCCGGTATGATTATGGGCATAACCTGGCTCATTACGAAACGACAGGGAATGGGGTATGGTGATATCCAATTGGGGATTGTGCTGGGCGCCTGGCTGGGGCCAATGCGAATGGCCCTGACGCTTTTTGGGGCAGCTGTACTCAGTTTATTCATCTGGATATTTGTTTCTATCCACAAAGGCTTTGATCGGGACAGAGCATTGCCTTTTGCACCTTTTCTTGCGGCAGCCGGAATCGGGATATATATAGGCAGTGTATATTATCCATCATTTTTTCACCTATTCATTACTCAATAAAGGAAACTATGGAGAACAGAAGACTACTTTTCATCAATTTAATAATATGCACACTTATTTTTGCCACTGAGTCCTCGGGAAGGCGATCATATAATGGTTTTTCTTCCATGGAGTCTGTTCAAGGGGAAATGATCCACTACCAGACCCCGGAATTTGAATTACAGCAGGTTGGCTCAGCAGGACAGACCTTTGTGAGACCTGTAATGAAGAATTCAGGCACTGTCGTTACACCTGGTCAACCCTTCTTGCCCTCAACCAGTACCTATTATGCGGTTGAACCGGGTACATTGTTCGATGTAAATGTTACAGTAATCTCATCGGAAACAATACAAAATGTAGACATTGTCCCCCTGGATGGATGGGATTCAGAGGGAGCCGGTGATCATATTGCTGCGGATGATCCATATGGGATCAATGAATTGTTCCCTGCTGAAATTGTATCTGTTTCAAACTCGATTGTTTTCAGGGAATTATCTTTGCTGCAGGTGACTATGACACCGTTCCAGTACAATCCGGTTACCAAGGAACTTGTTATTATTCACCAGGCGGATATAGAACTGGTGGAAAATGGCAGCTGTGAACTACCATTCATTCCCGGGCGTCGCTCCAGGGCATTTGAATCACTCTATCAATCCATGGTTGTGAACTACGGGGCACTAGACAGGACTTTAACAGAATACCAACGGCCATCGATCCTGTATGTCCTGCCCAGTAATATTGGCAATCTATTAAACACGGTTCAAATTCTCATGGATTGGAAATACCGGGTTGGGTATGAAGTGAATTATGTATCCTCATCTAATGTGGTTAATAACAAGAATAATTTGAAGGATTATATTGAAAATGCATATGAAACCTGGGAACACCCGCCTGAATATGTGACCATAGTCGGCGACGCAGAAGGCAGCTATGATATTCCAACATGGAACGAAAGTTGGAGCGGGTACAATGGTGAAGGAGACCATCCTTATGCTCTACTGGAAGGGGGTGACCAATATCCCGAAGTGTTTCTGGGCCGCATATCTTTTGATACCCAATCAGACCTGCAAACTCAG
>DKQR01000103.1:9570-9778 GCA_002471805.1 Fidelibacterota bacterium UBA7303 | reverse complement strand
TCAGATGATCTCATAAACTGGCCAGTAACGCAACTGGTCATGGAAGGGCGTCTTCATTTTTGGGACGAAAATATTGGGGCTGGGCCTCCGCCGGTTAAGACTGAAAAAGGATGGCTGTTGATCTATCATGGTATTGCCATGCATTATCAGCCGATCTACCAGGCTGGTGTTGTTTTATTGGATTTGAATGAACCCTGGAGAGTGATAT
>DKQR01000103.1:0-9241 GCA_002471805.1 Fidelibacterota bacterium UBA7303 | reverse complement strand
CGTGGGCGATATAATGTTTTAGAACCTCGGGAAATGTGGGAGATGGTTGGTCAGGTACCCAATGTGGTATTTCCTACAGGTATAATTGTTGAATCCTACGATGAGAATGGGTTTGCTAATAATTCAAGCGAAGTGAAATTATATTATGGTGCGGCAGACACTCATATAGGATTAGCTACTTCCACGATACAGGCACTGATAGATGCGTGTTTTGCCTAAATTCCTATTATTTTTTTCATTTATTCTAGGACAAGGTTTTCCAATACCAAAAATTGATTATTCACCTCGGTCATATGTCTGCTATAAAACACCCGCACCGATCCTACTCGATGGTAAAATGAATGATCCTTTCTGGGAAAAAGTTGACTGGTCAGAATCATTCGTTGATATTGAAGGGGATCTAAAACCACTCCCATTTTATGATACAAAGGTAAAAATGTTATGGGATGAGAATTATTTCTATTTTGGTGCCAAAATGGAAGATCCCCATGTATGGGCAACCCTGACAGAAAGGGATGCTGTAATTTTTAAGGATAATGATTTTGAGATATTCCTGGATCCTGATGGTGACACACACCACTACTATGAACTTGAAGTCAATGCTTTGGAGACAGAATGGGATCTGCTATTATTAAAACCCTATCGTGACCAAGCGAAGGTTGCTGTTGATTCTTGGGATATTCCCGGCCTGATCACAAAGGTTCATGTGGATGGGACTATAAATGACCCATCAGATATAGATAAAGGCTGGAGCGTAGAGATTGCCATTCCTTGGAAAGCACTGGAAGAGTGTGCACCAAATTTCCATCCTCAGGAAGGTGAACAGTGGAAGATCAATTTTTCCCGGGTTCATTGGAATACCAAAATTCAAAATGGTCAATATATCAAAACTAAACTACCTGAGTACAATTGGGTCTGGTCACCTCAGGGGATTATAGCCATGCATTATCCAGAGATGTGGGGATTGGTGCAATTCACTGAAACGATGGTAGGAGAAGAACTGGTAAAATTTCAGACAAATGAACTTGATCAAATCAAATGGTCACTCCGCCAGTTATATTATCGCGAAAGAAGTTACTTTGAAAGCCAGGGCCATTTCACAACTTCATTAAAAAAATTAGAATTCAACGAAACACCCGTTGCAGGTGTTCCTTGGCCGCCACAATTATCTTTAACACCTTCCGGCTGGGAAGCATTCATTAAAATGGATAGACAGAAGGTCTTTATCCGGAGAGATGGGAAGGTATGGTTTGAATGAATTTATCTGTAACTGACTGGCTAATTGTTTTGTTTGTTTTTTGCGGAATGATCTATTCTGTCAATACTACAAAAGGCCTGATGAAAAGTGTAACTGATTTTCTGGCAGCCGGACGAACTGCGGGAAGATATGTTGTCTCTATTTCAAGTGGGATCGCTGGTTTGGGTGCTATATCAATAGTGATGTTTCTGGAGATGGGTTATGTTTCGGGATTTGCTCTGGCCTGGTGGGGATTAAGCCAGGGAATTATTATACTATTGATTACAGTTTCCGGATGGGTAATCTATCGCTTTCGATCCACCCGTTGTTTAACACTGCCGCAATTTTTTGAGATGCGTTATAGTCGAAAATTTAGAATTTTTACAGGGATCATTGCATTTGGTGCTGGTATAATCAATTTTGGAATATTTCCGGCTGTGGGGGCCCGGTTTTTTATTCACTATTGTGGTTTTCCAGAATCGTTTTTAGGAATCCCTACTTTCCCCTTGGTAATGATTATGCTTCTATCTATAGCTTTGTATTTTGTCCAAACTGGAGGGCAGATAGCTGTAATAATTGCTGATTTTTTTCAGGGTGTTTATGTAAATATTATTTTTATGGTGTTGATATTCTTTCTTTTATTTACCGTTGGTTGGGACCAGGTGAGTGAAGCCTTAGAGCAAACCCCTCTTAAACTGGCACAGGAAGAGATTGCAGAAATTCAATCAGAAAAAGGTTTTTATACTTTAACAGAATCTGAACAAAAAACAACAATTTTAGAAATTGAAGAGAAATATGAAAACTCATCCAGGATAAACCCATTCAAGACCAGCCATGTAGAGGATTTTAATTTCTGGTATTTTCTGATCGGGATCATTGGAATTATGTATGGTACTATGAGCTGGCAGGGGAGCCAAGCCTATAATGCATCTGCAAAGAGTGCTCACGAAGCAAAAATGGGCGCAGTGCTGGCTGGGTTTAGAGGATACCCGCAAACGCTTTTTTTCTTATTCGCGCCAATTGCAATTTATGTTTTTATGAATCATATTGATTATCAATCAATATCAGCTTCGGTAAATACATCTTTGGAGCAATTCAGTACAGATGCCTTAAAAACTCAAATGCGGGCACCACTCGTTTTGTCGGAGATATTACCTGAGGGTTTATTGGGAGCCTTTGCAGCGCTAATGCTGGCTGCATTTATTAGTACACACGATACCTATCTCCATTCTTGGGGAAGTATTCTCGTGCAGGATGTAATCATGCCTTTTAGAAAGAAACCTTTTGATAAGGATACTCACCTTAAAGTCTTGAGATATTCTATCTATGGTGTGGCGGTCTTTATATTCTTTTTTAGTCTTCTGTTCCAGCAAAATCAGAAAATTGCACTTTTTTTTGCAATAACAGGGGCAATATTTGCCGGCGGATCAGGTGCAGTAATTATTGGTGGTTTATATTGGAAAAGAGGAACCACAGCTGCCGCGTGGGCTGCTATGATCACAGGAGCAGTTATTGCTGTAGGAGGTATCATCTTGAAACAGATATCAGCTGAATGGCTGGCTGATACGTATTCAATGACTGCTTTGAAACAGGGTATAATATTATTAAGGAGTATTAATGGCCAGGTATACTGGGCAATAGGGATGGGTGCTTCTGCTTTATCTTATATTCTCGTGTCTTTGTTAGGGAAACGTGCAATTTATAATATGGATAAAATGCTTAACCGCGGTGTATATGCCATCAAAGGTGAGATGGAAATTGTCAGTGAAATTCCAGAACGAGGTTGGAAGATGCTTGGGATGGGCAAGGAATTTACCAGGGGTGATAAATTTATTTACATTGTAAACTATGTGTGGACGTTAAGCTGGACAATCCTGTTTATCGTGGGAACAGTATATAATCTCTATAACGATGTTAGTGATACTTCATGGATGACTTTTTGGAAATATTATTTGTTTATCCATATAGGTATGGCCGTTATTTCTATCGTGTGGTTTACCTGGGGAGGATTCAAAGACCTGGGGGAAATGATGCAAAAACTAAGATCAAGTGAAAGGGATCATGGAGATGACGGCTGGGTTTCCGCGGAATAATTATCATGAATAAAAAAGAGACAGAAGTTATCATCCAACGAATTGAAAAATGGTTCGAGCGGTTGCCAGCTCTTTTCATTTATGATAAACAGGCTCTCAGTGCTGAATTTGGGTGGTCAAAAACTCCGGTGCCTTTTAGCGATAGGCTTACTCTGGATTATAAACCCATTATGGAAGGAGAAGAATGGGGGCAGAAATGGGATAGTGCCTGGTTTCATTTGCAGGGAGAAATTTTGAAAGAGTGGGCCGGGAAACCCATTGCTGCAGAATTGGATTTTTCTGGTGAAGGGTTAGTTTTTGATTCAGATGGAAAAGCCATCCAGAGTATATCGAATAGTTCAATCTGGGACCCGAATTTTTCCCGTACGCGGCTACCTTTAAATAATCCGTGCGCGGGCGGAGAAAGGATCGACCTGTGGGTGGAAGCAGCGGCAAACACTTTGTTTGGGGTGTTTACAGATCCCGATCCGGAACAGGAAAGCCCAAAACGGCACGGCTGGTTTGATGCCAAGGTAGAGTCCATGCGGTTTGGCATCTTTGATTCAGAACTATGGCACTTGTACTTGGATGCACGAATTCTTTTGGGGTTTGTGAAACGCTTGGATGAAAAATCAGTGAGACGATCAAGGGCAATTCTGGCTTTGAATAATAGTATTAATGCGTTTGCCGATGATCAGAAAAACTCAGAAAAAGCACGGAATTGCCTGAAACAAGAGTTAGGAAAACAGGCTTCAGCATCAGATCTGAATGTTTCAGCTATTGGTCATGCCCACATTGATACAGGGTGGCTCTGGCCGGTTAGAGAGACGGTGCGCAAGTGTGCACGGACTTTTGCGACACAATTGGATCTTATTGACAAATATCCAGACTATATTTTTGGTGCATCTCAACCCCAGCACTACCAGTTCATAAAAGATCATTACCCAGAACTCTATGAACGGATCAAGAATGCTGTAAAATCAGGAAAATGGGAAGTCCAGGGAGGTATGTGGGTAGAGGCGGACTGCAACCTGATCAGCGGTGAATCTATGGTGCGCCAAATTCTTCATGGGAAGAATTTTTTCAGAGATGAATTTGGCGTAGAAGTGGATAACCTCTGGCTGCCGGATGTGTTCGGCTATTCCGCAGCATTGCCCCAAATATTAAAAAAATCAGGAATTAATTATTTCCTAACCCAAAAACTCTCCTGGAGCCAGTTCAACGAGTTTCCCTATCAGACATTCAACTGGCGCGGGATCGATGGGACAGAAGTCTTGACCCATTTCCCACCTGAAAATACCTACAACAGCGAACTGGATACGGAATTTTTAATTCCAGCTCAGGAAAGTTTTAAGGAGAAAGATAGAATCGATGAATTTATTTCCCTCTTTGGTATTGGAGATGGTGGGGGTGGCCCCAAACCGGAGAATATTGAATTGGGTCGGCGCATGGCAAACCTTGAAAATTCACCCAGAGTTCGTTTTGATACTGCAAAGAACTTTTTTCACAGGTTGGATAAATACAAAGATGATGTAGAGACCTGGGTGGGCGAACTTTACCTGGAACTTCATCGTGGTACGTTTACGACCCATGGGTTGGTAAAGAAACAGAATCGAAAACTGGAATGGAAACTTCGTACTGTGGAAATGCTTTGGTCGTGTCTGCCAATAAAGGATTATCCTGCTGAAGAACTGGAATTACTTTGGAAAAAACTACTAATTAACCAATTCCATGATATTATTCCCGGCTCCAGCATCAATCTTGTTTACCAGACCACCCACAAGGAATATGAAAAGATTCATAATGGCTGTGATAAATTAATATTACGAGCAGGGCAATCTCTTTTTCAGGAGATCCCAGATGCATTTGTTCTGGCAAATACCTTATCATATGTCTGGAAAGGAACAATCTTTATTCCAGAATCAATGAGAGGGTATGCTATTCTGGATGAGAAGGGACAAACGCTACCTCTACAGGAAACAATCGAAGGAACCGTGGCTGCGGTCGACCTTGCACCCTTGTCATTTGAAACCTTCAAGAAAGGGAATCCTATTCAAAGTTCAATGGAGAAGGGAGATAACCTTACGCTGGAAAATGATTTTATTCTCTATGAATTTGATCAACAAGGGCAGTTGATCTCTGGATACGATAAAGAGGCGGGTAAAGAAGTCTTAGGTGGAGCGGGGAATATACTATCGCTCTATGAAGACCGTCCTAATGATTATGATGCTTGGGACGTCGAATTCTTTTACAGGGATGCAATCATAGAGAACGCAAAAATTAGTAATGATATTCATAAGGCGATTGGAAATGCAGTTAAACAACTTGTATTCAGTTTCAGAATTGGAAACTCTACTATAAAACAGTTGGTTTCATTGCACAATCATTCGAAGCGGGTTGATTTTTCAACCACCGTAGACTGGAATGAAAAGCATAAAATGCTTCGGGTGCATTTCCCGGTAAATGTAAGATCAGATCAGGCAACCTTTGATATCCAGTATGGATATGTAAAGCGCAACACCCACCGCAATACCAGCTGGGACAAGGCTAAGTTTGAAGTGGTAGGCCATAAATACGCTGACTTGTCTGATCATGATTATGGTGTCTCTCTTTTAAATGATTGCAAATATGGCTACATGGTTCACGATAATATCCTGGATCTGAACCTGCTTCGCTCTCCTAGCAATCCTGACCCTGATGCAGATGAAGGATTACATGAGTTTACCTACAGTCTTTTTCCGCATATAAAGGACTTTATTCATTCCGATGTCATTGCTGAGTCGTCGTGCCTTAATCAGCCACCTATTTTGTTCAAAGATTCAGCAACAAAAGCTGAGATGCCAGTTAGGTTGGAAGGCATTGGCCTGGAACTGTCTGTAATGAAAAAAGCGGAAAACGAAGATGATTGGACCCTGCGCATAATTGAAACTCATGGCCAGCACTCGAGCGGGTTTCTTTATTTACGGGGTTCGTTAATAGAGAGCGACCTGATGGAATGGGGAAAAATTGGAGAGAAAATACAGGTTGAAGAATCAATTCAATTAGACCTAAAGCCATTTGAGATTAGAACATTCAGGTATAATACTATTGTTGTTTAGCGGCTTAAGGCCATTTGTTACACTGAATTAATTTTCATAGATAACAGGACAAATAGATTCATTTTCTGTTTGGTTTAAATAGCTAGTTAGTTCCCCTTTAACAGGAATTTTTTCGGATGAGTCCGTGCAAAAGTGAACAACCATGCCAATCCTGGGGCCTTTGCTGATATTTGGCCCTGATGAATGATACACACGTGATGTGTGAATACTTATCTGCCCTTTTTTGATGTTTGTGCTTACAACCTTGAAACCATCATGCGTTCTTTCCAGGATCCTATCCTGAGAAGCAATATTTTTATTGAAGAAATCCATTCCTGGTATATCTTCCCATTCATTTGAACCGCGTATATACTGAACAGGACCCGATTCATCAATAACATCCGAAAGAGCAATCCAGGCAGTGAATACGCCGTTTGGTTTCCAAAAGGGCCAATATTGAATATCGCGGTGCCACCCTGCGTTGCCTTTTTGTCCGCCGCCTGCAGGCTTCCAAACTGACTGCGAATGCCATACCTGGATTTTTTTTGCTCCAACAGTATCAGCCAGCCATTTCCCAAAATCTACATCTGTAATCAGGCTCCAAATTTGTTCATTGCATAAATGGGGTTTATCGATCTTAATAATGCTCTCTGGATCATCGCCAACATTCCAGAATCTATTTTCAGGCTGGACCCCAGTTTCATATTGTCCTTGAATCACATCCCATATGGCGTTACGGGCACACTCCACTTGGTATGACGAGAATATTTTAGGTAAAAAGCAAAATCCATCAGTTCCCAGATTGTATTTAATTCTGCTCATTACTATCTCTTGAAAAATGGTGATAGCGGTTTAAGGCTCCAGCCGTTTTCTATAATTAACTTTTTATCTATAATGCTCATATCCCTGGAAAGGCATGTGTTCACCATCAATATAAACTGGTTTACCCGTATAATGATTTTTTATTTTATCTACAGCATTTCCACGCAATAAAATACATTCCCAATGTTCTCTGTTTACATAAGTAGTCGTAGGAATATATCGCAATGTTAGGCCCATCCGCCACTGGTCAGACAAATTGGCATTGGAGCCATGAATGATAAATGGATTATGAACGGAAACATCCCCCGCTTCCATTTCTATATCTACTGCATCCGAATCATCAATTTGATCAGGATGGATAGCCAGGTCTAGCACATATTCTTCCGTATCCACCTGCATCATTTCGGAAGGTTTGAGAAGCCTTTTATTTTGAGTTCCTGGAATAACGCGCATACAACCATTCTTTACTGTTGATGAAGTCCCTGCTACCCATAGTGATACAACATTCATAGGCTCCAGGGGCCAATAGGATCCATCCTGGTGCCAGCCAACAGGTTTCCCATCATAAGGCCTCTTGGCAATGTAATGAGCGCCGAAAAGGGCAATGTTGGGACCAATGATCTTTTCAACAATTTTCAGCAGCCGATCGGATTTTAATAGATGGTGGATGAAGGGATCATGAATCAATAAATGATGGTGAAATGCTTCAGGTCTAATATCCGGATATTTTTCTCCCAGCCAGAGTACATGATTCTTTACTTCAGCTGCCAAGTCAGAATCGATGGCATTGTGAACGATTAAAAAACCTTTCTCATCGTATTCTTTCTTGATTTCTGAGCTAATCATCTGAGCAGTATTTATCTACGCATAAACTAATGTATCGGTCATTTATCCACATATTTGTTAATATAATATAAATCCAGTTCCCTTGAGTCTTTATATAACAAGCGCAATTCAGTTAACTCTGTTTTTAATTCAGCGACAATTTTTTCATAGGCAGGGTCATTATATACATTATTCATCTCCTGAGGGTCTTTAAGGCGGTCGTAAAGTTCCCATTCATCCACATCATAATAGAAATGAGCCAGTTTGTATGCTTCAGTTACAATACCATAATGTCGTTTTACCATATGGACTGACGGGTACTCATAGTAATGGTAATAAACTGCATCCCGGGTCCATTCTTTATCCTGGCCTAATAATAGCGGCAGCAGACTTTCACCTTGCATATCCCCTGGTGGGGTGATAGTTGCCGCTTCCAGAAATGTTTGTGCAAAATCCAGATTTTGTACCATTTCGGTTTTCTTAATTCCAGGCTTTACTCTGTTTGGCCAGCGGATCATTAACGGTGTTTTAAATGATTCATCATAGATAAATCGTTTATCGAACCAGCCGTGCTCGCCCAGGTAAAACCCCTGATCAGATGTATAAACCACAATTGTGTTTTTATCCAAACCAGATTCCTTAAGATAGTCTAGAACACGACCTACGTTGTCATCGACAGAAGAGATGCAGCCCAAGTAATCCTGCATATAGCGCTGGTATTTCCATTCCATTTTTTCTCTATCATTCAAAAGATGCCAATTCTGTTTGAACCAGATATTGATGGAGTCTAAAACAGGTTCGTATAAATCTTTTTGAACATTATTTGCCCGCGCGAATGATGTACTAAATCCGTCTAAACCACCCCAATTATATGGCTTTATATATGGTTCAATACTGTCCATTGATGCAAAGATTTCTGGCCGTATCTTAGAATCGTGACCATACCTTAAATCATACAGTATATTCATTTCAGCTGTTTTTGCAGCCGTTCCTCTATTTGCATAGTCATCGAATAATGTTTCCGAAAGAGGGAACTCTTTTTTAGTGAATTCCTTGAACTTTTCCGGGCTTGGCCACCAGGGCCTATGTGGAGCCTTGTGCAAATACATTACCAGGAATGGTTTTTCAGTATTTCTTTTGGTTTTAAGCCAATCCAGGGTTAGATCGGTAATAATATCAGTTACGTAACCAGTTATAGTGGTATCACC
>DKQR01000196.1:7425-9696 GCA_002471805.1 Fidelibacterota bacterium UBA7303 | reverse complement strand
CCCAGAACGCCGGTGATCATGAATTGTGCTTTTGGGAATTGTTCTCCAAGCATAGCCATGAACGGGATTGTGCCTCCTTCACCAATTGAACATGCCGGCGCTTTGAAGTATGTTTTAGAAGCGCTGTTCATGGCTTCCGCCAGCCAGGGCGCTGTTTCTGGTGCATTCCACCCTGCCGCAGGTTCCTCAAAATGCAACGTGATAAGAGCACCGTAGGGAGGGTCCTTAGTAAGGGTTTTCTCCATTATGGATAGAGCTTTTTGTGGGCTTACTAAGGGCGGAATGCGCATGGACAACTGTAACTGAGAATATGGCCGCAGCACATTTCCGGCATTGTCTGAGGGCGGCAGGCCGTCTGCCCCAACCACAGAAAGGGCAGGCATCCAGGTCCTGCGCAACACTCCTTCTATATTGTCATTGGTAGATGGCTGCATATTACCCCGCCAGGGAAACTCATCAACAACCCCATTACCCAGAATGGAAACAAGTTTTTCTACTTCCTTTATTCTGTATTCCGGGATTACGGTTTTCAAGTCGTCCAGTAACACATCACCAGTTTTTTCATTTTCGATCCGGGAAAGGAGTTGCCTAGCGATCCTGAATGATGAAGGCACATGTCCGCTGGCACTGCCGGAATGCACCCCCTCTGTAAGCACATCTATGCGCAGGGAGCACCCGATCAACCCTCGTAGAGATGTGGTGGTCCAAAGCCTTTTATAGTCTCCAGCGCCGGAATCCAAGCAGATCACAAGATCCGGAGACCCAATAATATCTGAACACAAATCCATATAATGAGGAAGATCCGGTGATCCGCTCTCTTCGCAGAATTCAATCAGCAGCAAAATACGCGGAATCAAGACACCTTCCTCTTTAAGGGAGTTTATGGCACAGAGAGAAGCAAACAAGGCATAACCATCATCGGCTCCGCCCCGACCATAAAGCTTGTTATTCTTGATTACCGGTTTCCAGGGCCCCAGGCCATCATCCCAGCCTTCCATTTCCGGCTGCTTGTCCAGGTGGCCGTACATCAGGATGTTTCCTGCCCGCTCTCCGGGAACATCCACAAGAATCAGCGGCGTCCGACCCGGGGTTTTTTCGACAATTAATTCTGCTCTTTCAGGCATATGCTTTTTGGTCCAGGATGTGGCTAATTTTAATACACGGTCCATGTGTCCGTGTTTTTCCCAGCCAGGGTCAAAACTGGGCGACTTGTTTGGAATTTTTATATAATCAATTAGAGATGGAATGATATGATCATCCCAAAAATTATCTATATTGTTTTTTAATTGAGCGTTATCCATTGTTGTTTTATGCGGGCTTCTGAAAAACTGCGCTGAGATAAGCCAAGGATCCATCCGCAAAAGACTCGTAGGTCCTGCTGCCCTTGACACCGGCGTAAGATTCAAATACATTTTGAATAATTCTAGGCACTTTTGCTCTTATGGCATTTTTGCGAAAGTCAGACATTTTTTCCAGTGCTAGGATAACATTGCCAGTAATATCTTTTTTTTTAAGGAGTTCCAAGCCTGAAACGTTAAACTGATTGTTTAGCAGGTCTAGTTTTTCCGCTGGTCTCAGGTCGCAGAAAAGAAAATGTCCCCCCGGCTTGAGGACCCGTTTTACTTCGGATAAAAACAGATCCACCGATCCGTAGCAGTGGGAGGACTCCACGTTGATGACAACATCCATGGATTCGTCTTCGGACGGTATATTCTCTGAGTCGCCAACAATAAAATTAAGATTGTTTTCCTTGTACAATCTATCGCAAAGTTCCACCGCTGTGGTAGAAATATCAATGCCAGTGATCTGATCCGGGGCCATATAACGGGCAATATAAGAAGCGCCGCCGCCGCGCCCGGAACCCACCTCTAATACTGTTTTTCCTGCAATGTCAACCTGGGTTGCCAAATGGTGGTAAAGGTGTATTGGATAGCGCTCCAGTTTATCATTTTCGGCAAGCTCTGGATGCAGCCCATCTTCGTGAAAGCCAAAATTCATAAATTTAAACTCAGGACTGGGAGCCAACCGGGGGAAAAAGGTGTACCACTTTTTCCAGAACCATTTTTTTGTGAACGGGGAAAACTGAATAAACCATACAAGAAGATTTTGTATCATGTTATAAATTGTATTTTAGGCATAGCCGGTAAAAAAATAGAGAATTAATTGCATAAAATCTATTTAATGAATAGCATTTTTCCGGATAGTCTTTTAAGGTTTGTATTTATTGTATAAATATAAATCCCTGCGGGAATAGCATAGCCCTGGTGGCTC
>DKQR01000196.1:2056-7042 GCA_002471805.1 Fidelibacterota bacterium UBA7303 | reverse complement strand
AATTCCCAGAGCATTATAAATAATTATTTCCACGTCACTTTTTTCTTGCAGATAATACAATATATTTGTTGAAGGATTGAATGGGTTGGGATAAGAGAATGCTGCGGCGGACTGACTGGTGGTTGTTGAGATGTTGTTATTAAATATTTCTGTTGTAGCGGTATTCATAAAGCGGATTGCGTCAAAAACCACAACAGATCCCGTTGCGGTACTATCAACAAGGTCCCTTAATATTATACCGCATTTTGAGCCCGCTGGAAGATTCATTGTTGCTATGGCTGAAAACAGATCAGGGCTTAATGTTTGATCATGGGTGACAATTGTTTTTTGGTTTTCTCCAAATTCATTTTGAACAACTATTTCATACTGCGCAGCATTTGTGGCGTCGACCCCTCCGGGTACAAAGGTTTCAATTCTATATTCCCCGGCGCTTTCTATCCAGGGAACCCAGATCGCATAATGCCGGCTGTCTTCTTCTTCGTGAACAGTAGGCGCGGTCCAGCTGTCATTATTGTATCCTAACCCTAAATAAGTCCAATCGGATCCATGGTTTCTCTGGAAACCATTGTCTCCATCATCAACAATGTCAGAGGAAACCCACAGCCACTCACTCCCATTACCCCGCAACTCTGTTATTGGATCTGCATTGTTTCCCCACCAGCCATAAGGATCGACTGCCCAGGAAGCTTCCGTATCAAAAAAATGACTATCTTTCCGAATTTCAAAATGCAGGTGCGCATTAATTGCACAGCCGGAATTTCCATTGTACCCAAGCGTATCACCTGTTTCTACATTCTGTCCAACAGATACACTCAGAGGCGGGTTTAAATGAAAATAGCAGGAATAATAACTATTATTATGCGCAATGATTATCGTTCCCTGATCTCCATTGGGATCAATTCCCCCCGGGCATGGATTTGCCGGGTCTGAAAATGAAGCCCATATGACATAACCAGCCGCAGGGGCAACAATGGCAGTATTGAAGGGCATAAAGTAATCGGTTCCTGCATGGCCATCATAGCAAGAAACCCCTAGATTACAGCCGCTTGGAAAGGTTACATTATTATTATAGACAGAACCATCAAATCTTAAAAACGTGCCATCTTCAATGTTTGTTGAAGGATATTGATGGTCTACAGTATTTCTCACAGGATACTGCCCCGATTGTGGCAAGACGAATGGGCGCCGCTCCAAAAATGGAACTTGAGCAGTTGCAAAACTGCAAAGGATGCTGATAGCAACGGAAAGAAGAATTTTTATTAATAGTTTGTTCATGAAGATTTAAGTTTATTGCTTAAATAATATAACATAAATAATTCTGTGTATTTAATTAATAGGATGATGAAATGAAAAGAATAGAAAAAGTTAGAAATTTTATATTTTGTTTATCATTGTCGATCGGGTTTTCAGCAGAGTATGATAGTTCTTTTTCTGTAAAATGGCAAAATCTTCCCTGGGGAGCCGGCGGGCTTATACCCGCTGGTCCACCCAGAAATATGGTGGGCCCATATGATTTTGATAATGATGGATTCGGTGATTTTGTAGTTGCCAGTTCCTATGCGGGGGAATATTGTAATGGTGTTTATCATTATGAGGCAACCCAAAATGATTCAGTAACACTGCAGTGGGTTTATACGTTTTACGATCTGAGCTGTGCGTATGATGCCTATTCCAGTGTTGCTGTTGGAGACATAGATGGCGACAATAACCCGGAAATCTTATCTCTAGTTGATACCAGTCCCGGTATATCCGGGCAAAAAGGACTGCAGATATTTGAGTGGAATCCAGATTCTTCATCCTTTTTATCGTCTCCTACGTATACCTGGGATATGGGATTAGACAGCGTCTGGGAATCTGGGCAGATATTGGCGGCAGAATTAGACGGTGATGGAAATCAGGAAATTATTGTGTCTGTTATGGATGGGCCCTGGAGCGCGTTGGGCACCGGCGGCAGCAGCAGAATGATGATTTTCGAGCTAGATAGCGTTATATCGGCAATAGACAGCACTGAGAATGATTCTGCAATATTCACCATAGAATACACAGACGATATTTGGACCAATTGGAGCGGGTATAATATTTCTACAGGAGACCTTGACAATGATGGATTTATGGAAATATATACCGTGGCGTATGAATTTTATCATTTAATCATTCATGAAAGCGATGGAGTAGATGCTTATAGTTATCAGGCAGATTTTTTTGTGAGTGAAAACACATATGACCTGGGAAGCCAAAGCATAATTGTTACCGATATAAACCAAGACGGAAACAATGAGATGTTTGTCTTGATATCTGGAACAAACAGCCTTACCAATGGAAACCCATATGCTCCCGGAGTATTTTATGCAGTTGAAAGCGTAGATGATATCAGCACTCTAAATTTTGAACACTTTCATTTTTTTAAAAACTATACTGCGGGCCTCAGACAGATTAATATCGGCGACGCAGACGGGGATGGAAATATAGACCTATACCTTGCTGGTTATTTTAATGAGGCGGTTTTTGATTGGGAATTTGGTGGGGGAGACCCTCTCAGCGTTGAAAATTACACAGAGAGAATTATTTTTAGAGACGACACAACGGATCATTTTGATAATACATCGTTCCAGGGGCTGGTTTCCCCTATGAAATTGTTTTCAGGAGACATAGATAACGATGGGAATGGCGATCTAATCATTAGTTCTGGGAGTTTTGCGTCAGATAAGCCTACACTGTTTATGGTTGAGCATGACGGAACGCTATCTAATAATGAACAAAAAAAGTCACTGCCTAACCATTTTCACCTTGAGCAGAATTATCCTAACCCATTCAATCCAGAAACCCAATTCAGCTATACTTTGACCAAAGAAGAGACAATCGAATTAGCAGTTTATGATGTAATGGGAAGAACTATTAATATTTTATATAAGGGCCGGCAGAGGGCCGGGAATCATAATGTGCTTTGGAGCGGGGTTGACCAAAACAACAATTCTGTTCCCAGCGGGATATATTTTTATCGATTACAGGCGGGGTCAACAACCAAAACCAAGAAAATGGCACTTAATCGATAAAACTTAAAATTGCACTTATGTAAAAATAAGTTTTTATTTTAATAGATTCGTATGTGCTGCGAACATATTCTTCAATGAAAATATGGCAATCTATTATTTGTTCCGCTATTGCGACAGCAGCATTTCTTCTAGAATTGTCTTGTTCCTCTGCTACAACACGAACAGACAACACCTTTATTATTGCCACCTATGATGACGTAAAGGACTGGGATCCCGCTACCGCATTTTCCCTGGAGGTGCTGCCCATGTCTAACATATACGAACCCCTGTTGTGGTACGACGCTGGTGGTAAAAAGCCGGTATTTATTCCTGGTCTGGCCACGTCCTATACAAAATCGGAGGATGGACTTACCTGGTCTTTCGCATTGCGGGAAAATGTCCACTTTCACGATGGACAGAAATTTGATGCAAATGCAGTAAAGTTTGTTGTGGAACGGAATAAAACTCTCAATCGAGGCGCAAGCTATATCTGGTCAGCCGTAGATAGTGTGCGGGTGGACGGATCCCACCAGGCAGCGTTTGAATTAAAAGAACCAGTGCCGCTGGACAAGATTGTAAGCTCCCAGTACGGAGCCTGGATGTATTCACCAGGAATAGCGCATGTATCTACCGATTCCATGAGAAACGGATTCGGGGCTGGAACCGGCCCCTATCATTTAAAAAGATGGATCCGAAACAACCATATAACTTTGGAAAAGTTCGACAACTATTGGGGAGGCTGGGGGAATAAAAATAATTTTAATGCTGTTCAGATACAGGTTGTTTCAGAATCATCCACGCGTCTGCAAATGGTCGAAAGCGGCTTGGCAGACTACGCTGTTTTAATACCAATACAGCTTTTGGACCTTCTAGAACAGAACCAAGATGTCAAGGTTTCATATCACCCGGCCTGGATCAACCATTTTTATTTATTGAAT
Organism: Fidelibacterota bacterium UBA7303; assembly: GCA_002471805.1. Classification (GTDB taxonomy): domain Bacteria; phylum Fidelibacterota; class Marinisomatia; order Marinisomatales; family UBA1611; genus UBA2134. The sequence continues at coordinate 3,072 of DKQR01000196.1, read as the reverse complement.
ACAAAAAAGCCGCCCACAGATAATATTTGGGTACGCCGGGCAATCGCAGCATCCCTGGATCGCAGCACCCTTGCTGAATATGTATATAGGGGAATTGCCAAGGAGCCAGCGGGGGTTTTACCGTCCAACATGCCTCTGTTTGATGCCCCAGACAGCTTGGTACAGTTTAACTTGAGTAAAGCCAGTAATTACCTGAAAAAGTCCGGGATAGACCCCAATCATAACCGCTTAGATATCTCTTATGTCTCCACATCCGAGGAATATCGTCTCACCGCCCTTATGCTTCTGGACAACCTTAGGAAAATAGGTCTGGAACTGGCCTTAAAACCGGGGCTGTGGTCCACGAACTGGGATAAAGCTAAATATCTGGATACTGCGCCCAATATTATTTCCATGGCCTGGTGGCCAACTGTTTCTTCCCCGGCAGATTGGTTCTTCGGTTTATACAGCTCACAGGATGTTCCTTTGTTCAATCTGTCATATTACAGCAATACGACTGTTGACTCCCTTTTAGAAAGCGCCTGGTACCAGGAATCCAGATTTCCTGATATAGCAAAAAACGCCTATAAAAGCATTCAGGAAATATTGATAAATGATTGCGTGGTAATACCAGCGGCAGACCTGAGTGTTCAATCGATCCATCGCAGCAATATTACAGGCTTCAGGAATAATCCCGCCTACTCAACCCTGCTGGTATACAATCTGGAACGCAGTGAATGATAAAATATATTATCAAACGTTCCATTCTGATGATGGTTGTACTAATTGTTGTCATAACCATAACCTTTTTTGTTTCCCGTTGTCTCCCTGGAGACCCGACAGCATTATGGGTCGGAGACCATCCCACCCCGCAGCAGCTGGACACGGCCCGGGAACAACTGGGCCTTGATAAGCCGCTGATAAAACAATATTTTTCTTTTATTAAGAAACTGGTGCGAGGTGATTTAGGAATTTCATTACGTACCCATCAACCCGTAATAACGGAATTGGGCCAGCGTTTTTCAGCAACGTTTGAA
>DKQR01000196.1:0-1686 GCA_002471805.1 Fidelibacterota bacterium UBA7303 | reverse complement strand
GCTATGAAAACGGATACGCCATATGATTTGTTTATCAGGGGTATTGGTTATCTGGGGCTTTCCTTTCCTGTGTTTTGGTTGGGTATGATTCTCCAAATCATCTTTTTTGGTAAACTGGATTGGTTGCCGCTCCAAGGCAGGTATACAAACCATATATATTTGGATTCACAATTGATTTTTCATAGCGGGTTTCTCCTGGTGGACAGTTTATTTTCTGGAGAATGGGCGATTTTTTCAGATGCAATTAAACACATCTGTCTTCCTGCGGCTACCATGTCGTGTGCTGTCCTGGGTATTGTCCTGCGCACATCACGTTCTGCAATGATAGACACAATGGCGGAACCGCATTTCACTACTTATCTAACATATGGTTTTACACCGGGAGAAACTATATTGCGATCCAGTTATAAGAACACCTTAATACCTGTTTCAACTGTTGTTGGGTTGAGCTATGGTTTGTTGCTCGGCGGCACATTTCTTGTTGAGGCTATATTTGACTGGCCTGGCCTAGGCCAGTTTGGAGTTCTTTCTATACTCACGAATGATTTTCCAGCAATTATTGGAATTACGTTTCTTTATACGGCCAGCTATGTTGTGATAAACTTTTTGATTGATATTATTTATGTTTTTCTTGACCCTCGGGCCCGGCAGTAGAATGCATATGATATTACAATCCATATTATCCAGAAAGAATGCAATGATACCGGGTGTTTTTTTATTGCTCCTGTTGTTTTCCTCTATTTTGATCCCTTATGTGTCTCCCTACGCTGAAGATATACGAGGTGCTGTCCATTTTAAAGCAGGAAATCAGGCGCCATCTTTACAGCACTGGTTTGGTACCGATGCTGCAGGAAGAGATATGTTCACATTGACCATTCGTGCTGGACTTTCTTCATTAAAGGTTGCCCTAGGTGTCGTGATCTTGGCGGTTCTTCTGGGAACGCCCCTGGGGTTGCTTGCTGGGACAATTGGCCGGTGGGTCGATGAAATAATTATGCGCATCACAGACGGCTTCCTGGCTTTTCCACCACTGATACTGCCTCTCACGATCACGGCTGTTTTAGGCCCGTCATTAAATAATGTGATTATTGGCATCGCTGTATCCTGGTTTCCATGGTATGTTCGAATCGCCAGGTCACAGGCGCTGGTTATTAGATCAATGGACTATGTTTTACTTTCTAAAAGCATGGGCAGCGGCAACATCCATGTGATGAGAAAACATATCCTGCCGAACAGCTTGAGCCCGATTATTGTTCAAGCCAGCATTGATGCTGGATACGCAATTTTGATATCTGCCGGTCTCTCTTTTATCGGGCTGGGAGCACAGCCACCAGAAGCGGAATGGGGTTTGTTGATTACACAATCACGCGCACAATTTCTTAATCACTGGTGGGTGGTTACATTCCCGGGCCTGTTTATTGTTGGAACAGTGCTTTCATTTAATATGATTGGTGATGAATTGCGAAATGTTCTTAATCCAAAGCTTGCCGATCAATCATGAAAGAACCTCTTTTTCTGTTTGAGAACATCGGGGTTGAAATTCAGCGCAGGACAAAACCAAACAAGATATTGAACAATGTCAATCTTGATATTCAAGAAGGAGAGATGCTGGGTTTAATCGGTGAGACAGGAAGCGGGAAAAGCATGCTTGCCCGCCTGATTATTGACTTGCTGCCTGCAAATGGC
>DKQR01000172.1 GCA_002471805.1 Fidelibacterota bacterium UBA7303 | reverse complement strand
ACCACGGGTAATCTTATCCTGACAACCATTTACCGTATCCATATCGCCATCAAGACCTTTGTTGACCAAATAAGCCACCATCTCCCCCTGAGAAAGTGCGGCCAATCCTCCGCCAATGGCGGGCGGGGGCGACCCCCCGGCCGGTTTTTCCGGCTTCGGAGGAGTCACACCGGTTCTCTTGGCTTTTACAACACCTGCTTTAGCCATACCACGGATAGGTTTTTCCGAAATTGAATTGATATAATCCATATTCCCTTCCATACCCATGTTGATGGCGAAATCAATATAATCCTGCTTTGTAGCAAATCCGTCAAATTTGCTGTCGGTTCCAATATCTGCCGCTGATTCATCATTTTCGCCAAATTCCACTTTTGGTACAATGGTATCCAATTGTTGCAAGATCCGGGATTTTGCTGGCCAGTTGTATTGGGATAAAAAGGAAAATAATCCTTTTGAGCTCCGTCTACATGTTACCCAGACTCCGAATTCCGTTTCTTCTATGGAGAATTGGACGTATTCGCTGTAGAAAGGGGATGTTTTGAACCTGAATCCAAATTCTTTTTCCTTCTCCAATGTCATTATCCTGCATTTAAAGTATGGGGCGATGGTTCTAGGCCGAATTTTAAAATAAGCCCCCGGCTCCAAATTAAAATAAGTGAATGAAAACCGATGAACATAGCGGAATTCAGCTGAGACGGGTAAAGCGCGCTGGATCCCGTAAAACCAAACATTATACATTTCCAGGGAAGTAAGCATATCCCATATAATTTCCTTGGAGGTGGAGAAATAATGTTTGACGCAACTTTCACCTTTAAACGGTTCCCAGTTTGTCCACCGCTCCCCGATTCCATTGCCAGGGATATCGGATACTATTTTTTTTACAGCAGGTCGCTCCAATCCATCAATATCCAAATCCTGAGTAGAATAATGCTTTATTTTTCCATCAGGAAATTCTATTTCATATTTGGTGGGATAAAAATAGATCTTTTTTAGAATGCCTTTTTCTCCCGTTTCACGGATGGTGCATCGGGTGCCCGGATCGATCCTGTTTAATGCCATTAATATATTATTGTGTAATGATGAATATTGTGATTTGGTGATTAAATTAAGAGCGAATATTAATGAAAATGACTGATAGTAAATATTATAAATCTTTCAAAAAACAACCAGGAGATTTGAATAATTTCGGTGACTTAATGTGATATTATTCAGATGATTTGAACCAATTAAAAACAGTCTTACTTGTTATCATTTCTGCGAACCTCCTGGACCTGGGGGTCAATTGGTTTATCCAAAAAGGATACTTATTTTAATAAAGTACACTTCCTATGGTCAAAACTATTCCCTCTTGTTCTTTCAAGACGAAGTATGTAAAGCGATTATTACATGTGTCTGTAATCTATCTACCAGCCTTGTTTGTCATTATTATTTTGGATTCTATTAATTTCTTATGGTAAACCAAGATCAGTTCTGGTCCCGGATCATATATATTCTTTCGGCTATAGTCAGTTTGGCTGTGGCATTTTTAATTCTGGGTCCCAGACCCGCAGATACGACGGGAGCCATTGATGTTTCCGCTTTGCCCAGGGTAAATGCAGCTTTAAATGGAATTACAACCCTGCTGCTGATTTGTGGATTTGTATTGATCAAACAGAAAAAAAAACAACAGCACCGTAAAGTGATGATAATGTCATTTGTAACATCAACGATGTTTCTGGTTAGCTATGTTATCTACCACTGGTTTAAAACCGGTCCCAAACCCTATACTGGGGACTTTACGTCCATTTATTTATTTATTTTAATTACCCATATCGTCCTGGCTGCAATAATTGTTCCGATCGCTTTATTCACATTGTATCGTGGCTGGATGTCGCAATTGCAGCGGCACAAAAAAATTGCCAGAATTACATTGCCGATATGGCTTTATGTATCAATAACTGGTGTCATTATATTTTTAATGCTCTATTAGAAATAACGTTACAAAATGGTAGCTTACATTAATTTCACCAGTCCTCCGTATCGTTTGTTAATTTCAAATCCCTGTTTAAAAAAGAAATTCTCCAGATAAAAACCCACTGTGATTACTTTGATTCCACGCTGACGCATTCGTTCGTAATAATCATTTAATAGTCTCTTGCTCAGTGCAATCCCGCGATAATGATTTCCAATAGCAACCCACTCTAAATGAACCCGGTGCGGATCCATGTTTTTCCAGTAAAGTCCCCCTGCAAGCCTGTTACTGGCATTAAAGATCAAAAGGAATTCATGCTGGCTGGTGAATTTTCCGGTTAACAAAGCGTCAGATAACAGGGTGTGAAACCGGGCAATTTCCTTGGGTAATAAAGGCGGACGGATTTTATATATCTGGCCATCTTTGCCTTCTGTCTGATAGACAAGATTTAAACTGTCCATATCCCCGTGCGACGTAGAAATGAGTTCCACATAGTCTGCGGCATCCACATGCGGAAACAGCATTCTGGCCAGAAAAAATTTCTCTTCTTCATCAACAGGCAGGTCTGTTTGGATTCGCTGAATTTTTTCCTGGATATTATATGGACTTAAATCTCCCTCTCTAAGTTCCTGAATGATGTGCTGGAAAGCACTGGTAAGCTCCTGATTCATATTTTTAAAACAGGTCATCATAAAAAACCGCACTCTTGTTTCAGGGTATTCGTCCAGCATTTTATCCAATTCATAGTCCTGATATAATTCCTGCAGAATGGAGGCCCGGGCTTTTAGAGTCGCTTCCACATTCAGATCCAGCCATCGTTCATACCGCAGTGATGCAAACACCACTGGCTTCGTCAAAACTCCAAACTGGTCCAGCTCGTGCAAATACTGGGTTATTCTATCCCGGGTGCAGCCAGCCTGTTCGAATTTTTTTCGCAGTTTGCGGTTAGTTAATTCTTTTCGGAGCTGCTCCAGAACAGATCGGCCTTTTTTTAATTTTAATGCCTGGATGGTGGCAGTAAATATCACTTCCCAGTCTGACATATGTTTCAACCCCGGATATTTTTCTTCAGTTTTTTCAATGTATTCTGTAAAAAGATCCAGAAAATATTGACCCAGAGAGTCAATTATTTTTCGCCCTGAAATAGAAATTAGACGTGTTCCCGTAACGTAATCATGCTGGGGAATGGTGAGGTTCTCTGGTATGGGCGGTTGAATGACATATTGAAATCCAGTCCGGGTCCAGAATTCCTGGTATGCCTGTATGCCATTCCAGATAAAATGAAGCCACCGCATCTGCCATCGATCTATTTTTGTCTCATCCAGGATATCTTCCCGATTACGATCCAGGTAGGTGGTTAAGGTTTCGACGGGTATATATTCTTCAGTATACAAGTTGTGTTCCGGCCAATACCCTCCAAAGGTTTCAACCAGGGGCAGGTCTTTGTATCCGGAACCCATGGTAATAAGCCATTTTACTTCCTCCTCCAGAAAATCACGGTCTAAGCCATCATTGAAATTCAAAACAATATTAAAGGTCCCCAATGACTGTGTCCGAACCAAAGCTCTAAATACATGTTTTTTATGACGGGAACCTAAATGGGTAATCCAGATTCCATTTTGAGGTATATCACTTAACTGAATCAGAAAGTTCGATGAAAAAAGAAAAATAGATTCCCGGATCAGGGGAGTCTCCTGTATGGCTTTTAGTATCTTTTTCTTATGAGTTGCGCGTACATTTTCATCAAATGTTATTACATCAGACCAGCTATATTCATTACCTGTCTCTCGATCCACGGTAAGCAGTGATGATGGCCCCACCCAGGCTCTAAACCCTTTTATAAGCGCATAATAGGCTTTTTGTGCCGTAGAGAATAATGGTTTTGGCACATCAGACATCTGCCACCAGGTTAATTCAGATCGGGCCCAGATGTACCTGGTTGGGTGTTTGATGCCGAAATCTGATACCATCAATAGCAGTGTTTGGATAAAACTCAGGTCTTTATTATTTAAAGAATCAATGTTTGCGTGGGCATTTTTCAGGTAGCTAATTAGACCCTGGTAATGTTTATCATTGGTTCTTGCGATATTAAATGAAAAAGCTTTAGCGGGATTATTAATTCGGTACGTATCGTGTATGTTTTTCATCATTGCCACTAAAAAATTTCCGGACATGAGAGGCGCCAGTGCCTCCATCAAAAGTAAGCGAAATTGCTGTTTTGGATGTGCTTGGTAAATTAGAAATGTATCTAAGATAACTCCTGTCCAAATCTCTCGATCACCATCAACAATCTCAACGAGGGTATCATTAAATGAATCATCATTGCAGAGGTATTTGCAAAGTGCGATATGGATTTTCTTTAATAGATTACCTTTGCCAGAATCCATAGCTGCTACCGGGAGATTTAAATCCCAATTGATTGATTTCTCACTGACCTTTATGCCCGAATATGGCTCAACCTCTTTTAATCGAAAGATAACATCACCCACAAAAGCAGTAAAAGCATCATTACCGAGCCAGAGACTTGGAGCCTGAATTACAGATCCTAAATCCAGCAAATCCAATTCTGAATTGTAAAGAAAATCGCCTAATTGAATATTGTTTTTATCCCATCTCAATTTCAATTGATTGGATTGTCCGCGAATGGTAATACATTGATCATCCCAACTGAGGTCTGTGCGCAGAGCGCCAATTTCCCTTAACAGCCAATTTGGGATTCTGACTTCCTTCGACCCTTTATGAATCGGTACATAATTGCGATCATACATGGGTTCAATAATATTGGCAAAATTCGTCAGTACTTTTTTCCGTTTAAACGTTTTTTTAGGAGTGAGTTCACCCTCACTTTCCGAGAAATCTCGATCGATTATTGCAAAATTGACTATCCGTTCGTAGGGAGATAAGAAATTATTTACTGATAAGATCATAGCGCTGTAGAGATCGCGGATCTCCTGTTCAGATTTGATTTGAAAATCAATCAGCGAATTTTCATGATTCGGCCAGATCAAAACTGTATTGAATTCTCTGCCGTCACCTATCAGGAAAACAGAATTAACTAAATCGAAATCCTGGAAAAGATTTTCAATTTTTTGCGGTGCGATCGTTTGCCCTCTGCTGTTCTTGTATATATCTTTTTTGCGGTCTAGAATGAAGTAATGGCCATTCCGCTCTTCAAAAATATCTCCGGTATGAAACCACCCATCCTGGAAAACGGAAGAATCATCATCATCAAAATATCCTGCTGTTACATAGGAGCCCTGCAGGCATAATTCACCATCACTGTTTAATTGGAGATCAATCCCGGGTAAAGATTTTCCCACAGAATCAGGAATATAATCGTTGGGCGGTGTCATGGTAATTCCGCCGGTTGCTTCTGTCATTCCATATCCGCTTAATAGTTTTATGCCGTGGTCTTGAAAAAATGTAAATATGTCAGGGTCAAGATATCCTGCGGCAGACAACCCCCATTTTAACTGTTCGCCGGTTAACTCATTTATCTTTGATTTAATGACAGACTTATCTACTGCATCGAGGATGCCTCCTTCTTCAATTGTTTCGTATAACTGTGCCCAGCGCTTGGGAATACTGATGAAAACAGTAGGCTGTGATATTTTAAAATCCTTTAACAATGAATTGAAAGCAGGAGATTCCGCAAATACATACGTTGCCCCCCAGTAGAGACTGCCTAATAATTCAAAATAGCGTCCGAATGTGTGGAAAAGGGGCAGATAGGCTAGAAAGGTATCCTGAGAACCAATTTCAGGCAGAGCCAGCGCTCGAGCAAAACGCTTTGATACAATATTGACCTGATTAAAAATGATTCCTTTAGGGTTTGCCGTGGTTCCAGATGTGTACATGATAGATACTGACCAGTCCATGGGTACCAGGTCCAGCCGTTCCTGTAAATGAAAATCCTGTCCTCGATCTAAGAAAGATTCCCAATCGGAAATTTGACCTCTCAGGGTTTCAGAAGCGTCTAATGCAATCACTTGAATGTCATGATCTGCCTGCACATCGTTCCAGAGTTGAATTCCGGTTTTACCCCCGATAAATAAATGGGAGATTTCTGCCTGTTTTAAAATAAAGTTTAAATGATCAGATGTTGAATTTAATGGAATAGGGATGACGCGTATTCCAAAGGATAAGCATGCCAGATCAATTAATGCACCGCGATATTGATTGTAAGTCAGTAATCCAATAACGGGTACTTTTTCAGGCTGTTCGAAAGAAATGATTGATTTTCCGACCTGAATAATATCAAACCAGACCTGATCATAAGTTCGTTCGTTTACATTCTCCCCGCTTATCATTTTAAATGCGGTTTTATCACTATATCTATCTGCACGCTGTTTAAGTAAACTGCCTACATGATATTGAGATTCACTAATGAAATTGCAGATTTGTTTCAGCCACGCATCTGTAAGTCCTGCAACTGTTATGATTTTTGCAACATTGGGTAAATGAGCCAGTTCAAGGAATAAATGAATAATTTCTTTTGGCGGTGATTGTTTCTCTATATCATTCATTAAGCGGATGAGGGCATCCGCGGTAATAGAACCTGATAGAGCTGAATCAGTTAATTCTATAATTCGAGATTGAAACTCTTGGGCCATATCAGAAATTAATCCATTGTTGTCAATCCCATCCTAATCTAATTGTGTCCAATCAGACAGACAGCGTACATTTCAGTTTGCACAGGATCAATAACTTTTTACAAACTTAATATGACTGATCAGAATAAAATCAAGTACCTACAGGAACAAATTCACCGTTTGAGTGAAATTGGGGTCGCTCTCTCAACTGAGAAAAATACCGACAGGCTGTTTGAAATGATTCTGGATGAAGCCACAAGAATCACCAAAGCTGACGGCAGAACACTCTATACAGTGGATGAGAAGGGCAATCTACGTTTTGAAATCCTGAGTAACGATACCATGAATCAGAAAATGGGCGGCACTTCCGGAGTTGAGATACCCTACTATCCTGTAAAACTATATCTTTCCAATGGTGAACCAAATAACAGCAATGTGTCCGCCTATGTGGCCCTTACTGGTGAAACAGTAAATATTCAGGATGCATATGAAACAAAAAAAGGGTTCGATTTCACAGGGACAAAAGCTTTTGATCAGAAAAACAACTACCGCTCCAAATCCTTTTTGACTGTACCGCTGAAAAATCATGAGAATGAGATCATTGGCGCCATGCAGCTCATCAATGCCCGGGATGAACAGGGTAATGTAATCAGTTTCGATAAAATTATGCAGGAGCAGGTCGAATCTTTAAGCTCTCAGGGAGCTGTTGCTTTGACCAACAAACGCCTGGTTGAAGAATTAAAGACTCTTTTTGAAGCTTTTATAAAGCTAATTGCAACGGCAATCGATAAAAAATCTGAATACACGGGAGGGCATTGCGAGCGTGTGCCGGTCATTACCATGATGCTGGCGGATGCCTTGGAAAATACAAAAGATGGAAAATTTAAAGATTTTACCATGACCCCTGAAGAACGGTATGAACTCTACATTGCGGCCTGGCTGCACGATTGCGGAAAAGTGGCCACTCCGCCGCATATCGTGGATAAGAGTACCAAACTAGAAACAATATTTGACCGTATTGAATTAGTCAAGACTCGCATGGAAATCTTAAAGCGTGACGCTGAGATCGCTTTTTTAAAACGACAGCTGAACGGCAATGTCCCGGGTAATTTCGACCAGATGTATTATGACCAGATCAAAGAGATCGATGAAAATATGCAATTCCTGGAATCCTGTAATATTGGTGGAGAATTTATGCTCCCGGAAAAACAGGAAAGGGTAAAAAATATTGCCAAACAACAAATTTATCTGGGAGGAGAAAAACAGCCATTTCTCAGCAGGGAAGAGGTGAAAAATTTAAATATCCCGAAAGGTACGCTGCTTGCGGAAGAGCGGGAAATCATTAATGACCATATTGTTATCACCATTGAAATGCTGGAACAGCTTCCATACCCGAAACAGTTGAAAAATGTACCTGAGTTCGCCGGTGGCCATCATGAAAAATTAGATGGAACCGGTTATCCAAAAGGGCTGAAAGGTAATGAAATGTCTACCCAAGCCAAAATCATGGCCATTGCCGATATTTATGAAGCACTAACTGCTGCGGATCGTCCATACAAGGATGGTAAAAAATTATCTCAGGCTATGCGCATTATGGGATATATGAAGAATGATTATCACATTGATGAGGAATTATTTGAGATATTTGTAAAGTCAGGCGTATATAAAAAATATGCCGCTAAATACATTGCTGACACCCAGATCGATAAAGTAGACGAAGATGCGGTACTGGATTAATGAGTTTGGACTGCCTTTCGAAAGCTGAACTCCGTGTAAAACTACTGAATCTTCAGGACAGGGTGGTCGACAGTTTAGAAAAAAAACCGGACGTGGATACTTTTCTTGATCAAACCAACCTGTTTGATGAATGGGAAAAAGTTCTGCCTGAAGCGGAATACCCTATTTTTGTTATTACTGTTTTAAATAATATTCGGCGGGAAGCCGTCATTGCCAGCATTATTGATTCAATTGGTAAACATGGTCTTCAGTCTGAACCTGAAAAGGAAGGATCCTCTGTTACAGATAAAGACGGGATAGATCATCCGTTTTGTTAGCGGGTAAAAGTTCTTTTTACAGCAGCGTTTAGTAACAAAACATAATCCTATTTTCCAATCCACAATTTAATTACCCGTAAATTTCAGGCTTATGGCATTGAATTCTAAGTCTGAATCTCGGTTGGAATCCTTTTTAGAGAATCCGCCGAAAGCACTCTGGTCACTTGCCATCCCCATTATGTTTGGAATGGGAATCCACACGCTTTATAATATGGTGGATATGATATTTATTGGCCGCCTGGGCGGCGATGCCATTGCCGGGGTAGCATTCAATATGCCGCTGTTTTTTTTAATGCTGGGGTTGACGATGGGCCTGGGTTCAGGGGTTACAGCATCCATTGCAAGATATATTGGTAATAATAATAAAGTAAATGCTGATAACAGCGCGGAACATGCATTGGCCATGGCTGGAGCAATTGCTATTGTTTTTACAATTTCGGGATTGGTATTAGGGAAAGATTTGCTTGCCAAACTTGGTGCAGAAGGAATTATTCTTGAATTGGCCTGGGATTATTTATATGTGATTGTGGTTGGATTGCCTTTTATGGTATTCTCAGGTTTCTTTAGGTCCATTCTTGCCGGGGAAGGGGATATGAAATTACCCATGCTGGTTGCCGGTTTTGGTACGATCCTTAATATTATATTAGATCCTATTTTTATTTTTGAATTGGAAAATTATGGTGGAATTGGATTTGGTCTTGGCATTAAAGGCGCAGCCCTTGCAACGGTCGTCTGCCAGGCTATTGTATTCCTGATCTTTGTTTATATGCTTTTTGTGAAAAAGCATGCCTATATCACATTTAATCTTAAAGATTTTTCACCATCAAGGGTCATTCTCTGGGATATAATTAAAGTGGGGATCCCTGCCTCCTTGTCCATGATTATAATGGCCCTTGGCCAGGGTGTTTTTAATAAAATATTAATACATTACTCATCTCAGACTGTTGCTGCCTATCAGGTTGCCGGTCGCCTGGATATGCTGATCTTTCTGCCCATCTTTTCTATTGCGGGCGGCCTTACAACCCTGGTGGGGATGTTTTACGGAGCAAAGAAGATAGAAGCCTTAAAATCCATTGTGAAATATGGAATCTCCCGCTCATTTATGATTACACTTTGTTCCTCTGGTTTTGTTTACTTTTTTGCACCGGTATTTTCTGCACTATTTACACAGGATACAGAAATAATTGATGTATCTGTTGATTTTTTGAGATTAATGACTTTGGTATATCCCTTTGTGGCAATAGCGATATCCTGCGGCCGTGTAATGCAGGGGTTGGGCAAAGGTATCCCTGTACTGGTAATTACCACGGTCCGGGTTTTAGGAATTTCTGCGCCCTTAGCGCTTTATTTCAGTTTTGTTTTGGATAAACCAGTAGAGTGGAATTGGTATGCCATGATGATTTCCACTGGAGTCGCATTCGTGATTGCAGTAAACTGGGTCAGGTTTGAACTTAATAAAATAAATAAACTGCAACAGGCACCAGCATGAGTTCAGATTGCTGATTTTTAAAATATTGTTTAGCACTACATTAGACTGAAAATAAATTAATGAGTCGACGTGGTAAAATACGGAATATGGGAATAATGATTCTCCATTGCCAGGGCAAAACATACTTCCGTTTTCCTATTTTAATCGCCTGGGCAATTTTCCCTGCAGCGGTGTTGGAGTTCATAAGAAAATACATTTTATACTGATGTTTCGCCGTCATTTCTGTGGCAATCCACCCAGGAAAAACAACGGTGGTGGAAATATTATGCCGTGAAAGACTGTAATCCCAGCTGTCACCCAGGACTCGAACCGCCGCTTTTGAACTGGAATAGCCTCCATGCCCAACCAATCCGCGCGTCCCGGCTACAGAGCTGATGATACAAATGCGCCCGGATTGTTGCTTTTTCATGGCTGGAATAAATGGTATAACCGTATTCGTGACACCGAGAATATTGATGGATAAAATTTTATTGATAGCTGATGCATCACCAGATGAAAGTTTGTCTGTGCCACCCACACCGGCATTGGCAATAAGGATATCGATTACTCCTGTTTGTTGAATAAATTGATCTGCAGCCTGTTTACAGGCTTCCTGATTAGAGACGTCCAATTGAAAGGTGACGGGAGATCCACCATATTCCTTAACTTTTTCTTCAACCGCTTTTAAGCGATCATCACGGCGCGCGGCAATCCCAACAGTGGCGCCCTCCTTTGCATAATAATAGGCAAGTGATTCTCCGATTCCGGAAGATGCACCGGTAATAAATACAGATTTCATAATGGAAAAATAATCCCTTCCCGAGCCACATTGAACCGCTTCGATCGAATCATATTGGATGCAGCGCTGTTTTTCTCCATGACAGGGTTGGAATGGTTCAAATGTATAAAGAATATTTTATTTCTGTTGGGTGTATTCAGACTGGAAAACAGATCCATGCTTTCAACAATGAAAGGGTGGGGGATTTCACTCATGTCCCTGTGAGGCAACTCATCCCCAGAATAAAAGGTACCATCCAGCAGTGCAAAATCCACATGCTTTACTCTCATAAGTATATCCTGATCCCATTTTTCCCATTTGTCAATATCCGGAATGAATAAAAGGCTCTTATTGGGACCCATGATTTGATACCCCACTGTTTCAGAATATTCATCCCGGTGGGGCACCCGGATGGGTTCAATAAACAAGCGATCACTGAGTTTGATCTCTTTTTGCTTTCGCATTTCTGTAATCTTTATATTGTGCAGCGAGACGAGCTGATCCCAGGGGCCGTTTGTTTCCAGGAAGTTTCTCATTCTTGGCATGGCAAAAACAGGGACATTTTTGGCTCCCATTACTTCCCGGCCCAAATGCATCAGACCCGTGTAATGCCCTGCGTGGGCGTGGGTTAAAAAGATCCCTGCCAATTTTATATCATTACCCTGTGTGATAATTTGATGCTGTTCAGGAAAATCAGGTGTGGCATCGATGATCCAGCTCTGGTTTGTTCCAGGATCCATAATACCAAGGCAGGAAACCTTTTCTTTTTTTACCTTGCCCCAAAGATTTTTACAACACTTTTTCTGGCAATGGGCATGGGGCATGCCCCCATCCTGGACGATGCCCAAAACAACCACATAGGGAGATTGAGTATTTTTTCCAGCCCACAGCAATCCAACTGATATCAGCAATGAGTAAAAAGAATTCAAAATCAAAGCTTGATATGAATATTTTTTCGATACATCCAATACAGGATCAGCCAGAAACCGGCAACATGGGTCAGGGCGAAAAGGAGTGAACCATTTAAATCCCCTGCAAAAGGAACAAATATTGATTTATAAAAATAACTATAGGCACTTACAGTTTCACCTTGAAAGGTCATTTTGATACGTATAATTGTTTTGGTCCATAATCCAGACATGACAAACAAAAAGATAGAATTGGTGCCAAACACTTCAAAGACCCAAAATGGTTTTTTCCAGTTATTAATGTCAATAAGATAGGTAAGCCCTGCCAATACCAAAATGCCAATACCTCCAGTGAATAATACATAAGAACTGGTCCAGAGCGCTTTATTGATGGGAAAAACAAATCCCCAGATCCATCCGAGTCCAACCAATGCCAGACCAAAGATTGACATCCGTTTTGAACAATCAGTATAGTTTTTTGTGGTGTGGAGCATGCCACCCATGAGATACCCGATAATAACGGTGCCGATCGATGGAAGTGTGCTCAAAAGACCTTCTGGATCAAATTTGACGCCAAATCCACCCCAGAGGTGTTTTTCACCGATGAGAAAAATATCAAGTTGACGCGGTAGATTTGTTTCAAGGCTGTATGGATCCCCTGATCCAAATATCCATAGCAAACCCCAGTAAGAGATAAGGATTCCGGCCAGGATCTGAATAAGTTTTATAAAATCATACCTAATAATGAGTAAAGCACTAAAACCATAAGCGAGAGCGATTCGTTGGAGAACCCCCATTATTCTGAATGAGGACCAGTCCCAGTCTTGTCGGATAAAGGGAAATGAACTGAGTAAAATACCAGCCATAAAAATAGAAAAAGACCGCCAGAAAATGTGTTTATAGAATTCTTTGGACGGAAAATAATGCCATTTTACAAAAGCAAAGCGCATAGATGCGCCAACGATAAAAAGGAAAAAAGGGAAAACCAGGTCTGTCAAAGTGCATCCATGCCACTTGGCATGAAGCAATGGTCCATACACATGTCCCCAGCTCCCGGGATTGTTCACCAGGATCATCAGGGCGATGGTCATGCCCCGGAAAACATCTATAGAATAAATTCGTCTTGGCTGTGTCATTTTAAATTAAATACAGAATTCCTGGAGATTACTAATATTTCCTGTATTTGTACTAATCACCGTATTCAGGATAATCGCTATAAATTTTAACTTTGAGTAGTTTGTGTTCTCTGTGTTTTATTCAATTTTGATATACTTCTGTTCCAGACCAGAAAAGTCCCGAGCATTGCAAAGCCTAGTAGAACCACTGCCTGGCTGTATTTTGTAAATACCAAACTTCCAATTCCAAATGTAAATCCGTAAATCATCATAATACCAGCGATCCATTGCACAATAAACCCATGAGTTACGGGTTCCATGGTGTGAATGATTTGTTGGGAGATGGGTCCCCACCAGCCTCCCGGCTGGACCCGCTGATAAAATTTCGTCAGTATTTCGTTGGGTTCAGGTTTTGTGAAAAAAGTAGCTGCTATCCATGCGGTTACAGCCAGGGGCACGATGATCATCAGTTTGTGATGAATCTGCAGGGATATTCCAAACAATACTGGTGCTGAACCAAATAAGGTATATTCATTCCCGGCTTGAATGGTTTGGATGCCGGCAATGGTTTCCAGTATAAGTGTTACTATAATTGATGTAGACAATGCAGTGATCTCGCTCCAGGCGTTCACCCGCCACCAGAACCAGCGCAGGATAAGTACCAGGCCAATCCCGGCACCCATGGAAAAGATGAATTCCCAGGCTTTGGAGATACTTTGCATTTTCATTGCCGTAAATGCTGCCATAACCATCAGGATTGCGGTGGAAATCTTACCAACCAATACATAGTGTGATTCAGACTCATCAGGTTTAAAAAATCGTTTGTAAATGTCATTAATTATATAGGATGAGGCCCAATTTAAATGAGTATCTATGGTAGACATGAATGCCGCTAGGAAAGATACAATCAGGATGCCCTTGAGTCCGGGTCCTAGTAATGTGTTCATGACCAAAGGGTACCCTGCCTTTACACCTAATTCCGAATACGAATCAGGGATCACAGGGAACATAACAATGGAAACCACGGCCACAATGACCCAGGGCCACACCCGCAAGGCATAATGGGCCAGATTGAACCACAGTGTGGCCAGAAGGGCATGCCGTTCATTTTTTGCTGAGGACATTCTTTGGATAATATATCCACCCCCGTCGGTTCCGTGGTGGCTCCACCACATTACGCCAATAAATATCAGAAATTTAGAAAAGGGTGATTCCCAAAATGCTGATGTAGTCACGCCGGTATCTGGTACAGGCGGTATAAATTTTATTGTATTCTCATGTACAGCATCAGAACCTAACAACCCAGATAATTTAGATAACAGTGATTCCATGCCTCCAACATGGTTCAAAGCTATGATTGCTAATGCAATTGAACCGAAAATAGCAATGCAGAATTGTACCAGGTCTGTAATAACCACTCCCCAGAATCCGGAAAGGATCGCATATACCAGGGCAATGATAACGCAGAGCCAAACCGCTGTCCATTTATCCATGTTCAACATCACAGACATCACAGACGCCATAGCATTGATGACCCATCCCATTACGATAAAGTTATACAGAATTGAAAAGTATCCGGCTTTGAATGCACGAAGAAAGGCTGCCGGTTTTCCACTATAGCGAATCTCCAACAGTTCATTATCAGTGAGAACTTCCGCCCTGCGCCAGAGCCTCGAAAATAGAAAAACCCCTAAAAGGGATCCCATTAGTAGATTCCACCAGAACCAGTTTTGCCAAATCCCAGGGCCGCGAACAAATTCTGTAATTGCCAGAGGAGTATCCGCAGCAAAAGTGGTGGCTACCATGGAGGTGCCAACAATCCACCAGGGCAGGGAACGTCCCGAAAGAAAATATTCTTCCGTGCTGGCAGCTGCTCTCTTGGAGAAATATATGCCCACGCCCAAAGAAAATCCAATATAGGCCAGAATAATAGCCCAGTCTGCCCAATGCAGGCTGATGGTATCAGTCATAGAGTTTTAGGAGTTCCGTAGATCGAAAATAGTGATTTAAAATATCGTCGGAACTTTTACCTGCCAAGGCCATTCCCAATGCTCCGATTTGGCATAGCCCCACACCATGACCCCAGCCGGCACCTTTCAAATGAAAATGTGTTGGATGAGATCCATCATCAAAATCAGTTTGAATAATAAAGGCTGAGCTAAATAGAAAGTCGGGGTGTAAAACATGTCGAATCTCGTATTCGGTTTCGACGGTTATGGTAGAACTTTGATTATTAATAGTGCCATCAATGTTCAAGCGAATTATTCTTCCGGAACTACCCCGCTTCAGGGGTATCAACGAATGAATATACTCAAAATCACTTCCTGTCTTATGGTTTATTGATTCCAAAAGTTCCTGCTGGGTGAGAGAAACGCTCCAGCGGAAATAATTTCCTTTTTCATCAACATTGCCGAGGTAAGCAGCCAGTTCATCTTCCGGGACATGATCCGGGCTGCAAAAGCAGGCAGGATTTGACAGGAACCAAGATTTTCGACCAATTGAATTGTGCAGCATAGGCGGCGGAATCCCTTCAGAATCCTGTATGGAACGAAGATAGGGCTTTGGCTCTTCGGACCAGACATTCTCATTATTCTCTGTAATTCCCCCGCAAGATTTTGAATATCGGGCATCACAGATCTGATGATAATATATTAAGACTTTCCCGTGGGTAGATTGTCCTGCCGTCAGTGCAGATTCTGTCAAGTTATTTACACCTTGATACCTCTGGCAGCAATCGTCATTACAGGCATCCAGGCCCAGGTCTTTATGTTTTTGTTCTTCGGCAGCCAGAAGCCAGGACCGGGCTGCGATTGTTTGTGCTTCCAACAACGCAGGAGGACAGTTAGCATTCATCTCGGAGGTGGCTACGCACATGATATATTTTTCCAGTGTAACTTGATTAACCACAAAAAGCTGTCCGTCTGTTAATGAAATTCGCACATCTCCCAGAACCTTTATTTTAATATTTTTTTCCCAGTGGAAACCTCTCCCGGCTCGAATGGGGTTCAATTGAATATAATCGTCCTTTTCAGCAGACAGAGGAATGCACCACATTTCTTTAACCTGGTGTTCTTTAACGGCAAGTTCATTATTTTGAACCCGGATGGTTATATCTGTTTCTGCAATTTCTACAGGAGTACCATCTAAAATAAATTTGAAAGCGTTGAGATTTGAAAATGATATCATCAGTTCAGTTTGATTGTCTTCTGGTAACACCAAACCGATAGAAACCGTTGGTTCGGAGTGAGGGATATTCCCTTTTACGAGCATGCTGCTTTCCATGCTGCACCCAGTGCAGCGGTTCTACGGTCTGTTGAAAGAAAAATGGGGATATCCTGGCTTAGAACAGAATGAATTTTATTCATGAATATATTTTTTCCACCTCCGGATGACAATGCTACAGCCAGTCGTTGTCCGATAACGATTTTTTGACAGAATTGCCCCGTTTTATTATATATGTATTTTACTCTATTTTTGATCAAAATTCGCATAGCTTCTACTGCCCTAGTTATAAGTTTATCTGCGGTTGGGTGTTTATTTTCTGCAAGGTTAATAAGTGCTTCCAAGGATATGATTGGATTGTTAAGGTTCGTGGTATTGTATTCATCAATTAGACATTTGGGTGCCAGGCAGGATTCAATAGATACCCCAGAGGGAAGTGTCAATTCCCAGGAACGTTTTAAATTATCATGTTCATCGAAATCGGCGATATTACCATCGATAACCACTCCATCTGCGATACCTGTACCACCGCCGATATAAATTCCGTGCTGAATATTACGCAGAGCACCAGATTGTTCTCGAATTTCTCCAATAACACAGCAGTCAGAATCATTATAAATATGATCAATAGGAATCTTCTTTTTTCTTAATTGCAATACAAAGTCAGGAATTCTAGGGCCATTTACCAATAATACCGTCCCATCTTTTTTCTCTGTTTTTAGACCTGGAAAACATAGACCGACACCGGATGTCACTTGATGGTTCTCCAATGCTTGTTGATAACAGAATTGCACTGTCTCAATAATGATATTACCTTGTCGCTTCTCACTATCTGATATATTTAAATTATTTTCTTGGGCTAACTTCCTTTGCAGTTGTGTATCTTCAGGTTGAAAATCTTTATCCCAGCCAGGTATTTCTTCGTAACAAATTTCATAATTGTATGAATTATAACAGGCGAAATCGTATTGGTCAAAAATCCGAATTGATTGTACCATCATTTTGGTGGCACCACCATCCATACCCAGGTATGTTCTACTTTTAGCCATTTCCCTTTAGTTTTAATCTTAATGATTGTATACGGTGCAAGGATTCATAGATCCGGTTTTCGCTTACGGCACCTTCAGAAACCAGCCCTTGCAGGCAATGAACTGCATTTGGAATTAAATGGGGATCATACTCCAGATTATTACCTAGAATGAACATATCTACGCCGGCATACAGCATACACTTCAAAGTCGTTTTCAAATTATAATGTGCCGAAATAGCTTTCATACTGGGATCATCGCAAATAACAACGCCACGAAAACCCAATTTGATTCGCAATAGGTCAGTTATGGTTTTTCTGGACATGGAAGCAGGAAATTCGGAATCAAATTTATTGTGGAAGGTATGAGCGACAATGATTGCATCAAGATGTCTGGAATGAATAAGACTTTTGTATGGCCCCAGTTCCTGCTTATCCCAGGTATTGGTGATATCTGTAGCTCCTGCATGGGTGTCCCCTGAGGCAGAACCTTGACCTGGGAAATGCTTTCCGCAGCAAAGAACACCTTGTTGTTTAAGTTGTTTTATAAATACACGAGAATGTTCAGTGATTTTTTGAATATTAGAAGACAATGCCCGGCCTTGGTTGGTAATAAAGGATGAAGAACCTCCATCCACATCAAGGACCGGTGCAAAATTTAGGTTGATATGTAAATTATTTAGTAATTCTCCCAATTTTCTGGAGTAGGCTTCAGTAAACTTAAGATCATCGCGTTGGCCAATCTTATTCCAGGATGGAAATTCAGGGAAACCATATTTTGTATTAAGACGGTTAACTTGTCCGCCTTCCTGATCAATGGCAATGAAAAGTGGTTCTTTACTAAAAGATTGCAGATTGACATTTAGATTTTTTAGTTGCTCAGCTGAACGAATATTTCTTGTACCCAATTGATTATATTCTAAGTCCATGTCATATAGAATCACTCCTCCTAATTGAAAATCATTAATCCAGTCTCGTATAGGTGTATCTTCTGATACTGATGAGCCTCGAAAACCGGCGATAATAAGGTTACCGATTTCCTTCATCATTATTTTAAAAGCATTATTTTTTTGATCAAAACATTTTCATTGTTCTTCAGTTGAACAAAATATAACCCGCTCCCAAATTCGCCGGCATTCCATCGAATTTGGTGCTGTCCAATCTCCATTTCAGCATTCCTAAGCAGAGAGTGAATTTTTCTGCCATTTATATCATAGATATCTAGGTCTATTACTTGATGGTTGCTTATATGGAAGGGAATAGTTGTTATAGGATTGAACGGATTTGGAAAAGCAGGGAGTAAGTGATGACTAACGGGTTGATAGCTGGATTCATCCGATTTTAAAATGCTTTCAAGATTATACGCTGGTCCAATTTCATGAGATAATTCAGATCCAAAATATCCTGAAACATAGATATCTATTATCGATATACTGCCATTAAGCTCTGGAAGTTCATCTCTATTCCAGGGTATGTAAGTGAACACACCTTCTCCGGCAGGTAAAGGATCTCCAGTGTTTTGTGAAATGGCAACCATTCTGCCGGATTCACTCACAGAAACTGTCCAGCCAGCTGCCTCGGCTCGTCCTCCAATACCATTTTGAAACTGGAGTTCATTAATATTTTCGCCATCCATATTGTTGACATTGATGTCAAATTGTATTCCATAAACAGGAACGTAATTCTCAACAGCGATTTCTAAAGCTCCGCTAAGAGTATCTTCTGATATGGTTAAGTAAGCATCAGCATTGGAATGATCATTAGCAGTGTGGATAATCAAATGGGAAGCAATGAAATAATTAGGTTCCGTGTGACCCGTATTATTATAGTTGCAGGAAGCACAAGTAACACCATCAATACAGGAGGGGTTATTCGGAGAGCACTCATTGAAATAATCTTCCAGAATATAGGATAATGTTGCGGTGTCACCCGGTACTGCAAAATAAGATAGATCAAAATCCTGTGGATCCACCTTATCGCCGGGGCAAAAACCGGCACGGTTGTATTGCCATGTACCAGACTGCGGTGAACACGAATTATTTTGACAATCATTCCTCCAAAAATCGTGATCATATATAAAAACCCCATTTAAATAGATCTGATGTATTTTTTGAGAAAATTCTGCGGCGTTATCTGTATTGCCCTGTCCGTGTCCTGTGGTAATCATTCTAAGATATGTCGATTGCGCATCCTCAGGAATGTATTCTGTGATCGGCTGTAAATTCACAGGATTTGTGGTATCACCATATCTAACGTAGTCATCATTCCACATATTTCTTACCACAGTGTATGGATGTTCTGGAATTCCAGAATTGAATTCGAATTGGATAGTAACAAGCCATGCCGGCTGTACCCAGGTGTCAATAAAAGAGCTCAAACTGATTTCCCCTTTTAAAATGGAACGGTAATCAGTGACATCTAAGGTCCAGCCGCACCCAACTCCATAGGGAGTTACATACCGCCCAATTTCATACCATGCATTCAGATGCTTTACGGATATGCTGGCTTTTCGATCCCAGGGGTCACAGCCGCCTGTGGGGCATGCCAGATCGATGTGCATTAGAATCTGCTGATAATCATTATTCTGACCTGGCAGCTGAATTGTATCAATAACAGTACGATTATTTGTTCCACCGCCAAAAAAATGATGTACACTATTAAAAGCAACTATTGTCGTGTCAGCATATAGAAATACAAAGTGAAATATGAACACTATAATTGAGGTATTCTTCATCAGTCTATTTTAGTAGAATGACTTTTTTCGTTTGTTTGTTGGCCCCATCAGAAATTTGTAGAAAATAGGTTCCGGATGATAAGCTGGATGGTCTCCATTGCATCTGATGCGGCCCTGAATTTTTAGTCTCATGGAGGATTGTATTGATTTTTTGTCCTTTGGTATTAAAGAGTGAAATGTCAATAAATGAGGAAGACTCCAATTTGAATGCAATGTGGTTAACGGGGTTAAATGGATTTGGAAAGCTGCTGAGATTGAATTCTTCCGGAATAACTACCGCATGTATTTTTTTGCTGTTGCTGCTCCAATCCGCAACCGTAAAATGATCTATCTTTACATTTTCATCCAATAGAAATAGGGTGCCGGGCTGTAATGAAGATCCATCCAGGCTGTAAGCTATGATTTTTTCCCCAGACTGTTTCCATGCCCAGCTCAATGGTAATTTTTGATCCATTATTTCTACGGGGTGTGATAATTCAATTTGTAAGCCTGCAATTTCACCGTCTGTCTGTAGAACAACTGACCTGTCTTGAATGAAATATTTTGCTTTTTGTACAGGACTTCTTGCATGTCCATCGATATCCAAAATCCACTGGATTAGCAATACTAGATCGGCAATATCTATAATACCATCCTGGTTTGTATCGGCTGTATTTATTTGAATGTCTGTTCCATCTTCCATACCCAGCATGATGGCTGCAAGAATTACTGTATCATAAATATTTAGGACATCATCAAAATTCAGGTCGCCGCTTAACCCCGACAAATTATAGCCATCTGCCCAAGTTGGGTTGCCACGGATAATACCGGTATGAGAATTACCCGAATTATCGTGTAGGGTGTCTCCTGTTCCCTCATTAAAAGAGTAGTATGCGACCAATCCATCCTCATTACCGGTTAAGGTGGTTTCCATGGTAGAGATTATATCTGTTTCGGTACGAGGGATATTCCATAAACGAATTTCATCTATCTTGCCATGAAAATATCGGTCGCCATAATCAGAACCAATGCGAAGAGGATCTGTATTTGCACTGGTATTAAGTGGGTTACCGGATAATGAATATTCTGTACCATTCACATACAGCCTGCGCTGTCCCGTTTCTTTTACGGCAGCGATATGAAACCATTGTCCAGAATAGAGTATCCCTGTATTTGTTTCTGTTTCATCAAAAGAAATACCGGTATAGGGTGACTGTGATGTGAGTCTTAATACATATCCATGAGAAGCAGGGGTATGATACTTTGAAATAATACCACATAGCCAGTCAAATGATTCGGGAAAGATCCAGGCTTCCAGAGTATAATTCTGAGTAAGATCCAGGTCAAAATGATCTTGGATAAGTACATAATCTCCATTGCCGTCAAAACGGAGGGAATGCTCTTGACATAATGCAAAACATAGCATCAAAGGAAGTAAAAAATGTTTTTTGTTAAATGGAATCATTCCAACAGGAAATGTAGCCTTGTCAATAATCTATTGTCTACTCAAAATATGTTATTTATTCATATCATTTAACTAAAGAAATGCAGAACGAAAAATTATATATTATTCATTGGGATACCGAAGCCCAACCTGCCTTCTTATTTCATCCATTGATTCCATTACAGAAATACTTTCGTTATGCGGTAGCAGCGGTGATTCGATGTTCCCTGACCGGACACAATGGGCAAATTCAATGGCTTGCTCTCGCAACCCGTGACCTTTGTAGGTATTGGGATATTCCATTTTTGAACCATCATGCAACACAATTCTCATAGCGGTAGGGCAGTAAAATTGTTGATCAATTTCTAAGAATCCTTTGAAGCCGGAAATATGTGCTGTGCATGGTGTCTGGGTATGAGAAGATGCTGAGATTATAGATTGAGCACCATTTTCGTATGTGAAAACTGCGGATGTCTGGGCATCTACTCCCTTATCTGTGAATGTAGCCTGTGCCACAATACTGGATGGTGCTCCCAAGACCAGGTGTGAAAAAGATACAGGGTAGATTCCCAAGTCAAGCAGTGCTCCGCCAGCCAGCTTGGGTTCCCAAAGACGAGGATTATTATTCTCTGTCAGTCGTCGCCCGAAATCTGCGTGTATTGTAAATATTTCGCCAAGTATACCCCTGGCCAAAATTTCTCGAACTTTTGCAATATGGGGTAAAAATCTTGTCCACATTGCTTCCATCAGGGTTAACCCTTTATTTTGGGCCAGGTCTATCATGGATCGTACTTCATGCTCATTTACAGCAAAAGGTTTTTCGCATAGAACCGGCTTACCTGCATTTAAAGCCATTATTGTGTGTTCTTTATGAAAATTATGAGGAGTGGCTATATAAACACCATCAAGACTGGGATCCGCCACTAATTCTGAATAGCTGGCATAGCCCGTGCATCCTGGATATTTTGATGCGAACTGCTGTGCCGAATTAGACGTACGTGATCCGACAGCAGCTACTTTATGATTCTTTGTAAAGCCTAAATCATTCGCGAATGCCTTGGCAATTCCGCCGGTACCGATAATGCCCCATTTAAATTCGGAGTTCAAAATATTTCGCCAATTATTAAGTTATTAAGTGTATCCATCAATTTCTCTAAAAACATAGTGGTGATTTGAATTATTGAACATAATTATTTACGTATTTTACCCAGGCTTTATATCCGATATCATTTAAATGTACACCATCGGTTGTGTATGCTTTATTCATCAGTCCCCGTTCATCCACGAAGGCGGAGTGTAAATCAATTACTGGGAAATTATTTTGTCCTATAATTAGCCGGTTTATAGCAATAATCTGATTTACCATTTCAGAATTATAACTAGACAAGGATCTGTCGTTATAATTCATATGTTTTTGAATGTCTACCGGCAAGATAGTTTGGATGAATATTTTTGTATTTCTGCTATCTTTCTGAATATTCTCTGCAATTTGAATGATATTCTTTGCTACCTGCGAGCTATTTATATTTTTTTTATCGGGTTGGTTATCAAAAATATCATTGATCCCAATTAGTAGAAATATTGCTGTTGGTTTGTAATAAATAATTTCATCTAGACGAGATAAGATTCCTTCAGTTATATCACCAGAGATACCCCTGTTCACAATGTTATTAACACCAAATCTTTTGTTCCAATCATTTCCTCCTTCTGTAATGCTATTCCCTAAAAACACAATTTTGTTGAAACCTATTGGCATCTTTTTAAACTGGGCAATTCTTTTTAGGTAAAAATCTCTTTGCCAATCTTCCTGATATTTTATAGAAATCATGGGGTCCGGATATAAATCTCCCAGATTTGTGTGGAAGTGATTTTCCGTGCTTTGAGAAATAACTTTAAATATGAAGATTAATATTGATAGAATGATATATTTCATTGCCAGGAGAAAAAAATTAATTTGTTTACTTATTACATCAGCTTCAAGATGTATTAATTTCCATAATAACCTTGTTGAAACTTTATTTTATAGCTTGGTTTGTTTGGATAAACATTATCCCAAGTATATTCTGATTGTAGATTTAATTGTGTTTCACCATTAGATAGTAATCCAATCTCAGCATTAAGTTTATTACCGTAGTTTAATTTTATCCAACCCTCAGCCACACTAATCCTATTTATTAAATAAATAATATTTAAAATACGCGCTGTTATTTGGCAATCTAATGAAACTCTAGCAGGGTTGCCATCAACCATAACAATAAATTACAAACCTATTATGCATATTTAAATATCGGGACTTATTTTAATAGATTCTGCTAATGTTTCATCGAGTTAGAAATAACCCAATTATATCTCCTAAAAATATTGTTTCATCAAATCCGGCAATGATTGATGTTTCATCTGTGTTTAATCCTGGGGCAATTAAATATGATGGGAAAATTATATTGTTAATGCGGGTTCAGAACCGCGGTCGAGAAACACTGATTGTGAAAGCGGTGAGCAGCGATGGAATCAAATTTGTGATTGAAAATACACCTATAGAAATATCAGGCTTAGAAAGGTCAGCTGAAACCATATTTCATATCTATGATTCGCGGGTCACCTGCCTTGAAGGAATATTTTATATCATGGTAGCCATGGATGTAGTTGGAAAATGCCTGCTGGGTATTATTCAAACGCAGGATTTTAATTCGTTTGAGTTTTTAGGATTCACTGGGAAAAAAGATAACCGAAACGGTGTCCTGTTCCCGGAGAAGATAAATGGGAAGTATGCCCGTCTTGATCGACCAAACTTAAAAGAATTAGAAAGCGGTGCTACTACTGGTAATGCCATCTGGTATTCAGAGTCAGATGATCTTTTTCATTGGCCGACTACCCGACAGGTCATGGAAGGTCGTTTTCATTATTGGGATGAAAATATTGGTGCTGGACCTCCACCTATTAAAACAGAAAAAGGCTGGCTATTAATCTATCATGGCATTACCATGCATTATCA
>DKQR01000139.1:6612-10553 GCA_002471805.1 Fidelibacterota bacterium UBA7303 | reverse complement strand
TTTCGATATGCGGTATGGTCGATTCTGTTGATGTTGCTTTCCACTACGGTCCTGACCATTGTTGAATATGATACATTTAGAGATTCCGTAAGCGGACATCTTGGAAAGGATAACCCCAATATTTTTGACACATTTTATAATACATTTTGGTGGTCAGTAGTTACTTTCACAACCGTTGGATATGGTGATGTGAGTCCGGTAACCCATTTTGGTAAATTATTATCTATCATTATTATGTTGCTAAATTTTGGTATTGTCACCCTGCTTGGCGGTGCTGTGGCATCTGTTTTGGTTGCTGAAAGATTGAAAGGAGATGATAAATTGGACGAGAGCAAATTTAATGGTCATTTGATCATCGCCGGGTGGAACCCTTTTGTTCCTGCCGTGCTAAGGATATTACAAACTGATAAGAATTCCACTTCTGTGGTGATCTTGGTCAATGAAACTGACGGCGAACTTATTGAAAGAGCCATATCGGTTTTTGAAGACCTAGACATAACACACCTGTGTGAAAATTTCACAAATGAGACTGTATTAAGGAAGGCGTTTCTTGATAAAGCAGGCATGTTTATGATTTTACCGGATAATTCAGGTTTACTGCCTCACGAAGAACCGGATGAAGACAAAACAGTACTCACCTGCCTGACCGCCAAAGCAATTTCAGAGGATTGCCCCGTGGTTGCCCACGTTCTGAATCCGGAAAATGTATCCCATTTGCAGCGGGCCAATGTAAATGAAATTGTCATGCCCGATGAGCATGTACCTCATTTACTGGCAAAACACGTTACGAATCCTGGTGTACCGCAGTTATTTGATGAACTCATTAATCAGGAAGAAGATGATAAAGGTATCCAGCAAGTGGGAATCCCGCGTCCATTGATGGGACAGACCCATAATAAGATTTCGGCCTATTTCAAATTCAAGCACCAGTGGCTGCTAGTGGGATACGCAATAAGAAAATCAGGCTTCAGCCTGGAAGACCAAATGGGAGAGAGCGGGAGCCCGTTGATTCGCGATATGATCACGGAACAACTTGAGGGAGCAGGAATCAAGCTTTCCAGTGATGAACACGTAGTGGTGGAGATAAATCCGCCTGATGATTATGTGATAGATGATAAACACAGAGCATTAGTGCTGAGGTAAATTATGAATCCAAGTCCAGAGCAAATCAAAAAAATCAATCATTTCAGTAAACTGCCCATAGATATGTGCGCCAAGATCGCTGCAGTGGTAGAAATTGATAATTGCCCGGTTAAAGAAGAGTTGCTCACAGAAGGTGAAACCGGGGATACCATGGTTTTGGTTTTTCAGGGCCAGGTAGAAGTATCAAAAAGTATGATGGTCAAAGCTGCCAGCGGGTTTACTACTTCTCGAAAATCAATCATACGCCTGGAAACTACCGATCCGCCACCAGCAGAAGACCCAATATCTGAGGCTACCGTGGCTGTGGTGCAGCTGCCGGCATTTGGTATTGGTGAATTTTCCCTGGTGCTGGATGATGCTATCAGAACAGCACATGTGGTGGCCACCACTCCCGTGCAATACGGTATTTTAAAACTGGATGAGTTTTCAAAAATCGTGGAGGAAAATCCAGCCATTGGCGGGCCAGTATATTTTGAAGTCGCTAAAGCAGCGGTAAATAATCTGGCTACGGCTAGTCAGGATATTTCTAACCTGACCCAGGCCTTCTTTTTCTCTCTTACCCGCTAGAGATTCTCTCTAGTAAACAGTTTGACCCGGGGATTTTCTGTTGGTTCCATGGTTAAGGCCAGAACTCTTTTTTTAACTAGTAATTTTTAGTCTTTCATCCGATTTAGGATCATTGATCCTGGCATCCAGTTCCCATATATCTATGGCATTCTGGATTAACATCACCTCATTTTCGTGGATGAATTCATCAGCATTGGCAATATCAATAAAAGCGGTAAGCATTTTCTGGAGCTGATCAGGCTCTGCTTCAGAAGCTTTAATATTTACTAAAGAAATTTCATATTGTTTCTGTCTTGAATCTTCTTTTTCCAGCTCAATAAACTTTTTTGTTGCTGTGCCAAAATCAATATTAAAGCTGTCTTCAGTAACGTCCTGTACTAATTCTCCATAAGTTTCATAAATAACATTTTTTTCTGATTCATCAATCTCCTGGTCGGCAAAAAAAGCAATACTAAGCAAAGCATAAAGAACATCATGATCCACTGTCCATTCTGAAGGTTCTTCCTCTTCTGGTTTTTCACGGGCAGAAATTTTTCGCTGCAGGTCTTCCAATCTTTCCTTATCAGCTTCATTCAGGTAACCGTCCTGTTTCTGTCGCTTCTGCATGAGTTTGTCCACTTCAAGAGAGAGGAATTGAGCGTCGCGTTCCAGGGCTTCTAACCGTTTATCCATAAGACCAAATAATAGCTCCTTAAATGGCTCCAGTTGGTCTTTTTCCGGCGCGAAGTAAATATTAAGGTTTCCTCTGTCGGTATCTTCCCAGAAGGTGGGTCCAAAAATGGATAAAAGAAAACATTGTGTATTAGCGTTCTGCTTAAAGGTTTTTTCGTCAAAGTAGGCTAAATCATCCAGGTAATCTTCCGCAATGGCTGCAGCAAATTCTTTCTTATCAACGGATAGATAAAAGAGTGCAAGTCCGATTTGTATTCTCCGTGTGCCATTGTTTCCTCCCAGGATTCCTTTATCAACCCCTTCTTTGGAATATCCCGGCGGTTTATCCAACTGGAGAATAAGTTTTAGCAGGTCTATCTGGTCTTCATCACTCCATCCTGATTCATGGATAAGAACTTGGCATTTTCTCAGCTCGAAGGTTAGAGTGTCAACAATAAAATATAGTGATGGATTCTTTTCTGAATTTTTATAGATGTCATTCGCATAAAATTTAAATTTGTCATAACAATACTTAGCCATATCCACCCTGCCCGCTTTTATATACTCCTGAATCATATTTGAGTAATGAAAAGCAAGATTATACAAATTGCGGGGTTCATTATTTTTATAGGCATGTTTCATGGCAAATCGAAAGAGTGTGTTAAAGCGGATATTTACATTCCCTAAAATCATGTCATCTTCCATTTCTAAACATGTTTTACCAATATCGATCAATTCTGCAGGAATCAGAGATGCAATATCAAAACGGTCATTTTCAATCATTTTGATGTAGGCATTCCCTAATAATCGAAATGTTTTTATTTCATAAAAGGTACATGTATCTGCCATTTCCTGGTATTGAATTTCCGTATATGTCCTGAAAGTTGCATTGCCCCTGATTGTAGATGTCAGTTTAAAAAAGTTCTGATTAAATCCGGGTTTTTCACGGATATACATTTGTATTATTGTACTGATCTCGCGAATAATTTCTGTCTGAGTCTCCTTGAATTCAATAAAAGACAGCAAATCATCCAGTTGGTCAAGAGAACCCATGATTTCCTTCTGGTATTCCTCAACGATAACTATGTCATCATTCATCGCAGAAATGATGCTAGGCGTTTCCATTTTATGGATAAAATTCTGTATAATGCCGGAAATGGTTGCTACCACATTGCTTGTTTTAGAATAAAGCAAAATATAAAAAATGTATGGCAAGGCAAAAATAGAGGCAAAAAACAGATAAACATACGTATTGAGAATTACACTTGATATTCGATTCAAAGGTTCAACATAATACATGATGACTATTGAGTGAAGAGAGGCAATGATAAGAAACCAAACATAGGAAAGACTCATCCAGTCCTTTACAAATAAATCCATTAGTTTTGGCGAGGATTCGGCTGCAATGGCAATCACAATAATCAGGGTCCCCAACACCATTGCCAATACACCACCCCATATTTCTGGAGCAAAGGTGAGATCAACATTCTTGTGGTCATCGAAAACAATGTTGAACTGGTGATCAAGAAAATTAACAATTGAAGAATAGTAGGAATTGAATAATACATCTGTTATAAGAA
>DKQR01000139.1:0-6227 GCA_002471805.1 Fidelibacterota bacterium UBA7303 | reverse complement strand
AACTTTACAAGTAAGGAATAGATCTTTTCCATCATGAACCTAATATTAACCCTTTAAAGAATAAATTAGATGGAAAGGTGTGACTGATAACATGAATTATTATGAGAAATTGGGCCATGGAATGGTAACCGTCCTTGTTGAAAAGAAAACAAAAGATACGATACTTGATAAGTTTGAATCAATAATCCATCTGAATTATGAAAATATAATAATTTATAAGGCAATCTTGACCTTGGCATCTCTTCATCCTAATTTTTCATATATTTTCACGAGTAACTACAATTCATATGTAGTCATTTATTGAATAAAATACTAAATATTAACAATAATATCTAAATAGAAGGGGAAACTATGGCAAACTGGACTCAAAACCATGACTTAGTCTATGCTTTTGTCTGCGTGTCATTTCTTGCAGACGGTGAAGTAGATGAATCTGAAAAAGAAGCGATGCGAGGCAACTGCAAGGTAATGGCGCCTGATATGTCTGAAGACGATTACAATACAGTGGAAGCTGAAGTAATTGATAAATTCATTGAACTTGGCGATGATGGCGCACGCAGCGCCCAGTATACAAGTTCATTGGGGGCTTTGAAAGGCATGTTCACATCTGACGAAGATCGCTATAAACTGGTCAAAAACCTGGCCTATATTGCCCGTGCCGACGCATTTATCCATGAAAATGAGAAAGCAATGATCGAGGAATCTGTGAGTGTTCTGGATATGACTGACAAGGTCAAGCTTGTTATCACGGAATCGACTTTATTTGTCGATCCAACATTCTAATTCTATATAAACCTAGTACGATATAACCGCAAACCCAGATTTCCCGGGTTATACGGTTTCATTTGATCTTGATCTGAGGTATTTCGATGAGTGAAAAAGAGCGTAGTTCCGATAGACGTAATGGTGATCGCAGGAGTGAGCATACTAGAAAAATACACCGCAGGGGGAAAAATATCCCCGTTGATGATGATAGACGCTCCAATGTGTCTAAACGGAGCGATTACCAGCGAAAAGGCAGTAGACGCAGCGAGACAGAACGCAGGGATTAAAACTAAAAAGGGCAGTTATACTGCCCTTTTTAGTTTACAGTTAAAGTTTTACCACACTTTCATTTTCACAGTAAAACTTTTTTTATATGATTTAAAAAATTATTAAGTGCAATAAAAGTGCTTTCAGCTGTCATCGTAATTTTTCTCATTTATTGATTGGTGAGTACTCCTGTAAAACGCGTGGCATTTCATACCCTGGGATGTAAATTGAATTTCTCGGAAACTGCAGAGATTTCCAGAAGTTTTAATCGTCATGGATTTAAAAAGGTCGATTACAGGGATGAAGCGGATATATATATTTTGAATACTTGCTCTGTCACAGAAAACGCAGATAAAGAAGCACGGAAACTCATCCGTCAGGCTAAACGCAGAAACCCCGCTTCAGCTATCGCTGTAATCGGATGTTATGCCCAGCTGAACCCAGATGAAATTGCTGCCATTGATGGAGTGAATCTTATACTGGGCACTAAAGAAAAGTTCAATCTTCTTGAGCAGTTGGCTCAATTAGATATGAATAGCGACGCAAAGGTGATCCAATCTGAAATAAACCATACCCATACTTTTGCGCCATCCTATTCTGCCGGAGAACGGACGCGTTCATTCCTTAAAATACAAGATGGCTGTGATTACACCTGTTCTTTCTGTACAGTTCCCTTGGCCCGGGGTGAGAGCCGCAGCGATACGATCGAAAATACCATGAATGCAGCGCTGGAAATAGCAAAGACAGATACCCGCGAAATTGTTCTTACTGGAGTCAATATCGGTGATTTTGGCAAAGGAAGTACTGCAACATTTTTTGATCTTATTCAACGGTTGGATCACCTAAATGGAATTGACCGCATTCGCATTTCTTCCATCGAACCCAACTTGTTGACAGATGATGTGATTGAATTCTGTTCATCTTCAAATAAATTAATGCCCCATTTCCATATGCCGCTTCAATCCGGGTCAAATAAAATTTTAGTAGCCATGCGCCGGAGATATAAACGGGATCTTTATGCAGATAGGGTTGCCAGAATTAAATCATTGAATCCCGATGCCTGTATCGGTGCGGATGTAATTGTGGGGTTTCCCGGTGAGACAGATGAGGATTTTCTTGACACGTATAACATCCTGAATGACCTGGACATTTCTTATCTTCATGTGTTCACTTATTCTGAACGTCCTAATACTGATGCCATTCGTTTAGGCAAAGCAGTCCCCAAGGCAACACGAGCGGAACGGAGTAAAATGCTCCATATTCTATCGGATAAAAAACGGCGTTATTTTCATACCCAATTATTAGGAGAAAATCGTCCCGTCCTTTTTGAAAATATGAAAAATGGGAAACTAGTGGGGCACACGGATAACTATATCCAAGTACAAATAGATGGCGACCCCAAACTGATCAATACAATTCATAAAATTTATCTCGCTGAAAACAACGGTGCATTTGTAAAAGGGAAATTGTAATTATTCCCTTCGAATGTTTTGTGTCTTTGGTGTTTAAATAATGATCCGTCTTGAAAACCTGTCCAAATCTTACCCGGATGGTAATCTTTTTTCAAATGTAAATCTATCTCTTAAGCATGGTATGCGAGCAGGTTTGGTGGGGCCAAATGGTACCGGAAAAACAACGCTGCTTCGGATCATGCTTGGGAAAGAGACGCCTGATTCCGGGGGCGTCCAAGTGGAGAAATCCACCTCCATCGGCTATTTGGCACAGGATATCGTTGCAGGATCCCATCGATCCATTTTAGAAGAGGTGCTGGCGGCCTATCCGGAAGTGCGGGACCTGGAAGGGAAAATGCTCTCGTTTTCTGAAGCCATTGCCGGCGATCCGGAAAACGACACCCTGGTTAAAGAACTGGGCCATATCCAAAACCGGTTCGAAGCCTTGGACGGCTGGATGTTGGAAGAAAAAGCAAAAAAAATATTAAGCGGGCTCGGATTCACCGATGAAAAGTTCACGGAACCCATGAATATTTTTTCCGGCGGATGGCGCATGCGGGTGGCGCTGGCGGCCATACTGCTCCAGGAACCACATATTTTATTTCTCGATGAACCTACGAATCATTTGGATCTTGAAGCAACCATCTGGCTGGAATCCTTCCTAACCGAATGGAAAGGCGGCATGGTAATCATAAGTCATGACAGGGCATTTTTAGACCGGTCCGTAAACCATATTCTTGAAATCGATTTGAAAAAGATCACCTTGTATCACGGAAATTATTCCAAGTATAAAAAAGATAAGGCCCTGCGGCTGGAACAACATCGCAATGCCTATAAGAACCAGCAGAAACAGATCAAGGACACAGAACGGTTCATCGAGCGGTTTCGATATAAGAATACCAAGGCCACCCAGGTTCAAAGCCGGGTAAAAATGTTGGAAAAAATGGACAAGATCGCTACACCCACTGAAGATCACCAGGTGTTGAGTCTCATCCTCCCCCAGCCCAGCCGACCACCATCAAAGATGGCCTCCTGCCGGAATGTATGCAAACATTATGGTGAAATCGAGGTATTCAACGAATTAAATATGGTGGTGGAACGGGGGCAAAAGATCGGGCTTGTGGGCCACAATGGAGCAGGGAAATCCACACTCTTAAAAATGCTTGCCGGTGTGGAAGATGTAACTGCCGGTTCGGTACAGATCGGGAATGTGGTGGATCGTACTTATTATGCTCAGCACCAGTTGGAGGTTCTGGATCCCCAGAAGAAAGTTTTTGATACCATACAGGAAGTCACCTCTGGTTGGAGCGAGACAGAAATACGAACCTATCTGGGGAGTTTCTTGTTTACCGGTGATGAGATCGAAAAATGGGTGAAGGTCCTGTCCGGTGGCGAGAAAGCACGGCTGGCGCTGGCGCGGATACTGGTGGAACCCTCTCATTTGCTATTGCTGGATGAGCCCACAAATCATTTGGATATGGTCTCTCGGAATGTGGTGGAAAAAGCGTTGATGCAGTTCACAGGTTCCATTGTATGCATCTCCCACGATCGCCATTTTTTAAACAATGTAACGAATCTTACCTGCGAAGTAGGTGGCGGTACAATACGGATGTTTGATGGCAACTACGAATATTACGTATGGAAAAAGGGTGAAAAAACCACCGATTTCTCATCAAAACCAAGGGTAAAAACAAAATCTGGAAGCAAGTCCGATTATCAACAGCGAAAGAAAATCCGGAACCGTCTGGCATGGATCGAAAAACGATTCGGTACTATTGAAAAAGAATTAGAGGAACAACGAATCATTGTTCAGGACCCAGCATGCGCAGACGATTATAAATTGCTCCAAAAAGCCATGAAAGCAATGAATATTTTAGAAGCGGAATATTTAAAGTTGATGGAAGAGCAGGAAACTCTTCAGTAGTGATTTCAGATCAATCTTTAAATTCGTAAACGGTCGGGCATCTGCAGATCAGATTCCTGTCGCCAAAAGCATTATCCACGCGACCGACGGAGGGCCAATACTTGTGCTCTTTTAACCAGGATGCAGGATAGGCAGCCATCTGTCTGGAATAACCATGTTGCCAATCATCTGAGGTAACAGCTTCCGCAGTGTGGGGTGCGTTTTTCATTGGATTGTCATTCGCATCCAAGCTTCCATCCAGCACCTGATTGATTTCATTTTTAATGGCGATCATGGCTTCACAAAAACGGTCCAGCTCGGCCTTGGATTCACTTTCCGTTGGTTCAATCATGAGTGTCCCCGGTACAGGGAAGGACATGGTAGGCGCATGGAATCCGTAATCCATGAGGCGCTTTGCTACATCTTCATCCGAGATGCCAGATTCTTTTTTCAAGTCCCGAAGATCTATAATGAACTCGTGGGCGTTGTATCCGCTGATTCCGCGAAATAAGATAATGAAATGAGATTCCAGTATTTTTGCCATGTAATTGGCATTCAGGATGGCGACCTGGGTGGCTCGCTTCAACCCATCTTCGCCCATCATAGCCATATAAGCCCACGAGATCGGAAGGATACTGCTGCTGCCAAATGGTGCAGATGAAATTGCAGTGATTGCTTTTTCACCACCGGTTTTGATTTGGGAATGGCCCGGAAGGAACTTAGCCAAGTGAGATTTGCAAACAATGGGTCCAACCCCCGGACCGCCTCCGCCATGGGGAATGCAGAATGTCTTATGCAGGTTGATATGCATCACATCACTGCCAAATTCTCCCGGCTTGCATAATCCCACTAGGGCATTTAGGTTGGCGCCGTCTAAGTAAACTTGTCCGCCATGGGAATGTACAATCCGGCAGGTCTCTTTGATTGTATGTTCAAAAACACCGTGGGTGGATGGATATGTTACCATGACAGCAGCCAGGCTTTCTGAATGCAGTTCTGCTTTTGCCTTAAGGTCATCTTCTGAAATATTCCCATGTTTATCGCACTGGACTACCACAACCTTCATCCCGGCCATGACGGCAGAAGCGGGGTTTGTACCATGTGCGGAGGCAGGAATCAGACAGACATTTCGATGGTTGTCACCATTTGTTTCGTGATAAGCGCGGATCAACAGCAGTCCTGCGTATTCTCCCTGAGCACCCGAATTAGGCTGCATGGAAACACCCTCAAAACCAGTGATTTCCGCTAACCAGTCTCCCAATTCGCTAATGAGCTCATGGTATCCTGCAGTTTGGCTGTCAGGCGCGAAAGGATGAATATTCCCGAATTCGGGCCAAGTCACCGGTTCCATTTCAGCCGCTGCGTTTAATTTCATGGTGCAGGAACCCAGGGGGATCATACTGGTGTTGAGTGACAAATCTTTTGCTTCCAGTCTATGCAAATACCGCAGCATTTCAGTTTCAGATCGATAGGAATGGAAAACGGAATGTTCCAGGAAAGAAGATGTTCGGCTAAGTTCTGCTGGAATAGATTTATCGTCAGATTCAATGGTTTCTACATTAAATACTGAAAGAAGATCTGTAAGGTGAGATGCGGTTTTCGTTTCATCTATGGAAATACCGACAGTACCATCACCGTAATCCCGAAGATTTATTTTTAGTTTTTCTGCCTTTGTTTGCCATCCGGATTTTGCTGTAAAACGGATAGTATCAAAAAAATAATCATGGATCAATTCATAGCCGTAATTTTTGAGAGAATTCGCAAGTTTACTCGTGATTTTGTTCACCCTTTGTGCAATCTGGGTGAGTCCTTTTGGGCCATGATAGACCGCATACATCCCG
>DKQR01000035.1:11506-11688 GCA_002471805.1 Fidelibacterota bacterium UBA7303 | reverse complement strand
TAAGTTTCAAGGACTTGAAAAACATAGACCTTCATAGCCAGTATTATTAAATGATTCTAGATCCGTATATGGTTGGAAATAATATTTAAACATGACTGCAGGCCAGGGCGTTTATTATTTTGTAGCAGGCAAGAGCATAGTTGTAATTATTGTAGATTTACATAAAATATACTGTTATATAA
>DKQR01000035.1:9682-11140 GCA_002471805.1 Fidelibacterota bacterium UBA7303 | reverse complement strand
ATAATCATCAAAATTGACTTACTGGATGATATTTATTTATAAAATATTGAAATACAATAAATCGTAATGATTTTATCAAAAAAATATTAAGATAAATTCAGTGAAAACATGGCACCTCAATAGATGCCGCAGGAGGTTTATTGCAAAATCGGCCTACTAATTCATCAGAATCATTTTCCGCGTGGCAGACCAGTTCATTGTTTCCATAGAAATAAAATAAACACCCGCAGAAAGTTTTCGGCCAAATTCGTCAAGTCCGTTGAAATGCAAATCATATGAACCGGCAGCCAAATCAAAAGAGATAAGTGTTCGAACTTTTTGTCCTAAAATGTTCCATACAGAGACAGTTATAAGGGCATCCATGGAAACATCAAAATGAATTGTTGTGGATGGGTTAAACGGGTTTGGATAATTTTGATGTAATGAAAATAGAGATGGGATGGTTTCCTCAGCAAAGATACCAAGTACAGCATTGGAGGCTCCGGGCGTTGGATTTAATGAACTCCAGGAAGCTGAACCATCTGGATACATGCCCCAGGATATATCAGCGGCCTGTTCACCATAAGACAATGAGTCTACAAAGGCTGTGTCACCCGCAAAAACAGTTGAAAGTCCGATCTGTTCACCGCCTCCGCTAAGTTTTACATTCACATGCAGGATTCCCTGTTCAGGTTCCTTGTCTGCCCACAACAGCAAAAATTCTCCCGCCGGGATAGTCGTGCTGTCTGCACTGTTGCGTGGGATTTGCCATAAAACAGCATCTGCAAGGTCGTCGGTTACATACATTCCGCCAATATTAACAGCAAGGGTACCGCTGTTGAACAATTCAATAAAGTCATCATAATTATCATATTCATCGGTGCAGCAGGAATCATTGCTGGCTAAAAATTCGTTGATCATGATTCCTGAAAGAGCTTCAGGGATCCAGGTATTAGATACACCGGGCGTGGG
Source organism: Fidelibacterota bacterium UBA7303 (assembly GCA_002471805.1). Lineage (GTDB taxonomy): Bacteria > Fidelibacterota > Marinisomatia > Marinisomatales > UBA1611 > UBA2134. Next base: position 10,189 of record DKQR01000035.1, on the reverse strand, counting down.
TACCGGAAAAGACAACCAATCATCTCCGCCATCAGGATATCTGCCGTATGATACATCCTCAGTCTGCGATTCAAAATCGTATGAGATAACAGTATTACCGTTCTGGTCTGCAATAAAAATTGTTTCGCCACCGCTTGAAAGTTTTTCATCAATCACAGGGAAACCACTAGCATTACCGGTGTACCAGAGAACCAAAAACTCCCCTGGAGAAATAATCGTGTCCGGCGCTGTGGTAGTAACAGAACCATCCGTATCGCTAAAACCCCAGCCAGTTATATCTACAGGTTCTGTGCCATAGTTATAGAGTTCAACAAAGTCTACACCGTTGCCGAAAATTTCCGCACCGCAGCAGATCTCACTGGATGCTAAAAATTCGTTTATAACAATAGAATATTCTTGACTAGAAGCAAATGCCAAAATAAATAGAGAAAATAATAATGTATTTTTCATGGCGAACCCAAATCTACCACTACAATAATAAAAAAAAAACTTCTAGAAATTTGAAAA
>DKQR01000035.1:4423-9318 GCA_002471805.1 Fidelibacterota bacterium UBA7303 | reverse complement strand
ATTTGAGTGCTATTTAAGATGTGCGGGATTGATTGCCGATGGCGTCATAAAAATAAATTAGACTTGTTTTAGATAAAATGGAAAAACATAAACATTCCCGTATTGATTATATATTCCAATAGTTTATTGATTTTAAAATTTTAACTTAAAACCTAAAATACCTATGTGAGAATATTCTTTATTTTCAATACCGGTTTGAATTAAAAAATATATTGTCGGTTTAAATGATTTTATTGATCCTATACTTACCCCAATAAAGAACCGATTACGATTCAATTCGCTTTTCTTAAAATCATAAAATATTTCATTTGCAACATAAGGGACTAACATTAGGGGAGTAAATCCTTTACCATATTTTAAAGAAAGCATATCACGATTTCTAAAAACAGGATCTTTATCCTGTCTTATCCGGTATTCCAATCGTGCTCTTGATGAAATTGCAAGAGGCCCAAGTTCCCTTTTCCATGCTATTTGCCCATGGGGTCGGTGTTCGCGGGTTAATTCAGGCCCTTTTTGCTCAAAGACTTCTCTAAAATTCAGATTAATCGAAAATGTTTTATTCAATATACGCTTTATACCAAAATCAGCATGAAAATAAACTAAATTTGTCATATTTTCACCAATTCGGAAATCCTGCTCCAGTGCAAGACTGGTTTTATCGTTAAAAGGTTTCTCGAATTTTTCTGCATGCCAAAGTTGAGTGTCATCAAATCCCTGAGAAAAAAGAATACCAGGAATTATTAAAAAGAATAAAATCTGAGCAATATATTTTATGCTAATTATTTTTTGTTCCAATATTTCCTGATCAATCCAGTTGAATATATAAATAGTTTTTTTCATTGGTATCAATTACAAGATAGATTTGTTTGGTTTTTACATCCATAGCGATGCCCTCCATATTCCGTCAGTGTTATTTTGTAGAATCCTTCTAAGGCGTTAGACCAGATTACAATTCCACTATCAATTATTTTATCTGAGTTAAATTGCCAATGGTAATTGTAGATCTGGCCATCAGGGTCAGAAGAAGATTTAGCAATAAATATGACCATTTGTGATAAGAAAAAGAAAAAGTACTCAGTAAGAAGGTAAATATAGAGGCTTTTAATAGAGTTTATTCAATATCTTTTAAAATCTTGTCTAGGTCATACATCAAAATCCTCGAGTTCCATTGGTCAACGATAGCCAACCGGCTAGAACCGCCTGCAAGAATAGCAGTTGAGATACCGTCAGGTGATGCTAATTCATTTTTCCGCCAGTCATTTTTTAAATGCGGTTTTGCAAGCCCCGCAATGATGCTATGTTCATTATAGTTTATGCCATCGATTACACAATCGGATTTATAATTACAGTAATAATAGGCCTTCTTTCCTATAGACCCCTTATATTTTCCAGAACGGATATCAAAAATATAAAACTGGCCCGCTTTTTCATCTACAACAAATAAATTATTTCCGAAAGTACAGATACCTTCAACTGAGTCATTAAAATACCCACTGACAATAGAATCATTGTTCATGGTGACCCCGATTAAGCGATCAAGAAAGCGTCCATCTTCTAGATTAAAAGCGGCAACGTACCTTTTTTTAGACACATTTCCAAACTGGCCTACTTGAGGTTTTTCTTCAGCAATAAAAATAGTCTTTTGGTTTTCGCTAATGGCCATGCCTTCACTTTTTCTCATTACTGCAGTAATCTCTTGTGTGGCAGCGAAATCACGGTCATAGATGTAAGAAACAGTGCCATTGTTTTTTACCTGCTTGAACTTTCTGATGCCAAAATTTCGTATTTTTTTAACTTTAAATACTTCTTTGGCCATATCGACTACATAAACATCACCATTATCAGCAACGATTATTCCCTGTGGAGCAATGAGACACCCATCATTTTCTTGGTTATAATAATTATCGGCAGTGATATCACACTTTTTTCCAATAAACTGGTCAAGGGTCAGATCTGGGTTTAGTCGGGCGATTAGGCCGGCACCTTCAAGTGTAATATAAATAAAACCACTGCTGTCTTTACTGATTCCCGTGGGGAGAATTTGACCGTCTTCCAGTCCCAGGTCTTTTCCGGAAACTGATTTTAAAAGGACTCCATCATCAGAAAAATGCTTAATGAGATTATTACTAACATCACTTATAACCATGGATCCATCAGAAAGAAGCTCTACATCATCGGGCTGAGCCAATTGATCTACCCCAGAACCATAGCCGTTTTGAGGGTCGGGGACAATCCCCAGGGGTGTAATACTCGACAAGCCATCTACATCTTGACTCTGGTTGCACCCAAAAGCCAAGAAACAAATCGTCAGGGATAATATTGAGTTATGCAAATATTTGATCACAGATTAAATAATAAATAATTTTCTATAATTAAAAAAAAAGAATTACAGGAGCCAAAAGTGAGGAGGCTCCTGTAATTCTGGTAGTTCTATGGCTTTATATTACTCCCTTGCCCAGGCGGCTGTAAACATGGAGATACTACCTTCCCGTTCATTGGCGGAAAAAGCGACACCATTTGTCTGGTGCATTCCAAGACCTTCGGAACCGATTGCGCTTTTTTCCATGCCATTATCATTTGCATAGTCAATGCCAGCGGGGGCCATGGAATCGAAAACAGGATTTGCAGGGTCCGTTACGTCATACACAATAACAGCGTGTGATTCCTGCAAGGCAAAAACTGCATAGAGCTTGCCCGATTTTTCAACCAGTGAGCATTCTTCCGGTTCTGTGCGTTTTTTATAACTTCTGTCATCCCTCTGCCAGCCAGATGGAAGATCGTTTTCAATAACATAGGGGTTGCCGTATAAAGAGCCGCTGGGAAGCGCCATCAATTGAAAAGTCCCGTTACGCTCACTTGAGATAAGCGCTTTGGTTCCGTCAGGTGAAATAAACAGCCCATCAGGTTCGCACTCTACGCCCGCTCCATCGTCAGCTGTACCGCCATCATCTGGAAGGTCCACTACGGTATATTTTCCTTGTGTCAGGGGGGCATCAGCAACATTGAATATCATGATCTGGCTTGTTTCCTGGATAGAAACAATTACAGTACCATCTGCAGATGTTTCAGCATGCTCAGGTTCAGAGTCTGGATCCCAATCAACTGCAAAGTCCTGCACCAGAGATGCATTGGCAACACCGCCACTTAGACTAATAATAGATACGCTGCCACCATTTCGTTCTGCCGGCTTGCAGGGGCGATCTTCGCGATCATCTTCACATGCAACAACCAGGTGAGAGCCATTTTTTGTGAAAGCAGCACCATCGGGGTTATAACCAACTTCCACTTCTTTTACAATTGACCCATCAGATAACTTTACAAACATGATCTTACCCTTGGCGCAATCTGTTTCAGCAACACATACCGCTACATAGCTTTCACCACCGATTGGAATAGAAACATCGATAGATGTCATTTCTGCTGTGGCAGAACCAGGATCGAGATCATATGTTGAACCAAACGCAAAGGAACTTGTAGTGTAATCGATAACTGTAAGCCTGCCAATTGCAGAGGATACGAAGACCGCTTTGTCATCAGTACCCGGGACGGTACGTACAATTTCAGCATTCGCATCTTCACCAGCTGTTAAAGACATTACATTTTGAATATCAAAACTATCATAGACAGTTTCGACTACTTCATCATCTTCGCACCCAACAAAAAAGACCAGTCCAAAGGTCATTAACGTGGAAGAAATGATTTTTATTATTCTGTTCATTTTAACTCCTTGTTTATTTAATGATTAAGGTTAAATAGTAAGTGTGTCACCTGAGTTTATTAAAATTCAAACTTCAGTTGTACTAGGAATTGATTGTCATTAACACGAGTGTTATCAACGGTATTTCCATCACCATCTGTTGTTTTGGAACCACCTGTTATTTCATTTAACAGGTAATACTCTGTTTTAATGCTTATATAATCGTTTAGTTTGTATAAAAAAGCAAGAGTAATCATTTCTCTATCCCACGTCTGAGGATCCCCCATGGTTTCTTCATGCCTTTTAATATTCAAGTTGCCATATCTTACAAGTGGTTCGATATTTTTTATTCGATAAGACCCCTCAGCATAAAAACCATTTCGAGGCAATAATCCGTCTAAAGCATTAATGTATTCTGCACGGATATGGATGTTTTTTTGATCGATACCAACCCGGCCGCCATACCACCAGTGCGTTTTATCATTCTCTTCCCAATCATCATTGCTGTTCGCTATGTCATCATATCCTGGAAGAAAACCAAGATTAGTCTTCCAATCATAATCATCAATCAGTTTTCCGGTATAGTACCAACCATCAGCGGAAACGCCAAAAGCTTTCAGGCCAAGAGATCCACCGTATTCAAACGTTTGCCCATCCTTATCTTCGTAATCATCATACACCATCATCTTGAATGATTTATCCTCAGCAGCATCATCAGTGCCCAGGGGCCTTTTCATCGCAAAAGAAAGACCCAGATCCACTCGGATATTTTCACCAAGGCTATATTTAGTTTCAGATGTTATATGGTATTCCCGCCCTTTCCAAAAAGCGGTTCCGATCAATGGATAACCCTCTGTTTGCCGCTTGACGGCTATCATGGGTTTATTTTTCCCCATTTCAAATCGAGTGTTTATACCAGGGAGAGTCCACCGGGCATAATGTTTATCAACATTCGCTTTTTTATCACCGAAACGGAGTTCAAAATTGTAATATAAGTTTTCAGAGTAATTAACCCGCGTAGACAGCACTGCCTTATCAATACGCATATGGGGGCTGCGATTTTTTACTTTATTGTAAGTGAGATCCTGGTTTTCAAATCCGCCGGGACCTTCCACATCCACAAATTCTGTTTCCACTTCTCCGCCAAGTAATATTTCCAATCCGCTCTCAGATTTAATAGAAGTTAGCTGTGCCCAAC
>DKQR01000035.1:0-4040 GCA_002471805.1 Fidelibacterota bacterium UBA7303 | reverse complement strand
GTTCTTTTAAATATCCAGTTTTAGTCATTAGGTTTTTCTTTCCATAGAGTTAATGGTATTAATATTGCTATAATAGAAGAAGATATCCAAAAAATAAAAGCGGTATCAAAATTATAACTTTCTATTCCATTAATCGTTGTTTTGCTATTATTGATCAGTAAACCACTAACCCAGTCCTGTGTAGCTGCTCCTATATAGCTAAAAATACCAATGATACCTTTCACAGATCCTGCTGCTTTTGTGGGGAGTAAATCTACAGCCCATAATCCACCGATATAGACAACCATACAACCTAATGTAAATTCAAAAAGGCCCAAGGCTGCCACATTATAAATGTAACTATTTTGTGGGGCGGCTTGTAAGCACAGCAAACTTATGGTAAGCAATGAGCCCATTATCAATGCCGGCACATTTCTTTTCGCATTAAAGAACCGGTCAGAAAACCATCCTGAGAATATAGCACCAGCCAGACCAAGCATGGTATTTACCCCCATAATGGTACCTGATTCTATTATTGTAAAGCCTTTTGCTTCCTGAAGGTAGAGTGGGCCCCAACTGTGGATAGCGTATCGGCAGGTATATAAAAATGTGGCCGCTAGACCAACCTTCCAGACAACGCGGCTTTTCAGTACTTGGAGCTGAAAATCTTTTATAGATTTTTTCTTAGCCTTTCCGCCAGAAAAGTCCTGTTTATAATCAGCTACGTTTGGTAGCCCATAAGTTTCTGGCCGATCTGCCAATGTATAGTATAAAATTAAAGCGACAATTAAACAGACAACTCCCGGCCCTATAAAACCCATTTGCCAGCCAAACATTGCCACTACAGTTGATGTCCCAATAAAAGTAAGCCCTTCACCAATATTATGGGACGCTGCCCAGATACCGTATTTTGTACCCCTTTCTTTATTGCTGAACCATTGGGTTAGTGATACAACACAGGGTGCAGAGCCCATGGACTGAAACCAGCCGTTGACAAACCAGAGCCCGGCCATTGCCACAAAATTAGTGGTCATACCAAAAGCAAGATTCACCAAGGCTGAAACTCCCAATCCGGTAGAGATGAATTTTCTTATATTTGCTCTATCAGACAGAAATCCATTTGTCAATTTTCCAAAAGCATAAGAATAAAATAAAAGTGCCCCAATGACACCCAACTCTGCAGGAGTTAAAATGCCAGCATCCATCATAGGTTTTTTGGCCACCGAAATGGTTAAACGCCCAATATAAAAGACTCCATAGCCCAAGACCACTGACCAAATAACACTGCTGCGTTTACGGTTGTAAAGTTTTGATATCTCCGTTTTATCAGTGATAACAGGTTTGTCTTCCCCTGTTTTCCACCAAGAAAAAAGATTCATCATTTTATTGCTCCAGTTCAAAAAGAAAAGCTGCTTTTAATGCGCCCGGCACAACCCAGTTAGGCTCAAATTCCTGCAGTTTAACTATAAACTCGGTACAGCGGCTCATAGCATCTTTATCATATTGTTTTCCATCTACGAAGGGATGGTCAAAAGAAAACTCAGGTATTCGCAGTTCTCCATCTCTGGTTGGAATAATCCAAACGGTCATATCTACGCGGCCGAAAAGACCATCACCAAAGTCCAATTTGCCCGGGACGACCATCCATTCATCCGCAGAGACGCCTGCAACTTTGGTTAATGGGGCTGTTTCCGGGATTCCTAGTTTTCCCAGGGCAGGGTAGATGTTCGCGAAAGAACCCAGGTGCATCTCAGGAGCCTCATCAAGGAGAGTCGAATTTGAGACAGAATAAGTGGTTTCTGCGGATCCGTTATTTCTTGAGAAATAGACAACATCAGATTCAAGCTCAATCGTTTCATCCTTGGGTGTATAGCCATCATGGAGAATTAAATCAACAGCCAACGCATTGGCAGGATCAGTACGGCGGTATTTTACTCCGTACTCAAATCCCGGTATTTTCTGCCCTTTTTTATATTTTACTTTTTGCCGAATAAGAAAACCAGCCTTTCTCAAATCCCGGTTTTCCGTATCGAAAAAACTGATCTCTTTATGCTTCAATTTGAAGGGTTGTTCTTTTTCAATAACAGCAATATCATGGTTTTTAGCTACTGTTTTTACAATTCCCCAGTAATTTTTAAATCCAGTTAAAGGATCAACAAAGTTATCTGCACTTAATAAAAGCTTATACTCACTGGAGTTAAGTTGTTTGTCTCTATCGGTTGAGCAGTTGCAGATCAGAAAAGAGAATAGAATAACGAGAAGTATTTTATTTATTAATATTAATTTTGATTTTTTTTTCATAAAACTTTATACTTGAAATTTATTTTATTTTTAATTCTCCTAAAGAATGAATTGTTTTAGCAATTTCACCACTATAGACATTTATCTGTTTTAACAGATCCATAAGTTCCATATGGATTTCATGGGTTTCAATGGATTCTTCCCGCTCCTGATGCAGGCGTTCCAAATGACTGATTCTGTATTTTGTTTCGAGGGCTGAATATTTTCCTTCTTTGTTGATAATCTTTTCTGCTTTTCCAGGGTCAAGCTTGGAAAATGCTTTTTTTAATCGGTTTATCTGTTTACATACCTTGTTGTGATAAAGGCTCAGTTCTTCTTTTCCTTCAGGAGAAAAATCCATATTAAGAGAGTCTTTTTTGGCAAGAAGCGGGATCATGTTTTTTTCAATGGTATCTCCAATACTTTCAATATCATTTGCAATGGACATCAAACCATATAATTCTTGGGTCTGGTTTTCTGATAATTCTTGCTGTCCAATTTTTCTTAAATATTTTATGATTTTCATATCCAAATAATCCAATTTTTCTTCCCGCATTTCAACTCCTTCTACCAGAGATAATTGCGGGTAGGTTTCATCTTGTAATTGATCATTAGAAACAAAAGGAATGATTATTACATCTAACATACGTCCAAGAATTTTTGCCATCCGTAAAATTTCGCTTCGGGCCAGGTCTATTGCCAATGCCGGGGTAGAAATTGCTGAATTATCCAAATGCCAAGTGATTGGGACAATACCTTCTTCAGTTTTTTTATCGGGTAAGATTTTGTACACATAATTTGCTAGAATTGTAGTAAACGGAAGAAAAATCAGTCCTACAGTAATATTAAATATTGTATGAGCATTCGCAATTTGGCGGGGTGATTCCATAGCCAATTTTTCAATGCCGGTTAATTCTGAAACCGGAGATATCCAGCGGACAATTTCCGCTAGCTGTGGGATAAGCAATATAAAAAGTAAAACACCCCCAATATTAAAAAACACATGTGCAATTGCAACTCTTTTGGCATCTCGGATAGTTCCAATGCTGGCTAGCCCAGCTGTAATGCAGGTGCCGATGTTAGCGCCAAAAATAAGTGGGATACCCCCTTCAAGCGTGAGCAAGCCCTGCTGTGCCAAAACAATTACGATACCCGTAAACGCACTGGAACTCTGGATCAACGCTGTGAAAATGGCACCGATTAAAATGCCAATTATGGGATTTTCCAGGTCTTTCATAAGATCAATAAACGGCTGGAAGGCGCGGAGAGGCTTCATGGAATCAGACATAATTTTCATTCCGAAAAACAGAATACCAAACCCTAGAATTGCTTCCCCAATATGCCTGATGGAGTCTTTCTTGCTAAACATAGTCATAGCAAATCCAATTGTTATCATGAGTAGTGCGTAATCAGTTAGTTTAAAGGCCACCAATTGTGCTGTTATAGTTGTCCCAATATTTGCCCCAAGAATGATACTAATAGCTTGAACATAGGTCATGAGTTGTGCCTGCACAAAACTAACTAACATCACCGTGGTGGCGCTGGAACTTTGGATGATCATAGTTACAAAGGCACCAACAGTCATTCCAATTACTCTGTTGCTTGTAAGTGCAGCGAGAATGTTTCTCATACGGTCTCCCGCAGCCTTCTTCATGCCTTCGCTCATTTTTGCCATACCATACAGGAAAAATGATAGTCCACCGAGTAATCCGATAGTTAAAAAGCCCCAATGTATGCTGCTGCTAGAACTATCCCCCGCATTAAGAAAACCAGTTCCTGGA
>DKQR01000122.1 GCA_002471805.1 Fidelibacterota bacterium UBA7303 | reverse complement strand
ACAGAAAATGGCGACACCATTTTTTCATCCATGAAAGAATTTATTGAAGACGGGAATCCCATTACGAATCACACTTTATCTTTTAACCGTCCCCACTACGAAGTGACGTCCTATGAATCGAATGGCAATTCTACGGAATGGGTCATCGATATGATTATCACTGATAACGAAGCATCTTCTGTTCATGATGCATTGGATCGTCTGGGCCACGATGTTACCATTGCCCGGCAAACACATTGGGAAATATCCACCGATGGTGATCGTGAAACCATCCTGCAAAAAATTGATGCCACCGGTGAACTCTACAATTCCAACAAAGAATTCATCAGCAAAACCACATCCACGGAAAATACCGCATCTTTTTTGGTACGGCAGAAAGAAGACATGCTTGGCCGGGCAAAACTCGAATCCCTGACAAAACGGTTTGAAATTGACGGGATTACCGACCTGAAGCGCGGTGTCATATGGAATGTGATCGTGAACGGCGGTGGTTCTGAAGTTGTTTTAAACGACATTTTAAATACACACATATTATTCAATCCATTATCTCATGAATGCTATCGAATCAACTGAACATTATAAAGACCGCATCAAGGCGGAACTGAATAACACCCTTACAGAAACAGCTTTACCCATCGGATCCGCCAGTCGGCGGACCGGAAAGGTGCGGGATCAATATGATTTTGGCGATGCTATTGCGCTCATCACCACCGATCGCCAGAGTGCCTTTGACCGGGTTTTAGCAGCCATCCCGTTCAAAGGACAAGTTTTGAACCAGACCAGCGTCTGGTGGTTTGAACAGACCAAACATATTATTCCCAATCACGTGATCGACATACCAGATCCCAATGTGACGCTGGCGAAAAAATGTGATGTCTTCCCCATTGAGTTTGTGGTTCGTGGGTACATCACCGGCAGCACAAGTACCGCCCTGTGGACCGTATATAATAATGGTGACCGGGAATATTGCGGGAATGTACTTCCGGAAGGACTCAAGAAAAATCAGAAGTTGGAGGTCAACATGCTCACCCCCACCACCAAGGAAGAGCACCACGATCGTCCCATTGCGCCGGCTGAGATAGTGAATGAAGGGTGGATGAGCAAAAAAGACTGGGATTATTGCAGCCAGCAAGCACTGGAATTGTTTGCTTTCGGACAGAAAAAAGCAGCCGAGAACGGTATGATACTGGTGGATACTAAATATGAAATGGGCCAGGATATGGACGGCAACATTGTGCTTATTGATGAAATCCACACGCCGGATTCCAGTCGTTACTGGATCGCCGAAACATATAATGAACGGATGGCCGCAGGGCAGGAACCCCAGAATGTTGATAAGGAATTCTTAAGACTTTGGTTCGTAGATAATTGTGATCCCTACAACGATGAAACATTGCCCGACGCGCCGGAAGAACTGGTGACTGAATTATCCAGCCGATACATTTATTTATATGAGACCATCACCGGCGGATTGTTTCCATTCCCCGATGCGGGCAAGTCAATTCAGGAAAGAATTAATAATAACTTAAATGAATATTTATAAACACAAAGGGTACTAAGAACTCCAAGGGTTTTTCTTTGTGAGTTCAGTGAATCTTGTGTTTGAAAAAAGGAAATTAAAATGAAAACTGTGATCATCATGGGTTCCACTTCAGATGAACCCCACGCCAAGAAAATAACAGATAAGCTGGATGACTACGGCATCGTCTGGGAACAGCATGCAGCCTCGGCCCACAAACAGCCATTGAAGGTATTGGAAATCCTTGATGCCAACAAAGATAGAAAAGATATTGTATATATCACCATCGCCGGTCGGTCCAATGCATTGTCCGGGTTTGTAGCGGCCAACTGTGAATCTCCAACGATTGGTTGTCCTCCATTTTCTGATAAAACAGATATGATGGTCAATATTCATTCCACCCTGCAGATGCCCAGCAATACACCGGTGTTGACTGTGATCGATCCTGGAAATTGTGCATTGGCTGTAAAGCGGATATTTGGTGTCTAGTCAGCTGACAGCTGTTTCACCCCTAGACGGCCGTTATGGCTCTTCTACAAAGCCTCTCGGCGAATATTTTTCTGAAATGGCGCTGATGCGCTACCGTTTAAAAATTGAGATCGAATATCTTATTTCGATAAGTAATGAGAGAACAATTTATGAATTGCCCCTTTTCTCCAAACGGCAGCTGAAACAACTGCGCAACATCTACGAAAAATTTGATAAAAGCGATGCTCAGAAAATCAAAACTATTGAAACTCAAACAAATCATGATGTGAAAGCTGTGGAATATTTTATCCACAGCAAGGTAAAAAAAACTCTATATCCCTGGGTTCACTTTGCCCTGACATCGGAGGATGTGAACAATATGGCTTATTCTCTGATGTGGAAAGATGGCTTAAAACAGGTTTATTTGCCCCAACTGCTTTCTATCCACAAACAGCTGAAGAGCCTGGGTAAACGCTACAAACAGGTTCCTATGCTGGCTCTGACCCATGGCCAACCCGCAACCCCGACCACCTTCGGCAAGGAAATGGCCGTCTTTTGCAACCGTTTGCAAAGGCAGATAGACCAAGTTAAAACGCACGAATTGATGGGCAAGTTTGGCGGCGCCACCGGAACCTGGGCAGCTCATATGGTTGCTTATCCAAAACTGAACTGGCTCCGCTTTGCCCAAAGATTCATCAAACATATGGGCCTGAAGCCAAATCTGGTGACTACCCAAATTGAGCCCCATGATTCTCTGGCGGAAAATTTTCACCAGCTGATTCGGGTTAACAATATTCTCATTGATTTGTGCCGGGATGTCTGGTTCTATATCAGCAGAGGCATTCTAACCCAGAAGAAAATAGTAGGCGAGGTCGGCTCATCCACCATGCCCCATAAGATTAATCCGATCCAGTTTGAAAATGCTGAGGGCAATATGGAAATCGCAAATAAACTGTTCAACCACCTGGCTGACAAACTGCCTGTTTCCCGCATGCAGCGGGACCTGACCGACAGCACCACCTTGCGCAACCAGGGTGTGGCTCTGGGTCACTCCTACCTAGGCCTTATCAATATTTTAAAAGGATTGAACCGAATTACTGTGAACAGGGTGCAAATGTCTGCCGAGCTGGACAACCACTGGGAGGTCCTGGCAGAAGCGGTGCAAACACTGCTGCGCAAAGCTGGACAACCTGATGCATATGAACAACTGAAAGAAATCACCCGCGGCAAATCTGTGGATGTAGAATCGGTAGCAGAATTTGTCTACAAGCTCAATCTCTCGGAGCAGGATACCCAGACGCTATTAACCCTTACACCGGCCAATTATATTGGCCTGGCGCCAAAACTTGTAGAGCTGAGCTGATGTGCGGCATCGCCGGCATCTATTCCCATAAATCTGTAGCGGCCGAACTCTATGACTGCATTATTCACCTGCAGCACCGCGGTCAAGATGCCGCCGGCATCATGACCTACGATGACCGTATGCACAAGGAAAAAGGAATGGGGCTTGCTAAAGAAATATTCAATGAAGAAAACATGAATCTGCTTACGGGGAATATTGGAATTTCACATAATCGTTATCCAACCCATGGGGGCTTTAGTCACGGAGAAGTACAACCGTTTTGGACATCTGTACCCTATGGCATTGCTTTGGCTCATAATGGAAATCTTACTAACTACCGGGAACTGGCAGAAGAAATCACAAAACAGGATTCACGATACTTGAACACCAACAGCGATACAGAAGTTTTGCTTCATCTTTTTGCAGATCAATTGCATGAAGATAAACCGCCAGCATCAAGTGAAGAATTTTTTGAGTTGCTTTGTGGCGCTGTCAGTACAATTTTCAATAAAGTGAAAGGGGCTTACTCGGTTACAGCAATGATTATCGGGAAAGGTCTTGTTATTTTCCGTGACCCCAACGGTATTCGCCCGCTGGTAAAGGGCGAACGGTCCAACGGAAACGGCGGGAAGGATTTCATTTTTGCATCAGAAAATTCCATGTTTTATTCCCTGGGCTACGAACCAAAAGGAACCGTTCTCCCGGGCGAACTTATATATGTGAATAATAAAGGACAGGTATTCAACAAGAGACTGGTTCAAAAAGAATTCAATCCTTGCATTTTTGAATATGTTTATTTTGCGCGTCCCGATGCCACACTCAATGATGTTAGTGTTTACCGTGCTCGTCTGCGAATGGGACAAAATCTGGCGCAAGCATGGAAAGAAAAACACCCGGAGAAAAACCCGGATATCGTTATTCCGGCGCCCAGTACGGCAAACACCGCTGCTCTTTCTTTTGCCCATGAACTGGGTGTTCGATATTCCGAGGGGTTATATAAAAATACATTTATCGGGCGAACTTTTATTATGCCGGGCCAGGTGGAGCGTAAAAAATCTGTAAAATATAAACTTGTACCTCAAGAATTAGAGATCCGGGATAAGAAAGTTTTGATCATGGACGATAGTATAGTGCGAGGAAATACAAGTCGGGAAATTGTGCGTATGCTCCGGGATTTTGGAGCCCGGGAAGTATACTTTGCTGTGGCCTGCCCGCCAGTAAAATCGCCCTGTTTTTATGGGGTTGATATGCCTACCCGAGACGAACTCATTGCTGGAAATAAATCTGAGAAAGAAATAGAAAAATATTTAGAAGTAGATACCTTGCTGTATCAAGAGATAGACAGTCTTGTCGAAGCTGTTACACGAAAAGGCGATCATCACATTGACCGTCCTTGTATGGCCTGCCTCGATGGACAATATGTTGGCAATGATGTGGACGATGCAAAAATGGACGAAATGGAAACCATGCGCGAAAATGACAGGAATGGGAATTAAGCGCTTTACCACAGATGTCTTTACGATTCTGCTGAAAAAAATATGAAAATATTACTTATTGGCTCTGGAGCTAGAGAACATGCCATTGCCAGAGCCCTGGACCGTTCGCTCCATGAAAAGGAAATCTACTGTCTGGCATCCAATATGAACCCGGGTATTGCAGAGCTATGTCATGAACTTACAGTTGGCAATATAAACGATTCTGAATTTGTAGTGAACCATGCCAACGAAGTGGGTGCATCTTTGGCAATCGTGGGGCCGGAAAATCCGTTAGCCACAGGAGTTGCCGATACTTTATGGGATGCGGGCATTAAAGTTGTCGGCCCTAAAAAGAATCTGGCCCAAATCGAGACTTCCAAAACCTTCACCAGAAATTTATTAGAAGAATACAATATTCCTGGTGGCCCCAAATACAAAACTTTTAATTCTATGAGCGGTGTTCTAGAATTCTTAAATGTATTGGGTGAAAACTATGTGGTGAAATATGATGGATTGGCTGGAGGAAAAGGCGTAAGGGTATCTGGAGAACATATCCATTCTCACAATGAAGCCTTGGCATATTGTCAGGAATTGGTAGATAAAGACGGAGAGTTTGTAATTGAAGAGAAATTCATCGGTCAAGAATTTTCCCTTATGAGTTTCTGCGATGGAGAGACTCTAAAACATATGCCTGCAGTTCAAGATCATAAGCGGGCCTATGAAGGTGATACAGGTCCGAACACCGGCGGCATGGGGACGTATTCGAATGCGGATCATTCTTTGCCTTTTTTAACCCATGAAGATATTGCTGAAGCCCAAGCCATCAATATGGCTACAGCCAAGGCCTTGAAGAATAAATTCGGCGAAGGCTACAAAGGCGTGCTCTATGGAGGATTCATGGCCACCGCAGATGGAGTTAAACTTATTGAATACAATGCCCGTTTCGGCGATCCGGAAGCCATGAATGTTCTGCCGCTGCTTGATGCCGATTTTATTGAAATATGCAACAGTATTGCCGATGGCACATTAAACAATGTTGATGTGCAATTCCAGAACAAGGCCACTGTTTGTAAATACGCCGTTCCGGAAGGATACCCCGACAAACCAGTCAAGGGCAAACCCATTGATGTATCTAATGTTGTAAACACCGATGATCTATTCTATGCATCTGTGGATATTCAAAATGGGCATTTGGTAGAAGCCGGCAGCCGAACCGTTGCTGTCGTAGGCATAGCCAACACTATTTCCGAAGCAGAAAAAATTGCTGAAAATGAGATTTCATCGGTAGAAGGTCCGCTTTTTCATCGTACCGATATTGGCTCCATGCAACTTGTAAACAAGCGGGTTGAACATATGGACTCTCTTCGATGATAAGATTGGGTGTGCTGGGATCCACGAATGGGACCGATCTGCAAGCCATTTTAGATGCTGTCTCTGCAGGAGAATTAGACGCCGCTGTGGCCGTGGTTATTTCCAATCGGACCGGTGCTTACATTCTGGAGCGGGCGGAGATAAATAATGTGCCTGCTTTTTTTATTTCCCGCAAAGGTAAAAAAAGGGAAGAATTTGATGGCGAAATAACAGCGGTGCTAAAAGAACATGGTGTTGATCTGGTTTTATTGATTGGTTTCATGCGCATCCTTTCACCTGAATTTTGCCGGGTATGGCAGGATAGGATTTTAAACGTTCACCCTTCCCTCCTGCCCAAATACGCCGGCGGTATGGATATCAACGTTCATGAAGAAGTTTTAAAAAATAAAGATACGGAAACAGGCTGCACGATTCATTTCGTAAACGATGTAGTGGACGCCGGGCCGATCCTGATCCAAAAGAAGTGTAATGTTGATCCAGATGACACCGTTGACTCCCTAAAAACAAAAGTACAAACATTAGAAGGTGAAGCTTTTATCGAAGCAATTAAATTAACCCAACTCAAGGACACGTAGAGCACGGAGTAATTTCCTGGTGCTTTATGTGTTCTTTGCACTTAAAAAATAAGAATGTTAAATAATCCAACCTTAAATCGAAGGCCCATTAAAGTAAAACGCGCACTTATATCTGTTTTTGATAAAACAGGCGCAGTGGAATTGGCCAAATCGTTGAATGATTTTGGCATCGAAATTCTTTCCACCGGTGGAACAGCCAAAGCACTCCATGGTGCTAATATTCCTGTCACCGATGTAAGCGACTATACCCAATTCCCCGAGATCATGGATGGCCGTGTGAAGACCATCAATCCATTGGTTGAGGGAGGCATCTTGGGATTACGGGATAAACATGACGAAGATGCTGCATCCAATAATATTCAATGGATTGATCTGGTGGTCTGTAATCTGTATCCATTTTCAGACACTATTTCCCGGGAAGATTGCGATCTGGCCTTGGCATTAGAAAATGTAGATATCGGCGGCCCCACTATGATCCGTTCTGCAGCCAAAAATGTGGGCTGGGTTTGTGTTGCCGTGGATCTGGCGGACTATTCAACCATCGTTAATGAACTTCGGGCCGGTGAAATTTCATTCGAGACCCGAAAACGCCTTTCATCCAAAGCCTTTGGTCATACAGCACAATACGACACCATCATCCACAATTATTTGAAGGATGAGAATTTATCAGACGACTTTTCCATCACCTTCAATAAGCATTCAAAAATGCGCTACGGAGAGAACCCACATCAGGCCGCTGCTTCCTATAAGATCCCCGGAAACAGTGAGCCCAACATTCTCAATGCCAAAATCCATCAAGGAAAACGACTGTCTTATAATAATATTATGGATGCAGATGGAGCTCTGGCCTGTGTAAGAGAATTTGAGGAGCCCGCCTGTGTGGTGGTGAAACATGCTAATCCCTGTGGGGTCTCTGTGGGTAATGACCTACTGGATGTGTACAATCGGGCCTTTAATGCGGATTCCTTGTCAGCTTTTGGTGGGATCATTGCATTTAACCGGACCTGTTCCGGCGCTGTGGCAGAAGCTATCACGTCCGTTTTTGTTGAGATCGTTCTGGCGCCACACTTTGAACCGGAAGCGCTGGAGATCTTTAAAAAGAAAAAGAATCTTCGCATCCTTGAGATCGGTGAATTCGGTCGACGAAAATCCAAGATCGAAGTACGAAATGTAGACGGCGGTCTTCTTGTCCAGGATGTAGATACCAAAATATTATTGAAAGATGATCTCTCCGTGGTCACGGTAAAACAGCCCACGGCTGAGGAGATTCAAACTGCCCTTTTTACATGGAAAGTACTCCGCCATGCTAAATCCAACGGTATCCTAATTGCGAAAAAGAATACAACCGTGGGGCTCGGTGCCGGTCAAGTCAGCCGCGTGGATGCGGTACACATGGCCTTGCGAAAAGGCAGAGAAAATGTGAAAGGCGCCGTATTAGCCTCCGATGCTTTCTTCCCTTTCCGGGACAGCATTGACGCCATCAAGGATACTGGTATTACAATGGTCATTCAGCCCGGCGGATCCATCCGGGACCAGGAAGTGATTGATGCTTGCAACGAGTATGGCATCGCTATGGTATTTACTGGAACAAGGTGTTTTAAACATTAATGAGAATAAAATAATGAAAAAAACTATTTGGCTGTTGCTTTCCTCTTTTGGGATAATGTTTGCGGTACTTTCATGGATTCAGGAAGGAGGCCTGCTTCCTGTAAATATGGGATGGGGTAAAGGCTTCCTGGCGGTTGTCTGCGGTGCGGTTTTATACATATTGTTACCTCGTAAAATAGATTAATTATAATAAACGGTATTATATGTACGTTCATCGAAAATATGTAATTTTAGTTTAGTTCATATTATTAATTATTACCTTCTATTTACAAAGGAGAAAAATGAGCAAAGAAAAACTACAGGTTGGTGAAATATCAAAGCCCCGGTTCGAGTTCCGATCCTTTGGACAGGATTTCAACAAACAAGCAGAACGAATGGCCCGATTATCCGTTCCTATTCCAGAAAAATTATGGGTTCGCCATTCCCCGGAAATCTATATCATGTCCCGCACCAATGATATTAACAACACTAAGATTCGCGAAGGAAAAATGGACATTAAGACTTATGTCCAGACTGTAGACGGGCTGGAACAATGGAACCCCCTGACCAAAACAGAATTTCCCGTCACTGTGGATTTTCTGAAAAGTGATATTTTCCCCGCATTCCAGGTAAATATGCCAGATTTTGACAAAAAAAATTATACCGCGGATGAATTCCTCGTCATGGTTAAAAATCATTCCGACCTGCAGGCAGTGAGCGTTATAAAAGAACGGTTTGGATATATGGTAAATGATACCATTTGCGAAGTGGGTAATATTCTGATTAATGGGGCGAAAGTGATGACAATTAATTCTGAATCCACTGAGTTAGATGATATTAAAAAAACAATGTCGGACGTAGGGCTTGATGGCGTAGAAAACATTAATTACCTACAGGCAATTAAAAGAGTTCTTGGCTGGATCGATAAACCCTTAGCGAATTGAAGCTTTAATATGGCAAACGAAATTGAAAGAAAGTTTTTAATCAAATCATTACCCGAAGACATGAGCGGGACCACTATGCGACAAGGCTATCTTCAGCCGGAAAAAGAACGGGCTGTACGTATCCGCACTGTTGAAAAAGATGAATCAAAAAAGGGAGTTCTCACAATCAAAGGAATGGGCAGTAAAAGCGGTATGAGCCGCTATGAGTTTGAAACAGAGATTCCCGTTCTGGATGCAGATCATCTTTTAACACTTTGTGATCAACCTTTAATTGAAAAG
>DKQR01000038.1:4291-9163 GCA_002471805.1 Fidelibacterota bacterium UBA7303 | reverse complement strand
AAACTTAAGCCCTGCTTTTTCCATGACTCTAATTGATGCTATATTATCAATCATGGCTCGAGCAACAATAAGTTTATCCATTCCCTTCCCTCTTTTAACAAGCGCTTTTGCCACCTCAGTTGCGTACCCGAGCCCCCAGAACTCCCTTTTCAGGCGCCAGCCAATTTCAACTGCGTCATTTATATCTTGGTCAGGTTCAAACTGGAACCAGCCAATATAATTTTCCGTGCGCTTAAGGTAGGCTGGGAAAATACCAAACTCCTCCCCGTGACTGTAGGATTTCATGATTCTTGGCATCGACCTTGATTTCACTTCATCAAAGGTCATTACTTTTCCCGGTGTAATGTATTTCATCACTTCAGGATCACTATTAAGCTGAAACAGCAAATCAACCTGTTCTTTCCTGAATTTCCTTAGTTGTATCCTTTTGGTGCTGATTGGTTCCTTCATGAAATAGCAAACCTATTATTTACAAGAAATTGCATATTGTTTTGATAACTTTTTCAACTTCACACCCAAATGTAACAACACCCCAAAAAACAAAAAACCCCGCTATTATACGGGGTCTCATGTTGTGGTGAGTGAGATAAATCTATTTAAGGAAAATCATTTTCTTTGTCTGCTTGAAGTTTCCAGCCTGTATAGTATATAAGTACAAACCAGCACTCACTGGCTGACCTGTATTGCTGGTAGCGTTCCACTGGATAGATTTATAGCCAGCGTTTTGCTCTTTGTTAACCATAGTTTTGACTGTTCTGCCCATCATATCGTAAATAGTTATGTTTACCAATGCATCTTCCGGTAAAACATAGCTGATTGTTGTCAATGGATTGAAAGGATTGGGATAGTTGTTATTCAAACTATATTTAATTGGGGTCTGACCAAATTCGCCTTCAATAACGCTTACTGTTCCACCACCTTCCCAGTAAATATCATCCAGCCCAAATTCACACGACGCACCATTCACTTCCAGTATGACGAATTCATAACTCAACATGCGTAAATCAATAAATTCGCCCCGGATATCTTCCACGGGGATTGATGCCTGCCCCCAATTGCCGTCCCTGACAAGTCCATAGGTTGTCTGGTTCGCTGGAAAATCAACATACGACTGATTGCCCCAGGCATCTATAATACCGATCTGAAATGAAATATTTGCCGGGATTTTGATCATGAATTTTAAATGTCCTTCTTCAAAATTGAACAGGTTAACCGGCTGCATGGACATGATTCCTGCGCCAAACCAGCCTGAACCGGTGGTTTGCCATGATATACCGTTCTCACCTTCATAGGGCGGAATACTGCCTTCGCTTAAGGTACCTTCCCAGACATAGATTTCCGCATCGTCACCGGCTACCAAACCGTTATCAATCGGAGTTGTGTCTGTAAAGAGGCCAAAGGTACCTCCCTGGAAAGTGGGCGGCCCGATATGAACTTCACCCTGCCCGTTCCATTCCATCACTTTAATGTAGTCAACGTACATGTCGGCAGGGAATGGCATGGAAATCGGTAATCCGCTTCCACCAATATAAACTGCATCTGTAAATGCTCCGCCTATTGCCAGATTGGCTATGAGGTAAAAGGGTTCTTGAAATTCTGCACTAACACTATCTATCGGAAATGGTTCTGTGTATAGATCGTACTCAACGTTATCATCAATAACGGTAAACCGGATACTGTCAGTATCCCAGTATATTCGATATATTAGAAATCTGTCATTCAGGTTATCATAATTATAGTATGGCCTGCAGTAATCATCATCCGGATCCCATGAAATACTGGCGGCACCAGATGGATTTTCTGGGACCACAGCTTCATCTGCATAAAAAATAGCGTTTGCCCCAACTACTTGATTAACGGTTGAATTATCTAAACCATTGCCGTTGTTGTGATCATCGTGTAAATCCCTGAATTCCTGGCGAGAACCCATTTCCATCATATCGAGTTCGCCACAATGAGGCCAATTGAGATTTGACGTTCCAAGCAGCCATACTGCAGGCCATCCTCCAAGATCAAGGTCCGGCACCCTTACTCTTGTCTCAATTACACCGTATTGAACCGAGACTTTTGCTTTTGTGGTCACCTTTCCAGACGTATAGTTTAACGGATTCCCCCATTGGTCGACAATATCGGGTCCTGATTCTTCCAGTGCCGTAATATGCAGCGCATTATTCCCCGGTTCACCAGGGATGCCAGCTATCTCAACATTTTCTTCCTTGTAGAATTCCAGTTCACCATTGCCCCAGCCCCAGGAACCATTTCCGGTGATCTTCATCCAGTTATCCAGGTTATTAAAATTCTCTTCCCATAAAACATCGCCAATTTGTGCATGGCAGAAGTTCGCAGATAGAATAGCGAATATTATTAAATAATTTTTCATTTATATTTTATCCTTATAATAACTTAAATTATTATGTATTCCATATAATTTAGCTAATATTTAAATATGAAATCAAACAAATTATTTATATTTTACAATAATCCATCCATCAGGTTATGAGCTCAACCTATATATTATTTTTATGTTAGATGGATGCGATTAAGTGGCGAACCATACCACAAATGAAAAACACCGCGGCTTAAGCGCTATTGCTTAAATCTCAGGCGGATTAATCCCCTGGGGTTTCGTCACCGTATCACTTTTTCCCAGGCTTTTTTGAATTGAAAAGAATTTTCCTTTATAAAAATGAACGCAGAAGTCTTCATATTGTTCAAGAGCTGGATTCCATAAAACCTTTGAAAAATCCCGATAATGCAGATATGCCCCTTTTGCCACCCTTTTCGATACACCATACGGATAGTAGAAAGTCCCATCCTCATTTACTACGGTCGAATTGGCTGCAGAAAACCACGGTTTAATACCGATCATCTGCCTGACTTCGGCAATAGATTTACCTCTAAGCTGTTTTTTTAATTGCGAATAAGTACGTTTCTCTTCAGGTTTTTTGCTTATTATTCTGTAAGTGCCGTCGTAGTTTAATTGTAAAGACCGGCCATCCATTAAACTTACATATTCCATGACCTGGCATAAAACCATATTGGAGATTAAGACGATTGGGATTAATAGATATTTCATTATTTGTTTCCCGGTCTGTCTTTTAGAGTGAAATACTTTTCTAATTGAAGCGCTCACCTCTGAATCTACCCACCAACCAGGCAATTATTCTAACCCATGTTTAAGAAACAGGTTATTAACTTGATCTATTAAATCGTCTACGGATTTATTGAGGGTATTAATTGGTTTTTCAAATATCATTTCTGCTCTTATAGACGTATCTATTGTCCATCGTGTTTTAGGCTTAATATCATACAGTCCTTTAACTATAACAGGCAATATTTTTACTTTTGCATTAACAGCCATATGAAAGCCCCCTTTTTTAAATTGGGAAAGTCTCCCTGTAATCGTTCGTGTCCCCTCAGGAAAAATTGCAATATGATATCCATCCTTGATTCGTTCCTGGGCTATTTCTATACTTTTTCTAGAATGAATAATATTTTTTCTATGTATGGGTATTCCCTTCATGGAACGCATCATCAATCCAATAATAGGTATTTTGAAATTTTTAGCTGCTATAATACCTGTATATTTTCCCTTGATAACGAATGGAAGAAAAAATATATCTAAAAAACTGGAATGATTGTGCATGATAACGTAGGGACCGTTATCCGGAAAATCCCCTGTAATTTTATATCTAACTCCCAAAGATTTAAATATTATATACGAGAATACACTGGCTGTCTTATACGCGTATTCTGGAACCAGGATCATTAAAATAATTACAGGTGGCCCCAGGATTACCAATACAATTAAAGTTCTTAAATAAATAAATATACTGTTCAATACTTGAAATAGATTCTTCATATACATTAAATAATTTATGTGTTGCTGTGGTGAGAGTATAATTCTTTTTAACTAAATTGAGACAATAAAAAGAAACTGGTACCGAATTTTCTAACATATAATGCACTTGTTTCCAGCGACACAGCAATTGTGACTATCTAAATCCACAAACCTTTCTCAGCTGCGCTTCAAAGAGTTTGTAAGGGAAACAAGTATAGTCGAAATCAAAATTAGAGCCGGTGGCGCCGGTAATCAGGACAATGCGTACTTCACTCACCGGACACCTCAACTATATTTATTGGTTGTTTAAGCGACCACCAGGTAGACACGCATAAACCAAAAATGATGTGCCAGATGCCCCACCAGGCAGCGATAATTGCCATACCGCCGAGACCTGCGAAGAAATTGAGAATCAATACAAGACCGAGAGCAGCGTTCTGGGTTCCCACCTCTATGGAGACGGCGCGCACATCCTGGGTGGGCAGACCTGCCAAACGTCCCGCACAATAACCCAGGCTGAATGCCAGTATATTGTGCAGAAATACAACAAAAATGACCAGCCCGATCACCTGCAGGAATATCTGCCAGTTCGCTTTAAGAGCCAGCGCTACTACAGCAATGAAAACCACAAAAGAGAAGATTCGGAAAGGTTTTTGAATTTTGCCAGCAGGTTTCGGGAAAAAATGAGCCAGGGTCATCCCCATAGCCATAGGAATCACCAGGATGATAAAAATAGTCTTAAAGATATCGGCGGGATTCAGGCTTACGGCTCTGAGAATGGGAGCAGTATGAGGGTTCAGGCTGCCCCAGATGGAGAGGTTCAAAGGAGTCATAAAGATGGCTGCCGCGGTTGAGACAGCGGTCATACTGATTGAAACGGCAGTGTTACCCCGTGCCAGGTAGGTCATGATATTGGAGAGGTTTCCCCCGGGGCAGGCGGAGATTAGAATCATTCCCATTGCCATGGAGGGGCTGGGTCGGATAATCATCGTAAGTAAAAAGGTAAAAGCAGGAAGGAGAATGAACTGGGA
>DKQR01000038.1:0-3900 GCA_002471805.1 Fidelibacterota bacterium UBA7303 | reverse complement strand
GCTACTCCTAACATCATCAAACCAATCACGAAATTAAGGGCGGCAATCGTCTGGGGGTTAAAATTCAACCGAATTTGATCAATTGCTGCAGCGTCCATCATTTACACCCTAGGTTTCTTTTTACTTTCAGCCTGCACTGCCGTTTTCATGCCTGCGTTACACCTTTGGCAGGCAGGCTAAGTACAAAGAGGCCAGGCCGTGCCTTCGTAGATCATCTATTTTAGACAAATGTTCGTCTTTGAATCATTCCTCCCGCTCCACAAGGAATTTTTTCAATTGATCCTCTGATATCCTATAGTTTCCATCCCCAAAATTATATGCTTTCAACATACCGTCGTGTATAAAGGAAATGAGATCTAAAGCCGGGATTTTGAGTCTTTCGGCAATCTCTAATGGGGTATAATAAACTGCTTCTTTGATATTGTACCCTACATCAGGTTTGTCATCATTCACTACTAAAAGGTTTTTATTAAGTATGTCTCTATATTCAACTAATATTTTTTTAGGAACCTGATTATAAAACCGCCATTTAGTGATCGAAGTTCTAGTATAACCAAGTTTTTCCGCTAATTCTTCATCTGTGTAAACGCTGAAATAATCAGCCAGTATATCCAAAATTCTTTTCGTTTTCCCTCTTTTTACAATGTCGTCCATGACTGTATATAAAAATAAACTTGTTTTAACAGAGTGTACATATCAGGCTAGTGCACATAGGAATAAGATCGAACCTACCTCCATCCTGACAAACAAAAAACCCCACGAGTGTGGGGCTTATTGTGAATGATGAATATTTTATTGCTTATCTTCCTCTGTTTTTTTCGTGACCTCATAGTCTAAATCCTTCCAATAATCCATAGTATCCCAGTAGGTGTGCAACTCAGCTATTTTCCCATCTTCATCTATACGAAAAACTTCATAATAACGGACATCAACCGTCTTACCAGTTTCTTTATGAGTTACTTTCCAGACACCATAGACCCTTACCCAGTGTTTCCCTTTATGGCCATCGTTGGCATAGAATTCCAGATCATTATATTGAATATCGGAATGAAATTCGTATATACCATTATTGTTATCGATGGTTTCCGCCTTATTTATGGTATCACCTATCGCCGGACCAAATTCTTTGTAATTATCAGCTAGTAAATCCGCGGCAGTTTTCATATCATTCGTTTGATATGCTTTGTACAGGCTTTTTACAGTATTAATATCCCTTTCACGGTAGGGATATTGATCTGAATTCTGTGATTGACTACAGCCGTTAATTCCAAGTGATACTGCGCAAAGGCACAATAAATAATTTTTTAACATAAGATTCTCATTCAATTAGTAAATGAATATAAGAAATAATTAGTTTGAATATTAATTGAATTATAGTCCCGCAAGCAAAAGGATCCGGTAAAGCCGGTATTTAATGATGATTAGGATAGTTTTGAAGCATCACCGCTACAGAATCAAGGCCCCCTTCGTTTTCCGCGGGAAATAATTCCGTTGTGGGTTTGACTATGAAAATATTCAGGATTTATCTGGTCCATTTGTATAAAACTTCACCGCCTATGATGGTGTAAACAATTTCAGCTTCAACAATCTCATCTTCCGGTACGGTCATTATATCTTTTGAAAGAACGGTAATATCAGCAAGTTTACCGGGAGTGATAGAACCTTTGAGATCTTCCTCAAAAGCAGCGAAGGCGTTATTGATCGTGTATGATCGCAGTGCCTGTTCCCGGGTCAGCCGCTGTTCCGGCTGAAAAATATTTCCATCAGGTAGCTCCCTGGTGACAGAACAGTGGAAACTGGCGATAGGACTTATTTCTTCTACCGGCGGATCAGTACCATTCATGATCAGTGCACCGGATTCAGCCATGGAACGAAAAACATAACCTCGTTCTTTTGTACGATCCACTCCCAGGCGGTCTATCACCCAGGGGCCGTCAGAACAGGCAAAGATGCCCTGTATCCCGGGAATCACTCCCAGCGACGCGTACCGGGGCAGGTCATCAGGATGGGTGACCTGGGCATGTTCTATGCGCCAGCGCAGGTCCTTTTTTTCTGGATAGACGGCAAACTGTTCTTCGTAAATATTGAACAATTCCCGCGCCGCCCGGTCTCCGATACCCTGAATTGCCAATTGATAATCATGCTTCATGGCCAGTTCCGCTGAATGCCGGATCTCCGGAACAGGCGTTACATTCAAACCAAAATTGCCGGGGCGGTCTGTATAAGCTTCAAGCAGCCAGCCTCCATGAGTTCCAAGGGCACCGTCCAGGACCTTCTCTCCGATACAGCGGATGGTAAGAAAATTATTTCCATAATCCACCAGCCGGTAATCTGCCAGTTTTTCTGCCATTTCAACGGCAGGCTCCTGAATGGCCATGTAAAGGCGTATCGGCAGGCTGCCTTCAGCGGCCATCATCTTCAGGTGGTCAAGCTCTTCCCAGGTTGAGCCCATATCCTGAAAACTTGTAATGCCATTTTCGATAGCATTTTGAGCTGCCAGTATCACCTGCTGACGCATATTCACCTCAACTTCTTCTGGGGAACGCTGGGTCTGATAAGTTTTCAGGGCATCCCGCGCAGGCTGGGCTGCGTATTCCCTGAGCATGCCAGTGGGTTCCCCATTTTCATCTCTGACTATTTCACCCCCGGGAGGGTCAACTGATCTCCTGGATATACCTGCCGCCTGCATTGCTGCCTGATTGACAAATACACCATGACCACTGGTGTGACTAAGGAATACAGGGTTCTGCGGACTCACGGCACTCAGTTTATGGTGGGTGGGCAACCCTTCCACATTGGGCTCCGGCTTCGTATTCCATTTATCCTGATGCCAGCCCCGTCCAATGATCCAGGTTCCCGGCTTCTTTTTTTCTGCTTCCGCTGCTACCAGTGCAATAATAGCTTCCCAGTTCTCTGCATACCGCAGCTCCAATTCCATCAATGAGGCCCCCAGGGAATAAAAGTGACCATGCCCTTCGATAAATCCCGGGATGGCCAGCATCCCTTTCAAGTCTATCACCTTTGTTTTTTCCCCGGTATAACGCCGCATTTCACCATCGCTCCCGATCGCGGTAATCCTGTCTCCTTTTACTGCCAAAGCTGAAACCTGGGGCCATTGATCATCCATTGTTACGATCCTGCCGTTACGAAGTACCAGGTCGGCTGGTCCATCGGATCCCCGACAGGCAATAGATGTAAATATACCTGTAACTGTTATAAAAAAAGGCAGGAACCATTTTCTCACAAAGCCGGGATAATTTGAATAATAATAATTCATTTCACGCTCATATATATTCCTAACCTATATGGAAATCTACTACTACTCCGCCAATACCCAACAAGTTGGCGGGGCTTTCTTCTGAAGGTAAACTATATTTATTCTTTACCAGTTTGGCTTGTACCGGACCCGCCCATTACAGGGGACCAATGGGATGTGCGGGTTTTCCATTCTTTACCTTCTTTTACAAAGGATTGACTTACCCGTGTTAAATAATGACCCACGGCTTCGGCTCCTTTTGGTTTCATGTACCCTTCTGAATAATACATTGCCACCGCAGCCTTACCAGGGGCAAGAACAACAACTTCGATATGCTTGGGTGTGATATTAACTGCATCGTACGTTTCTGGACGTCCTGATGGATCTATTGTGTTCAGTAATCCACCGCTTGACCAGAATTCCAAAGCGCCGTTCTTGGAATAATCGTTTAGCGATTTCTTCATTTTATTCAAATGTTCAAAACTATCAATGATCCTTTGTTTTACATCTTCAGCATCGCCCGCCATTGACAATGAACTGGCAATTGCGATCACCGCGATTATTTGAATCAACTTTTTCATTTTATCTCCTTTTTATCAGTATGGATAACAGAATCTACCACCTCACCCACAAACAACAAACCC
>DKQR01000212.1:1085-2761 GCA_002471805.1 Fidelibacterota bacterium UBA7303 | reverse complement strand
CCGTAAATACTTTGGGAAACGAGGCGAACAGGTTGTGAAAGATAATTTGAATTGTGTAAAACGAGGATTTAAAGAAGTTTTTGAAATTAAACAATCCCAAACAGAGACAGAGGGAGTTTTAGTATGAGCGTCCCTGTATCAAAAATAAATAAAAGAAACGCATTTGAGATTCTGGATATACAAGATTTCAACGATAGAATTGTAGGAGCTTATAATAATGGAACAGCAGAAGAAGAATTACCGGCAGATATTTCCACTGCAAGGAGCCTAATTCCTGCCGGAACAGGTGCGCTCCGCGATTTTAGCTACATTGCACCAGACATACCTGAATTTTTATCAGATAATTGTGTTGCCTGTATGGAATGCGTGACCCAATGTCCAGACACAGCAATCCTAGGTAAAGCGATACCAGAGTCACGGCTAAATGAAACCGTTGAAAAATTAGAATCTGGTGAGATCAAAGGATGGATCTCTGATCAATGGGCGGATACCAATAAATTCTCAAAAGTCCCGGCCAAACAAGGAAAAGAACCTGCGAAGTTTGGTATTTTTATTGACCCAACAAAGTGCAAGGGGTGCGCAGAATGCGTTGATGCCTGTGGAGACCACGAAGCATTATCCATGATCACCAAAATCGATGATACAATACCAAAGTATCAACATGCCTTTGATTTTTTCACATCCCTCGGTGATACACCATCAGAATACATCAATGAAAAAGTTCTGGTGGATATGATGCTGGCCAGCGATTCTTTGTTATATACTGGTGGCGCAGGTTCCTGTATGGGTTGCGGGGAAGGGTCTGCTCTTAGAATGATGCTTGCAGCCACAGGGTTTGTTTATGGTAAAGAAAGCATTGGTATTGTCGCAGCCACAGGATGCAATACAGTTTATGGTTCTACCTATCCATACAATCCATTTTTAGTCCCTTGGACCAATTCTTTATTTGAAAATGTGTCTGCGGATGCAATGGGTGTCCGGTCCCGCTGGGATCAGATGGGGTGGCAGGATAAGAAACTGTGGTGTATCGGTGGTGATGGTGCCATGGTAGATATTGGATTTCAGTCCATGTCGCGGATGCTGGCTTCAGGAATGGATATTAATGTATTGATTTTAGATACGCAGGTATATTCCAATACTGGCGGACAAACATCCACTGCTTCCTATGTTGGACAAGACGCAAAAATGTCTATAGTCGGTAAAGAAATTGGTGGAAAAATTGAACGACGTAAAGAAATTGGAAATTTATGTATGATGCACCCCGATGTTTTTGTAGCCCAAACAACCTGCGCTCACACCAATCATTTTTATAAAGCAATCATGGCTGCCAATGAATACCCGGGACCAGCAGTGATAAATGTGTTTACCACCTGCCAGCCTGAGCACGGAGTGGCTGATGACATGGCTATGCATCAGGCGAAGCTTGCGGCAGATTCCAGGGCATTCCCAGTGTTTATTTATGATCCTACAAAAGGAGAACGTTTTTCCGAACGCCTTTCCTTACAAGGCAACCCAGCAAAAAATAAAGACTGGTATGTGAACCCAAAGACAAAAGAACAAATTGATTTTGTTTCTTTCGCAAAAACAGAAGGGAGGTTCGCTAAGCATTTTGATAAAGATGGCAACCCAGACGAACTTATCTTAACTGGACAGAAACACCAATTAGCAAACTGGCG
>DKQR01000212.1:0-658 GCA_002471805.1 Fidelibacterota bacterium UBA7303 | reverse complement strand
GGCCGAGATGATGTTTTACTGTCCCAGGAGTTTTTTCAGTCTTTCCCGGAATCAAAAAGGAAATATTTTCGCAGTGATGTTACAAATATTAACCACCTGGAAGATAGGTGCCTAGAAGCAGAAAACGGTAAAGTGATCCGCAGGATTGCCTTGATTTCAGGGGCCATTGTAGCAGATGCTTCATTGACTATAGGCTCAGACACTTGGAAAAGCGGGACGGCCTATCTCCGTTTGGTAATCGATCCGGGTCATATTGGTAAGGGCGTTCAGTTTGCCTTGGCAAAGGATATGTATGATATTGCCCATGAAGAGCATCTGGAAAAAATTATCGCAAAATTTATGAGACCCCAAAAAGATCTCATGGATATTTACCAAAAACTTGGCTTCAGAATGGAAGGCGTGCTGCCGGATTATGTACATGACCAGGAAGGTAAAGAACAAGACATGGTTGTTATGATTGCATCTCTGGCTGACCTGAGGAAAGCCCAGCAGTTTATTGGCGACTGGCTGGACAACGGGCATGGTACCGTGGGCGCCGGCGAAATGTAACTTTTGTAAAAACACTGATGAGAACTGCCCCGGTTGGCTAACTCCTGCTGCGACCTAAGATTAGAAACAGTAGAAAGATCGTTTGTGAATTTGTACCTTCCCAGGAAAG
>DKQR01000168.1:2569-13340 GCA_002471805.1 Fidelibacterota bacterium UBA7303 | reverse complement strand
TCCATCCCCAGACTACCGGCAGCCTGCCGCCACATTTGATCGGTGCTAAGATTGAAAACGAAGTCTAAAGTAGTGGATTGCATAAGCCAATCGCCATTTTCGATTTCACGTTCTAATTGTTCCGCTGCCCATCCCGCGTGTCCCAGCATCAGTTTGTAAGGGATTATATCCTGGGCTTTTAATTCCTGCAAAACAGTTTTTTGACTTGTCATGGAGAATTCATCTGAAATAGAGATGGTACCTTCAGTATTAAAACCTGCACCATGCAGAACAATGCCGCGTTCAAGCATTACAGGTCCGCCAAAATGAATATCGGGCACGAGGGATGTAATGGCATCATCACCAATGTAAAGTTGCTCGAATAAATCATTCAAGTTTGGTTCTTTGAATTTTTTATTGATTATCAGCCCCATGGCGCCGTCCTTATTGTGTTCGCAGATAAAAACAACGGCAGAAGAAAAGAACGGGTCCTGCATATGAGGCATGGAGATAAGGATTTGGTTTCGAAGCGTTCCCATGCTTCAAACTAATGCTAAAGAAAACCGGTGTCAAGGATTTGCAGGTTTATATTTGAGTTAACGTTATAGAGTAAATCGTTTTTGAAGTTAAATAACAAAAGTCTGTAAATTCTGTTTTGTCCTAAATAAAACCGTTTTCCCGGGAAAATCAGATTTATGTCACAGCCCACTGATAAAATTATTGTTAAAGGTGCCCGCCAGCATAATCTGAAAAATATTGATGTAGTGATTCCCAGGAATCAACTAGTGGTCATTACAGGGTTATCCGGTTCTGGGAAATCGTCCCTGGCCTTTGATACAATTTATGCGGAAGGTCAGCGCCGCTATGTAGAGTCTCTCTCATCTTATGCCCGCCAGTTTTTGGGTTTGATGGAGAAACCGGATATGGATGCTATCGAAGGATTATCTCCCGCCATCTCCATTGAACAAAAAGCTGCGGCCCGTAATCCCCGTTCCACTGTGGGGACTGTTACAGAGATCCATGATTATTTCCGTCTGCTGTTTACTCATGTTGGCAAACCTCACTGCTGGAAGTGTAACAAACCGATCCAGAGACAAACTGTGCAGCAAATCGTGGATACCGTCAATAAATTCAAATCCGGTACGAAAATGCATATTCTGGCCCCATTGATCCGCGGACGAAAAGGCCAGCACAAGGGAGTATTAGAGGAAATTCGGAAAGAGGGTTTTTTACGGGTACGTGTGGATGGTGAAATATTCTCTGTGGATGACAAGATTATATTGAATAAAAATAAAAAACATACCATTGAGGTGGTGATCGATCGACTGATACTGAAAAAAGCAGTCCTGGAACGGCTGACAGAATCAGTAGAGCTGGCTCTCAAGATCAGCGGCGGGCTGCTGGTTGTTCATGTTTTGCCTGATTCGGAACACATATTCAGCGAACATTTCGCCTGCCCCGACTGTGAGATCAGTATGGAAGAATTAGTCCCGAGGATGTTTTCTTTTAATTCACCATACGGCGCCTGCCCGAAATGCGACGGCTTGGGCTCACATATGGAAGTGGATCCGGATCTGGTGATACCGGATAAGTCCAAAAGTCTTATTCAAGGAGCGATTGCACCTCTGGGAGAACAGCCTCGTGGGAACTGGTATGGTAGCATTTTGAAAAGTCTGGCTCGACATCTTGAATTTAATTTTACTACACCCTGGGTGAAACTGGATCCCGCGGTTCGTGAAATCCTTCTTTTTGGCACCGGCAATAAGCAATTCAAAATGCAATACAATTCCCAGCGCTGGTCGGGCACTTATACCGGCGGCTGGGAAGGAGCCATACCCAACCTGATGCGCAGATATACCCAGACCAAGTCCTCTGGAATTCGTGAGTGGATCGAACAATTTATGAGTATGCGCGCCTGCCTTGATTGTAAAGGAGCCCGACTGAGGAAAGAGGCTCTGGCAGTGAAAATAAATGATTTAAATATTGGTGATATATCTGCCATGTCCATCAAAGATATCCAGGAGTTTTTTCATTATCTTACCTTGACTGATATGGAACAGGATATCGCTGATCAGATTCTAAAAGAAATTCGTCAACGACTTACTTTTCTTGTGAATGTCGGCCTGGGTTACCTGAGTATGGACCGCTCAGCAGCAACTCTATCCGGCGGGGAGGCCCAACGAATTCGTCTGGCCACTCAGATCGGTTCCCAGCTGATGGGTGTTTTATATATCCTGGACGAACCGTCGATTGGTCTGCATCCGCGGGATAACAACCGATTGTTGGATATGCTTAAAGCATTGCGTGATATTGGTAATTCGATCCTGGTTGTGGAACATGACAAAGAGACTATTGAATCTGCTGATTATGTTATTGACCTAGGCCCGGGTGCCGGGAAGCATGGTGGAGAAATCACATTTGCAGGAGCCCCAAAAGAATTGGCGGACGCGAAGCGATCCTTAACAGGAAAATATATTGCAGGGAAAAAACAGATAAAAATCCCGCGGATCCGCAGAAATAGTAAAACAAATAATTTATCCCTAATCAGTGCCACAGGTAATAATCTTAAATCTGTCAATGTGGATTTTCCGCTGGGACGGTTTATTGCCGTGACCGGCGTATCCGGCAGTGGGAAAAGCACCCTGGTAAACGAGACGCTGTTTCCCGCATTATCAAAAGAATTAAACAAGGCCCGGGCTTATCCCCTGAGCCACAATTCTGTTGAGGGCATAAAATACCTGGATAAGGTGGTGGATATTGATCAGAAACCCATTGGTCGCACTCCGCGCTCCAATCCGGCAACATATACCGGTGTGTTTACTCATATTCGCGATCTTTTTGCCAAACTTCCCGAATCAAGGATCCGGGGGTATAAACCTGGTCGATTCTCATTTAATGTAAAGGGTGGCCGCTGTGAATCCTGTGAAGGGGATGGTATCATCAAGATTGAAATGAATTTTCTGCCGGATGTATATGTGACGTGCGAAGTGTGCCAGGGAAAACGCTATAACCGGGAAACACTGGAGGTCAAATATCGCTCCAAAACAATTGCAGAAGTGTTGGAGATGTCGGTTACAGATGCTTTGGAGTTTTTTAAAAATATTCCGCCAGTAAAGAAAAAATTACAGACCCTTTCTGATGTTGGACTGGGATATATTCACCTCGGACAGCAGGCTACAACTTTATCTGGAGGGGAAGCACAGCGGGTGAAACTGGCAACAGAACTTTCCAAGGTCAGTTCAGCCAAGACGCTTTACATTCTGGATGAACCCACTACAGGTCTTCATTTTGAAGATATCAGAATGCTGCTAACTGTGCTCCAGCGCCTGGTGGAGCGAGGCAATACAGTCATTGTCATTGAACACAACCTGGATGTGATAAAGACAGCTGACTGGATCATAGACCTTGGCCCTGAAGGAGGGGATGAAGGCGGAGAGGTGATTGCGTCAGGTACTCCGGAATATATTGCTACTGTAGAAAATTCATATACAGGTTCTTTTCTGCATCAGATGTTAAACAGAAAGGATCAGGCTGCATGAAAAAACCTGATGAATTAAAACAATACTTTCAGTATTGGGAGATTACCAAGGACCTAATAGATCAATGCATTGATATTATGCTGAATCTAAGCCAGAGCGGTCATCCCGGGGGTTCCCGTTCCAAGGTCCATGCCATGGTTGCGACTCTGCTTTCCGGGGCCATGCGCTGGGATATCCGCGAAGCGGGAAAGAGATTTGCTGATCGCTATGTGCTGGTGGCCGGGCATTGCAATCCTGTTGTTTATGCAACCTTAGCGGTGATGAATGAGGCACTTAGAATTAAACATCGTCAAACCGGTGATCTGAAATATCAAAATATAAAAGGGAATAATTTCCAGCTTGTCTGGGAAAACCTATTAACACTTCGGAAAAACGGCGGTCTGCCGGGGCATGCCGAAATGGAGGGAAAAACATTATTTTTTAAATTCAATACTGGACCTAGCGGCCATGGATCTCCAGCTGCGGCTGGGGAGGCTCTGGCCTTAAAACTTGCGGGGACACCGGAAGTGAAAGTATTCGCTTTTGAAGGCGAGGGCGGATTCACCACTGGTGCCAGCCATGAAACAATCAATTCTGCCTGGGGATTGGGGCTCGGGAACCTTGTATACTTCATGGACTGGAATGATTACGGAATAGATAATCGACCATTCAGTTCTATTATGTATGGCGGTCCAAAGGACTGGTTTGGTTCTCACGGTTGGCACGTGGAAGGCGTGGAAGATGGAGCGAATTGGGCAATGATAACCCACGCTTATCACCGGCTTCTTGTTAAAAATGCGGGAAAAAAAATTCCAAAAGTGATTTACAGCAGGACTAGGAAAGGCCGCGGCTACTATGTTTATGATAATAAAAGCCATGGTGTAGCCCATAAACGGAATTCTGAACTTTTTTGGAAAACGAAAGAAGATTTTTCCAAGATCTATAATATAGATTTTGAGGGCTTTGGTGGATCTGCTGCGGAGTCTTGGGAGGGCCAGGTTGAGCAGGCAACATCAATGTTTAAAACAGTTTTCTCCGTAATGGAAAACAACCAAAAATATGTGAATTATCTCGCAGATACTCTTGTTGAAATTGGTGATTCAGTACCGGAACATATTGAAAGTTGTAAAATCACAGTCAAGAATCCAGCCAGGGACCTAACCTTGTTTGATGTGCATAGTTTGCCCGATGATCTTTTTGTTCAACCTGGGGAGAAAACACCAAACAGGATAGGGTTTTCTAAATATGCCAGTTATATCAATACCATTGCAGAACAAAAATACGGCCGGCCGCTGGTGGTGGCCATGAGCGCTGACCTGGCGGATTCAACTAATATTTCCGGGTTTGCAAAAGAATATGGCGGAACAAAAAGCAAAGGATTTTACGATAAGGAAAATAAACCTAACAGCCCGCTTATTCCCCAAGGCATCACAGAATTTACAAATGCCGGTATGATGGCTGGCCTGGCAACAGTCAATTTCAGCGAAGATACCTATAAAGAATTCAATGGTTTTTATGGAGCCATGAGTACTTACGGTTCTTTCAGCTATTTGAAATACGGTCCTTTGCGATTGTTTAGTCAAATTGCACAGGATTCTGATCTAAAAGTTGGGAAAGTGATCTGGGTTGCAGGGCATTCTGGTCCGGAGACAGCTGAAGACAGCCGCACCCATTTTGGTATTTTTGCTCCAGGTGTTACGCAGCTTTTTCCAGAGGGACAGATTATCAATCTTCACCCATGGGAGCACAATGAGGTCGCCCCGTGTCTGGCTGCTGCTTTATCCACAGATGTGGCATTGATTGTCCTGCACCTCACGCGTCCGTCGGTAACCATTCCCGATCGGCAGGCTTTGGGTATGGCCTCCCACATGGATGCGGCAAGAGGTGCTTATATTATCAAAGATTATGACCACAATGTAGAAAAGAAAGGAGTTGTGATCATCCGGGGGACCAGTTCCACAAATTCATTAGTGGAAATTCTGCCTAGGCTTACAGAAGAAGGGCCAAATGTAAAAATTGTGGCAGCTGTCAGCTGGGAACTCTTTCAACGACAACTGGAAGACTATCAATATTCCGTTATCTCTGGAAAGGAATGGCAGGATGCCATGGTGATTACCAATGGTGCCCTGCGGCTGATGCATAAATGGATAGCAAACCGCATCGTGGAAGAATACTCCCTAAGTCCGGATTTTGACAACAGATGGCGCACCGGCGGTAGCTTGGAACAAATAATAAAAGAATCTAGGCTGGACCCACACAGCGTATGGGATGGAATCATGCATTTTACAAATGATCGTGAGAAAAGATTGACACGATTGCGATCTGAAATCCCCACATAAAATACACGGCCTCTTTACGTCGGCTGTTTGAGATTGTATCTTTATAGCCGGTTTTAAACCGATTTATTTCTATTTTATTGAATGACAGAGATACATATAGCTGACCCTACTCCTCTTGATGAGGATCTGGTGGTAGAAAAATCTCTTCGTCCATCCCAGTTCGATGAATTCATTGGCCAGAAGGAATTGGTAGATAACCTGAAACTGTACATTGAAGCCTCCAATGGCCGCGGAGATGCTCTTGACCATGTGCTTTTATTCGGTCCCCCAGGGCTTGGAAAAACTACTCTGGCCAACATTATTGCCAAGGAATTAAATGTAAATATTAAGCATGCTTCTGGTCCAGTGATTGAACGCGCAGGTGACCTTGCCGGTATGATCACCAACCTGGGCCACCGAGATGTTTTTTTCATTGATGAAATCCATCGGTTGAACAGCGTGGTAGAGGAATACCTTTATTCTGCCATGGAAGATTTCACCATTGATATTATGATCGATAAAGGCCCCAGCGCCCGCAGCGTGCAGCTTAATATTGAGC
The DNA here is from genome assembly GCA_002471805.1 of Fidelibacterota bacterium UBA7303. GTDB lineage: Bacteria > Fidelibacterota > Marinisomatia > Marinisomatales > UBA1611 > UBA2134. Next base: position 6,966 of record DKQR01000168.1, on the reverse strand, counting down.
CCTTTACCCTGATCGGTGCCACCACTCGACTGGGGAACCTGACATCGCCACTGCGTGACCGGTTTGGTGTTGTACTTCGGGTTGATTATTACGAAGCAGAAGACCTGTTTCATATTATCAACAGATCTGCAAACATACTTGAAGTTAATATTGATGACGAGGGTGCTATGGAACTGGCAAAGCGCAGCCGGGGGACACCGCGAATTGCCAATCGCATTCTTCGGCGATCCCGAGATTTTGCCCAGGTAAAAGCAGAGGGCAGCATTGATATCCATGTAGCCAAAGGTTCCTTGGAAAAACTGGGTATTGACGAAATTGGTCTGGACGATATGGACCGCAAGATCCTTGATACACTGATTGAAAAATTCACTGGCGGTCCTGTGGGCGTTAAATCTCTTGCTGTAGCCGTAGGTGAAGATTCAGCAACCATAGAGGATGTATATGAACCTTTCCTGATCAAGGAGGGGTTCCTGCAGCGGACACCTCGAGGAAGGGTTGCCCAGGAATCGGCCTTTAAACTGTTAGGGAAAGAAATAACATCAAATCAGGAAAGATTATTTGAATGATAGAAAAAAAGAAAAAATATAAACTTGGCGATTTTGATTATCCGCTACCCAAAAAGTTCATTGCTCAATATCCAGAACCTCGCAGGGATTTTGCAAAACTGCTGGTTGTTCACAGGGATACAGGCAAGATAGAACACAAACGATTTCTGGATATAACCGATTATATGCGCAAGAATGACCTTCTGGTGCTGAATAATACCAGAGTGTTTCCAGCACGGTTGTTTGCCAGTAAAGACCGCACGGAGGCGAAGGTGGAAGTTTTTCTGCTCCGTGAACTGGCCAATGATCTCTGGGAAGTAATGGTGCGGCCGGCCCGCAAGGTTCGTATAGGCAACAAACTTATGTTTACATCAAAATTGATGTGCGATGTGATTGATAATACTGTCTCCGGAGGCCGAGTAGTGCGCTTTGAGTTTGACGGTGATAATCTCCATGATGCCATCGATCGAATTGGAACATGCCCCCTGCCCCCATATATAAACCGTGAGGCGGATCTAAATGATAAAAAACGGTATCAAACTGTTTATGCGTCGGAACGCGGAGCTGTCGCGGCTCCCACGGCGGGGTTGCATTTTACATCTGGCTTGATAAAAAAGGCTGAACAAAAAGGTATCAAACTGGAATATATTACACTGCATATAGGTCTTGGTACCTTTCGTCCGGTACAGGTAGAGGACTTAAACCGGCACCAGATGGATTCCGAATATTTCGAAGTGTCGCCAAAAACAGCCCTGGCTATCAATCAAGCCAAGAAACGATACCGTAAAATTATTGCAGTGGGTACATCCACCGTCAGAGCATTGGAAACGATTGCCATTTCGGGATTTCAGGTGACCCCAAAACGGGGCTGGACGGACAAATTTATCTATCCGCCTTATGAGTTCAAGATGGTAGACAAAATGATCACTAATTTTCATGCTCCAAAATCAACCTTGATGATGATGGTCAGTGCTTTTGCGGATCGAGACCTGATCATTAAAGCATACCGCGAAGCCAAAAATAATAAATACGGGTTCCTCAGTTACGGGGATGCTATGATGATTGTGTGAGCGGGTGTTTTTATCATTGAAAGTGTGCTCATGGACCAATGAACCAAGTATCCGCAATTATACCTGCTGCCGGAGCAGGAACCAGGTTTGGAGAAGTAAAGCAATTTAAATTGCTTGCAGGCCGCCCCCTCCTTTTTCATTCTCTGAAACCATTCTTAGCATCCAGTATTATCCAAGAGGTGATTGTGGTTGTACCGGAAAATCAGACTGCATCTATCCAACGCGATTTAATATCTATGTCTGCCGGGAAACCGGTAAAAGTTATTGCAGGTGAAGTACGAAGGCAGGATTCTGTAAAAAATGGTGTGTCTGCTTCTGCTGCTTCAGCAACTTTGGTTTGCATTCACGATGCAGTCCGCCCCTTTGTAACAAAAAATATAATTGCGAATTCTATTTCTGTTTGTGAAAATCACGATGGCGCCGTGGTGGCTTTGCCCAGCAGAGATACAGTCAAACTTTCAGAAAATGATCAGATAAAAGAAACACTGGACCGTAGTCTTATTTGGCTGGCACAAACACCACAGACTTTTAAAAAGGATAAATTGATGGCGGCGTTTGATAATGCAGATCGAAATAATATAACTGCAACAGACGAAGCAGCGCTGATGGAAGCAATGGGGTTTTCTATAGCACTGGTTGAGGGACATCCAAATAATTTTAAAATCACAACCCAAGATGACTGGGAAAGAGCAGTACAACTTTTCCTTCGAAAAACTCAGGGCACAGGAAAAGAATAAATTAAATGATCAGAACAGGAATAGGGTATGATGTGCATCAACTGGCAGAGGGCAAAACGCTCATTATTGGCGGTGTGGAAATTCCCGCTCCCTTCGGCTCAGTGGGCCATTCCGATGGGGATGGACTCATTCACGCACTGGTGGACGCACTTCTTGGTGCCGCAGCTCTAGGAGATATTGGACAATTTTTTCCCAGTGAAGACGATACATGGCAAGGGGCATCTAGCAACCATTTCTTAGCTGATTCTGTGAAGAGGGTGCGGGAAGCAGGATTTGAAATATGCAATGTGGATACCACCATTATTTTACAGGAACCAAAACTCGCAGGATTTATTTCCCAAATGAAATATAACATAGCTTATTCCATGCAAATCGATGAATCTTTAGTATCAATAAAAGCCACTACCACAGATCAACTTGGGGTTATCGGTGCCGGAAAAGGATGGGCGGCGCAGGCTGTAGCAACCCTGTGTAAAGCAGATGGCTCCTGTTGTTCTTAAATCTAATTGTAAAGTAAATATTGGCTTGAAAATTGTCAGCCAGCGTCCGGATGGTTATCACACCATTCACACGCTGTTCCAGGAACTGGATTTCCATGACACAATTATTTTAAAAAAACGGGATTCAAGCTGTCAATTTTCATCCAATGTGAATTGGCTGAGAAATGATACATCCAATCTCTGTGTAAATGCCTGGGAAAAAATGAGCACCTTATATGACATTGGCGGATTATCCATAAAACTGGAGAAAAAAATTCCAGCAGGCAGAGGACTGGGAGGCGGTTCATCCAATGCGGCTGCAATGCTGAAAGGCATTCAAGAACTTTATGATCTTAATGCTTCCAATGAAAATTTGGAATCCATAGGCCTGGAATTGGGAGCAGATGTACCCTTTTTTATAAAAGGCGGCACACAGATCGGAGATGGGATTGGCGAGTTACTGACAACCGTTCAAGCCCCGGTTCCGGGAACCTATTTATTGGTTATGCCGGATATCCATATTGATACGGCCTGGGCATACGGGAAAATCAAAAAGATTTTGGACAAGCCCCGAGAGGCAATTAATTTTGCCGGCTTTGTTCAAGGTGATATTATTCATTTTGAGCACTTTGAGAATGATTTCGAAGCAATCGTTGTTCCAGCATATCCAGAGATTGGGTACATAAAAAATACGCTCCGGGCTTTTGGCGCCCGGTACGCCGGTCTGTCGGGCTCCGGCTCGACTGTGTTTGGGATTTTTGATGAAGACGCCGCTGCAAAAATGGCTGAGTCACATTTTTCATCTAAATACCATACCGCTGTATCACGCCCAACATAATAATGATATGTTAAAACAACTAATAATTTGGGGCGTCGTCTAACGGTAGGACACCGGGTTTTGGTCCCGGCAGTCGGGGTTCGAGTCCCTGCGCCCCAGCTTGAAGATAACATGAGAAATAAGATGAGAAAAATGAAATGAAAATATTCAGCGGCAGGAGCAATCCAGCACTATCTGAAAGAATCGCCTCATCCCTGGGTCGTGAATTAGGTGCAATTTCTATCAAGACCTTCTCAGATGGAGAATTATGGATCAAATTTGAAGAAAATATTCGCGGGCATGATGTATTTATAATTCAATCGACAAACAGTCCCGCAGAAAACATTATCGAATTGGCACTGATGGCAGATGCGGCTGTCCGCGCTTCCGCAGGCCGGGTTACAGCGGTAATCCCTTATTTTGGCTACGGCAGGCAGGACAGGAAAGATCAGCCCAGAGTTCCTATTTCATCCCGGGTGATGATTGATATTGTCACGGCCATGGGTATCAATCGAATTATTACCATGGATCTGCATTCTACGCAGATTCAAGGCTTTACAAAGATTCCCTTTGATCATTTGTACAGCAGAATGGTGCTCTTGGATGCAATAAAGAAAGAAGGTTTCGATCCTGAAAATTCAGCTGTGCTGGCACCGGATATTGGTTCCGCCGCCATCAGTCAGGCCTATGCAAAACGCCTTGGCATGCATTTTGCCCTAATTGATAAGAGACGGTATGCACCGAATCAG
>DKQR01000168.1:0-2192 GCA_002471805.1 Fidelibacterota bacterium UBA7303 | reverse complement strand
GATACTGCGGGTACGACTGTAAATGCAGCTGAAGCTGCTATGGAACAGGGAGCAAAATCCGTGACTGCTATTGCAACTCATGGTGTATTATCGGGCCCCGCTCTCGACAGGCTCCGTGAATCCAGTATTCGAAAAATAATTATTACGGATACAATTGAAACAAAAGAAAAAAAAGTATTAGACAATATGGACATTGTTACAGTTGCTGATGTTTTTGGATCCGCAATTAACCGAATTCATAATGATGAATCCGTTAGCGCATTGTTCGAATTTTAGTAAGGAGAAATAACGATGGCATCATCGTATTACAAATTAAATATTGAAAATCGCACCCTGACGCGCACCAAGGGAGCGAAAGCCCTGAGAAGAAATGATACAATTCCAGGCGTACTATATTATAAGGGAGATGAAACGATTAATGTGGCTATAAATAAACTGGCCCTATACCAGGCCATCCATTCTGGGCAACGCATCTATGAAATAGAAATTGCAGGCGACACACAATATGTGATGGTTAAAGAGTTGCAATACCATCCGGTCAATGATGATGTTATCCATATTGACTTAATGCGTGTGCGCCGTTCTGAAAAGATTAAAATTGCCGTGCCCCTGGTACTAACTGGAGAGGCAGCGGGAATAAAGGAGGGAGGAGTCCTTTCCCAAGCCATGACCCAGATCGAGATCGAATGTTTTCCAACGGATGTTCCGGAAACAATCGAACTGGATATTACTGAACTGGAGATGAACAGTGCATACAGCGTAGCCGATGTGAAAATTGCGGATGAGGAAGTTACCATACTCTCTGCGTTAGATTTAAATGTCGTTTCTATTCATCCGCCTGCTGCAGAGGAGGAACCGCTGGTTGAGGAAGAAGAAATGATTGAAGGCGAGGAAATAGAAGGTGAAGAAGGGACAGAAACTCCAGATGAGGAAAGCAAGGATGAAAACGATAAGGAAAAAACAGGAGACAGTACCGAAGAATCATGATTGCCTTTATAGGCCTAGGCAATATCGGTGATCAATATGCAGATACAAAACATAGTGCAGGATTCTGGGTTGTGGATGAAGTGGCACGGAGACAAAAATTGTCTTTTAAACCTGGAAAAGGTCATTATGTATTTGCCCGCCAAATCAGCAGGGAGTTTATATTGGTAAAACCAACAACAGGGATGAATCGTAGCGGTAATGCAGTGCAGGAAGTTACCCAAACATGGAATCTTCTTCCGCAGGATCTTATTGTTGTGGTGGATGATGTGGATTTACCTCTGGGCAGTATTCGCATCCGGCCTAAAGGCGGAGATGGATGTCATCGTGGTATGGAAAATATTATATACCAATTGCAATCCGACCAGTTTCCCCGTATCCGCCTTGGGATCGGAACTGATGAAAACATGCGCCCGGCAGAAAATTATGTTTTAAAACCATTTCGAAGTGACGATCAGGATACTGCTTCTGAAATGGTGCAAACCGGCGCAGATGCCATAGAGAATATTTTAATCCACGGATTAAACAAAACAATGAGTCAATTTAATTCATAAGCGAGGAGCAATTGTATCCATGAGTTCAAATTTAATTTTTGTTGTAGGTGCCGGCATATTAGCTATGCTGTTTTCATTCTGGAAAACAAGCTGGATTAATAAGCAGGATGAAGGGACTGAAAGAATGAAACAAATTGGCGCAAGTATTGCCGATGGCGCCATGGCATTTCTCAAAGCTGAATATCGTGTATTAACAATATTTGTCATTGCTGTAGCTGTTTTGCTTGGCGTTGCAAATTCGGGGCGTGATGATTCAAGCGCTTTGATTTCAATGTCATTTATTGTAGGTGCGCTTGCTTCTGGATTGGCTGGATTTCTAGGAATGAAAGTTGCAACCAAGGCCAACAACCGGACAACAAATGCTGCAAGAAAAAGCCTGGCATCGGCCTTGAATGTTGCTTTTACCGGTGGCTCCGTCATGGGATTAAGTGTTGTTGGTTTAGGCGTTTTAGGCCTTGGCGGATTGTTCCTTTTTTATTCAAATCATTTTGGATCCGATTCGGTTTCTATCAAAACAGTATTAAACGTGATTTCAGGTTTTTCTTTGGGTGCATCCTCTATAGCTTTATTTGCTCGTGTCGGTGGCGGTATATACACGAAAGCTGCTGATGTGGGTGCTGACCTTGTGGGAAAGGTTGAAGCTGGTATTCCGGA
>DKQR01000115.1 GCA_002471805.1 Fidelibacterota bacterium UBA7303 | reverse complement strand
AGAAGAAGACAATATCATTTTCACTACGGATGGACAGCTTCACGAGACCCTCAATCCAACCTGTATCATTGAAATTACCAGGGCAGGTTTTGAGATTGGCTTAATCAATTTTATAGATAACGATTATTTCCAGACTTTGCGTACAAAAATGGACTGGGGCAGAAGGGGAGAAGGTTAAGACAATTAATTAACGACCTTTTTTATGATCAGCTGCATTATCATCAATTTTGCTCTTTACTTCCGATCCAGACAATCCACTTATTACAACGTGTTTGTTTTTTGATGTTTGTCCCACAGTAATACTGACACTTCTTGTAGGAACGCCCAGAGCCTCTGCAATCAATTTCCTTACCCCTGAATTGGCCTTACCTTTCTCTGGCTGAGCGCTGATTCGAACCTTCAATACATCGCCGTGCCAGCCTATAATACGGTTCTGCTTTGCTCCGGGCGCTACTTTGATCTTTAACCTGGTAATATTTGCCAAACCAGAATTAGATGTCCGGATTCTGAATTATTCCGGCATTTGTGAAGAATGGTGCTCAGTGATCCGCCAGCGATCACCATGTATACAATATAAGAAGGTGAACCTGGCCTGCACAGATGTGCCATCTTGGAATCTGAAGGCCTAAATGCCGGAGTTGATTGCAAGTTGATCAAAGGAGCGTATGGTGGATTCATTAATGGTTTCTACCGGATTCTTCTCAAGAAAGTGGGCAAAATAATCTTTGATTTCTTAGTGAGTGTGGCGGACCCGGTTGGACATTGTCGGCAGAAAGATAGCGTTGCCGGCATACAGGTTCGCTACCTGTTCAGGATCTCTGGTTTGCAGTGCATTGTTCCACTCATCAAAGAGGGCAGTAATTTCGAAATCAGTCATTTGTAACTCCTGTTTTGCTGCGTATTTATGTTATGTTGTGAATGATAGTGACCGCTTAGCCGATTAAAATATTGTTAAAGACAGGTTAATTATTATTATCATTGTTTAAACCGGTGAGACCCTTTGCGGTCGCGTAATATATGAGCGTGCCCACAAATAAACCGATAACAAAGCCGTATTGAATACCGCCGGAAATCAATCCCACAAGCAAAGCGATCATAAAACTCGATTTGGAATCGGTTACATCCTGAACCAGAAGCATGAGGCCAAGACTTTCAAACAGCAGCAGGATTCCAAGTATGGGCAATGGGAAGATATGGACCAGGGTGTCGAATCCCTGGCTTAAGAATAGGCCCAGAAAGATATACAGGCAGCCATAAATGATCACGGAGCCGCCGGTCCTGCCGCCAAAAGTATGGTGCCCTACGATTCCACCGGAACCATGACAGGTAGGAATGCCGCTGAAAAAAGGATTAATCAGATTAACTAGGGAAAAGGTATAACTGATCTTACGAATGGTAACAGTGTGCTTGGGATACCAGTCATTGGCAATCTGGTTGGTGGCCAAAATCGAGTTTCCGATCGAAAGAGGTATCTGCGGTATGGTTAGAATCAAGAATCCCGTCAAAATATCTGCCCATGTCGGAGTATGAATCTGAGGCAGGTGGATGCCCACGGCATTTATAAAAGAATGGGCATCAACCTTAAATATAAAAGCGTAAAACATACCCAGCATAATGATAAAGATTGCTGGGGGGTATTTCCGATTTCCAATCAGGAAAATAGCCAATAGGAATGCAGCCGCTGCCAAATAGTACCCTGCTACGCCATCAGCAATAACATAATCCTGCAGTGCCAAAAGACCCAACTTAATTCCCAATCCCAGTTGAATTCCCCGGATCACTGCCTTGGGAACGACCCTGCTTATCCAGTCAATCAATTTCGTGATGTTCAGCAGGAGCATGGAAATGCCGATGGCCAGTCCGCCGCCATATAAAATATTCGGGCTGATCTTCTGGGTGATCACAATGGTGGCCATGGCTTTAAGCGGCTGTATGGGCATGGGCATTTTATAGAAGCTGCCGGTAAATATTTGCATGACGCCAAATGTGACCAATACACTGGCACTGTCCAACCCTGCAGCCAGAATCATGCCTACGATCAGGGGGAAATCTGTGCCAATATCACCAAATGCCCCAGACCATTCATTGCGGTCAAACTTGATGCCTTTGAAGTAATTGTACATTATTTTTAATTCGTAAAGGTTCTCTTCAAACTTACGAATAATCTTGCGGGATCATCTATTGAAGGTGGATTTACGCTGATATATTATTTCAGAAAGACTGCTTTTATCATTTTTCTGGCAGCTTATACCTTTTCATGACATTGGCTGCCTAATAATGGTTTTCAACTTCTCGGGCGCCGACCGCCTTATATCACTTAAATATATTTCGTGATGCTTGCCAGTTAGCTGACTCCCATTATCCTCAATAAAGGAATGTACTTTTTCTATAGTTGGCCCTTCTTCTGAAAATGGTCCAATGTGCATTATTTGCGCAGATTTTCCTTCCGAAAATGACTCAAATCTCACCAGCGGTAAAGATACTGGATTTTTCTTTACCTTTACCTGTTCAATTGCCTCTTGAACCATTTTCTTTGTAACGATTTCCGGTTGCATAATCATAAGTGTCCATTTCCATTCATCTTTCTTTCCCATAGTAAACGAAGACATATCATCTGCCCACCACAGTCCTTCAAGCGGCAAAACACCATAATCAATTCCGATTACACCTTTTTTTACCATGAACTTCAATGTGTATGAAAGTGGGAATAGAACTTCAATAGCATTTTGAAATGTTGGATGATTTGGACCCCCATCACCATCAACCATGAAAAAATTCATTTTTGGTATATCTACGGTCTCAACTGTTTTCACTGACGGTCTGTACAGGTGTTTTAGTTCTTTTTTAAAGTCAATTATTTTCATTTGCATCAAATATCAACAGGTATAACGAATAAATTCACTGGGTTTTTTGATTATTAATTTTAGATGCTGGATATTGCATTCATTCAAATTCAAAAACTCATCATTATATCCCATCAGCCGGAATGAAATGAAGGTTCGGTGGAGTGAGGGTTATATGCCAATTCTGATCTTTTCCATCTCTTTCAGGGAAGATTTTTCCACCGTGGCATAAAACAAACAGTCATTGGTTGCAATTTCCAAAATAGTGTTAACCATAAAAAACTGCATGGTTTGTTTGGCAAATAAACAGCCATTATCTCTATCGATTAAATGGTCGATTTGATCCACTCCCTGCTCATCAATCGCTTGTAGTGGTAGTAGTTCCCCTGTATCGCACCAACCTATAAACTCTCCCGCCGAAATACACTGTCGATTAAATTTTTCTACATCAGCTCTCAAAGTAATATCGGTTGTAGGCAGACGGTCATGAGAAAAGCCGATTGATGCATCTCCAATCAATTCAATTCGCAAAGGATGACGATGTATTTCGACTCGATCTGAATGATTATCGAAAATGAACTCTCTACTAACAAATTCATGTAATCCATCTTTTGCCACCTGATGGGAGGATATTTCATTGCTTCCGCCACATTCTATAGTGGCAAAAGGTGCATTAAATGACTGTTCCATAATGGATCCAACGGTTAACCCCGTTAGAATCAATTTGTTAGTAAATAAAGAAACTAAATCCAATGTCCGCTCATCATCTGACAATATCACACCAAAAGCCGGACTGGACCCTGAAGTATTGTGCAGATCGATCACAGCTTCAGGCTTCACTTCCGCCACCGCTTGTTTAATTTGACGGGCCCTCAGTGCAATTTCCGACATATCCGAATCACAAGCAGAGAAAAAACGATTAAGATCTTTTTCGTGCGCTAAATACCGATTGGAAAATTTTGGTTTGGTTTTCGCCGCTTCTGGATTACAAATGATTATCCTGATATTGGTTGCAGGAATTTTATTGTGTCGTAACCACCAATGACTGGCAATGAAACCCGATGGCTCATTACCGTGAATTAATGTAGTAATAACACGGTTACGGGATTGATCCACTCCTTTAATATCAAAAATACTTAAACCATCCAATTGTTGTAAAAAACCTAAGGCCGTCGGCGCAATCTGGGAGCGAAAACTTTCATCAAAATAATTAATATCAACTTTAAGCAGTTGATTCATTTCCAGCAGCATTCCCATTCACTTACAGGATGGCCCTGCATTTGATTTTCAAAATACATATTAAGCAATTTTGCACAGGCTTTATCATTATTCATCGATTTTCTAAGGTATCTTAAAGTGTTTTGGGTCCATATTGCTCCCGTTACACCAGTAGCAAGGCGACGTTGAATAATATTTAGGTACTTATTTCGCTCGGCCAGTTCAACGCCCAATTGACTGAGACCATCGTTTGCAACCTGTAACATATCATCAATCACATTCTTGATTGGTATTTCAACCGGTTTATTCTGGTAGTTCTGGGGCCATAGAATGGTTGCTTCCAAACCGCGTTTTGCCGCCCGGTAAAAATTATATTCCGCAAAACGAAAAGGGAAACGCGACATATATTCATCAATCCTGTCTTCAAGCCCCACAGCCATTCCTATTGAAAATGCCGAATTCGCCAACATATCAAGCGCCGTGGGACCTGCCGGAAGTGCTCTAAATTCAATTCTTAAATGGCCATTGCCGGCATTTGAATAAATGGCGCGGTTCCATGGCCAGGTGGTTCCCATATGCAGATTAAGCTCAGCCAATTCAGGCACTTTTTCTTCCTGGATGACTTCAAGGTTCTCATCGAAGAGCTCAGGAATGATAGGTTCATATAAATTGACCGTTTCAGAAAATAACTCCCAGGCACCTTTCCTTACCCAGCCATGGCCAAAAGTAACCCGCGAGGGTTGTCGCCATCCTGATATATCAGGCATACGGTTATCAATAGATTGTTTAAACAAGACCACGCGGGTTTCATGCCACAAACATTTGCCCAGTAATACGCCTGAATTTGCCGCCACAGCAATTGCCATGGGCATGGTCATTTGCGCTGCGTTAAAGGTATTGGCAAACTTATCTTTATCGGTCATCAGGTGAACTTGAAACGAAGTATTTGCGCCTTCAACGGAAACTTCCGACGTAAAAAAATCCACAGACTCTTCTTTACCTTCAATCTTTATATGAAATGGTTCTCCTCGTTTCTTGAGCAGTTCCCGACAGAGAATTCGGTAGCGTCCCAGGTTGGTCACATATTCATTGGTGAGATGTTTTTCCTGAAGTGTGGGCAGAATCCCAACGGCAAGAGGACGGGTTTTTATCTGTTCGGCTATCGACCATAAATAATTAAACTTGGTTAACATTTCTTTGGTGATCTGGCTAAAGGGATCACCTGCGGCTTTCACCGGCGTTAAATTGAGTTCCAAATTGAATTGATTTAATTCTGGTTGAAATTGTTCATCCTGCAGCATTTCCAGTAATTGGAGATTGACAGGACTAACGTCACTCTGCTCATTCATTAAGTACAATTCAAGTTCGGCACCGATACAAGTTTCGCCACTGCCGAATTCCGGTCGGGCAATAACTTTTTTTAATATATCGACTTGATCATGAATACAGCGGTTGAATTGCTCATAATCTTTTGCAGTATACTCTCTATCACCGATTTCACGGCCCATAACAATTCCTCAAGGTTTTGTTTTACTTATAATAAATATCTTATATCGGATAGTTAATATATTTAATTGTGGCAGAATCTTACAGCATAAATTCTGGTAATAGAAAACCTACAATTCAGAAATTTTCAATAGCTCCAGGTTTTCATTACCATTAATTATTTTGAAATTTTAAAATCCATAACCATCTTCAATTACAAGGAAAATAGCGGTGAAACTTACTGGCTTGTCCGCCTTTGGTGGGCAGAAGAGGTATTTATTCCACTTATTTTTTTAAATATACAAATTTTCATTTTTTCTTCAAAAACCAAAATCATGCTGCCATATTAAGCCGTCCGCAGCACTATGATTTATACCCACGTGATGCAGATTGGATCGCTGGCGGTAAAAAGCCCTTTAGATTAGTTAGCAACCTGGTGCTAGGATGCTTGTCGATGTCGCCGCAGCATGCAGTCGTTCATCACCACCAGCAGGCCTGCTTTTTCCGCTAGATTGGCTGCATCATCATGAATTACATCGTCCTGGAGCCACAGTGCTTTGGCACCGATTTCAATGGCCGCTTCCGCAATGAGCAGTACGTGTTCCGGCCGGCGGAATACATCAACCACATCCACTTTTTTAGGAATGTCCAGAAGGGATGGGTATGAGGTAATCCCTGCAATTTCTTTATGACCGGGATTTACAGGGATAACCTCATAGCCGTTCTCTATTAGATACATGGCCACATAATGGCTGGGCCGCTCCGGCTTGGGGCTCATACCCACCACGGCGATGGTTTTCATCTGGTAAATTTTCTTAATTGTATCAATGTCATTCATTTTTAAACATGTTCTTGATTACGTAACCTACAATGTCTGGGTTTTCCTTTAACCGGCGCAGAGAATAATCAAACCAATCTGGCCCAAAAGGTACATAAACTCTTATTTTATAGCCTTGATTCCTAAGCTCCTCCAATCGGCCGGCCATGGGCACGCCGTACAAAACCTGGAATTCGAATTTGTCCGGTGGAATATTTTCTGATTCAATCCATGCCAGAAGTTGATCGATAAGATCCTGGTCATGAGTAGCATAGCCGGCATAAGCGCCTTTGGCGGATAAGGCCCTGGCCAGGGTCATAAAATTTTCCTTTATTTCCTCGCTGCCTTGGAAGGCGATGGTCTCCGCTTCCTGGTAGATTCCCTTGCAGATCCG
>DKQR01000154.1:5466-5965 GCA_002471805.1 Fidelibacterota bacterium UBA7303 | reverse complement strand
CCTTCGGGGATGTACAGCATTTTGCGGTTATCGCTGTCCAGTGCCACCATTTCTGATTGTCCAAAATTTGGAGATCCTTTGCGAATATCTACTGCAACATCCAGAATGCTGCCCGATACAACCCGAACCAGTTTGCCCTGCGGCTGTCGGAGTTGATAATGGAGACCCCGAAGCACTCCTTTTTCCGATTTTGCCTCATTGTCCTGGACAAACTCAAAAGGAATTCCCTGCTCTTCAAACCGGTGCTTTCGATAGGATTCAAAAAAATATCCCCGATCATCTTCGAACACTCTGGGCGTAACGGTCAGCACACCAGGGAGCGCGGTGTTTTCAGCTTTCATAAAATGGTCTTTCGCCCTACATTATTAAATTGAAACCCATTTTCAGATAATTGGTCGATACTCAAAATATTTCGGGTGTCCAGAATTACAGGAGCTTTCATAATGGATTTCAAATAAGGAAGATCCATGCCCCTGAATTCATTCCAATCTGTCATTAT
>DKQR01000154.1:0-5081 GCA_002471805.1 Fidelibacterota bacterium UBA7303 | reverse complement strand
GGAAAATATTCCTTCATTGTTTCATTTGCAATTGGATCATATGCCTGAACTTTACCGCCTCCATCCATAATGGACTGGATCATAGTGATGGAAGATGATTCTCGAACATCATCCGTATTCGGTTTGAAGGCCAATCCTAGAATGCCAACCATTTTACCGGAAAAATTCCCGCCCAGTAGATCTTTTAATTTTTCAGCCATCCGCTTTTTCTGTTTTATATTGGTATTGATGGCTGCATCAATGGTATTCATCGGAGCACCTTTTTTTCGCGCAAGTTCAGCTATAGCATGGGTATCCTTTGGAAAACAGGAGCCTCCATATCCCGGCCCGGGATGTAAAAATTTGGGACTGATCCGTCCGTCCTGCCCCATGGCTTTTGAGACCTGGTGGACATCCGCTCCAACTTTCTCGCATAGGTTTGCTACTTCATTAATATAACTGATCTTGAGTGCCAGAAAAGCATTGGCAGCATATTTGATCATTTCAGCAGTGGCTACATTGGTGTGCAGCATGGGTGTTTCATTCACATAGAGCGGACGATACACATCCCGCAATATGCCAAAAGCCTTGTCACTCGCTGCTCCGATCACAACCCGGTCCGGCCAGAGAAAATCTTTCACTGCAGAACCTTCCCTTAAAAATTCTGGATTGGAGACATAATCAAACGTACCGCCAGCGGAAATCGCCGTATTGATGATTTTACAAATCTTCTCCCCCGTTCCGATGGGCACAGTACTCTTGGTACAGATTATTTTATAGGAATTTAAATTTTCCCCAATGGTTCGGGCCACAGCCTCAACAGCACTGATGTCTGCTTCTCCATTGTCGCCCTGAGGAGTTCCAACAGCGATAAATATAACTTCGGCATCACGTACAGCCTGGTTTACATCCACCGTAAAAGAAAGGCGCTGACTGGCTACGTTGCGTTTCACCAATTCTTCCAGACCCGGCTCATAAATAGGGATTGCACCTTTCTGCAGTTGTTCTATTTTTTCAGCATCTATATCTGCACAAACGACCTGGTGGCCAAAATCAGATATTCCTGCTCCGCTGACCAGACCGACATATCCTGTTCCAATAACTGTAATTCTTTTCACTTATTCCCTTTGGTGTTTTCGATTTAAAATTAACGAAGTGTGCAATTTGTTCCCAACAATCACATCAGACCTATTCTTCTGCGGATGATCCATTCAGATGTAAGGAGCCCCAGAATACAGATAAAAAACAAAATATTTTCATTCAGAACAATTATATAGGCCAATGATTGTTTCCTGGACACCGGTTGAATAAGGGAGATTATGTCATTTCTCCGATCCCAGTTTTTGTATACACCATTGGAAACTTCCGCTAATCTCTGCAATGGCTTTTCATTTAAATATACATTGTTCAATTCTATCTGGCTTTCCTGGACTTGAAAGGAGCCCCGACCCATAAGGTGTGATTTTCCCGATTGATCAAATTCAACTTCGTAACCAATCGTTCCCGATTGTGAAGCCCAAAACCGGCTGCGAAACAATCCTGTTCCGGGGTCATAGATCATAGGTTTTGTACTGATTAATTTTTCATTTAAGTAAATATTCACCACACCCTCATCAACAAATTGGTTCCTGTGGAGAGGTTTTCCGGTCAATTCAATCCTTTCTCCCTGCTGGTAAGAATTTTTATTAGTACGAAAATATATTTCCTGATCTCCTCCAGTATTGAGCAGCCAGCCCAAGATTGGATCAACCATATCACCAAGAAGTCCTGACAGGGGTGTACCCTGCGTCCTGTAAAAAAGTGCATACATATCCGGCGACGTCCACACAAAAAATCTCAATGAATTCTTCTGGCCCGTTAATAATAGGGGTACTTCCACATTGGAACTGGTATAATTTGCAAGAACCTTTGTTCCTGCCGAATCAATCTCAAGACCTGGTAAAAGGGGCGGAAATTCATTATGTGTTCGATCTATCCCGGATATAGAGTTAAATGGAAATAGCTTAAGCCAATTTTCAGTCAGGGTCCATCCCACCGGGCTGTCTTTTTCCAAAAGTTGTTTACTTAACTTTATATCCACCAAAGATAAAAATTCTTTCACAGTCGTTTCATCCATATCAGGACCAAAAATAATTCCCAAATTGGATTGGTGAGATACCAATTTCTTGGCAAAGACTTTTAGGTAATTTTTCCATATCTTATGGTTTTCAGCAATGGGGTGATTATCAAAGAGAATAAGGTCATATTGCTTATCCCAAAATTGTTTAAGCGGTGGTTGGAATCCATTTTGACGATAGACAAAATGGTCCAATGCAATTTCCGGATTACTGATAATAATTCGTTTCAGAACATTTGTATTAAAATTCGGTGCTCCAGTAAGAACAGCAATCCTGTATTCGTCCTTTAGAACCTGGATTTGGACTGTTTGTTTGTTGTTTTTTATATTGATTTCCTCCGCCAGGGCGTTGACCTGCACCCTGTAATTTGCCCGTCCTGTCATTGAAGGCTTCAATCGAAAACGGACCTTTTCCTGACTTCCGCCTCCGGATAAAGAAATGACCTTGGATCCGATAAGTTTGTTCCCCTGGTATAAGGTAACATTGCCTCGTTCGTTTATCTGGCCGTGGCTTAATACAGTCACATCCAAATCAGCTTCCTCCCCTTTGATGACCAAAGGAGGAGCATCTATGGAGTGGACTTCTACATCAACCATTGGATTTGCATCCCCTATGCCAACCACATGAATTGGCACTCGTTTATTTATTACTTCCGTGGGAATCCCAGTACCCAAATTCACTTGTCCATCTGTAAAAATTACCGCACCAGCAATTCCGTGATAATTACTATCCTCCATATGGTTCATAACCAGCCCGATATTTGTTGATATGCCATCCAGTTTTTTATTCCCCAAAGACCAGATGGAATCTATTTCGGAGCCAAAACCGATAATGGAAGAACGGATACCTCTCTGGTCTATTTTCTTACCGAATTCATCTATACCCGAAACAAATGAAATGGAGGATGGGTGAGAATGGTAAGACATACTTAAAGATCTGTCTATGTAAATATTCCAGTTCAATTCACTGGTTTTTTCTTTATTGAATTCGATTTTCGGCTCTAAAAATAACAATACCAGCAAAATAACAACCGCAAATCGAAAAAACAGGATCGGTCGAAGCCTTTTTGAAAAACCTATATCCATAAATGTATAGAACAGTACAAAAATGCTTAGGATGAAAACCAACCAGAATAATTGGTCTGGAGCAGAGAAGGTTATTTTCAAGATGTAGCCATTTTCAGATTGGGCTGAGCACCAAATTCAATATTTGTGGTATACCCGGCATTTAATTTTACCTCCCCAAGAAAACTGACCATGGCACCATTATCAGTACAGAAAGATAAATCAGGGAATAAAATTCTTATATTGGCCAGTTTTTCTCGTGAACAGATCCTGAGAGTTTTATTTGCAGCAACACCTCCTGCAATGACACAGGTCTTTGATTTTGTCTGGTAAACAGCCCTGTTCATTTTTTCCACCAGAGAATCAACAATCGCCTGCTGGTAGCTGGCAGCCACATCATTTTTTGATATTGAAACATTTTCTTTAAAATCATCCATAAAGTATAACAGAGAAGTTTTCAACCCACTATAACTGAATTCGAGTGAATCGTTGCCCATCAAACCGCGGGGAAAATGAACTGCATCGGGATTTCCGCCAATCGCCTCTGTTTCAATTGCCGGTCCGCCGGGGTAACCCAGTCCTAATATACGGGCTCCTTTATCAAATGCTTCTCCTGCTGCATCGTCGCGGGTTTCCCCAAGTAATGTATAAGAATCCATGTTTTTTATATGCCATAGCTGGGTATGTCCTCCTGAAACCAGAAGACAAACGAATGGATATTCCAACGTCGGATCGACCAGGAAGTTCGCAAAAATATGTGCTTCCAGGTGGTTCACAGGGATCAATGGGATGTTCAATCCCATAGCCAGGCCTTTTGCAAAGCTGATTCCTGTTAATAACGTGCCGGCCAGTCCCGGCCCCTGAGTGACAGCGACCGCATCTACGTCTGCTAAATTGATTCCGGCTTCGCCCAGGGATTTGTCGACGACAATATTTAACAGTTTTTCATGTTCCCTCGAGGCAATCTCAGGGACAACTCCGCCATAAGAATTATGAATGAGCTGAGAACTGACTGTATTGGATAAAATTTCACCATTTCGACACACGGAGACCGCTGTTTCATCACAGGAAGTCTCAATACCGAGGATAATCATTTTGCCTGTCGGGCAACACCCAACTCCAGGCTACGAGGCGACAGATCACGCCATTCAATAATATCCTCCGGGACAATTACAGTGGGTTCATAGAACTGTTTATTGCTGGTCCAATCATTAAAATCGACAATCACATCGATTTCTTCCGGTTTCAATTTTGCGATTCTTTTTAATCCTCCAATCACGATCAATGAGACTGTTTGTGGAGAGGGGAATACCCGTATGTCATCCAACTTGTTTGTGACCTGAACTGGAATATCGGGTATAATTATTTCACTTATTTCCTGAACGTCAATGTAATAGCTGACCTGCTTCTGGGAATATTCGATCAGCCTGCCCCGTGATTCCAGTTCTGCTTCACCCCGTTGATGTATTACAATATTAACAAGTGTATCTTTTTTGATTTTAACATGATTAATAAGAGCCAGATCTTTTTTTGGTCCTGCAATTTTGATCACTTTCGGCTCAAACTCAATGTCTCCAACTTGAATGTGCCCCGGTTGCGGTTGTATGAGCATGTCCGAAAGAACTGGAACTGTTTTTTCCTCATAATCATCGAGGCTGATCTGAATGCGGTTTGGATAGATAACTTCAACAAAGGTCAGGTTGTATTTGGCAGGAAGAACTATTTTCTGCGGATATCGTTCGAAATAATCATTGAGGACAAATTCATATTCCTTCGAAATTCCCTCTAAATCGAGAACCATTTTAAACCCTGAAAATTTCCTGAATATGTACGATGAGAATAAATCCCTGCCCATTCCCTTCAATCTTACTTGTGCATATTTTGGGACTTCTTCCCGGTGGGCTTTTTGTACGCTTAAATT
>DKQR01000180.1 GCA_002471805.1 Fidelibacterota bacterium UBA7303 | reverse complement strand
GCCACTTGTAGTTTATCCAAATTCAATTCGTGGATAAGTCTTTCGGGAAAAGTCTCAGATTGAACCCGGCCACAGCTGTTATCATCGCAATCATGCTCATGCCCTAAAAATATGGATTTATATCCGGGAAGACTCACAGGGACGGCGTTTGTTGACATTGGACTTCCAGATTTATGATGCCCATAGATAGCAGATTGATGTGAATATTTTTCCCAAAAGAGAGGAAATGCATGCCCATAATATTCTGATGATATGTTTTTGCTCAATAGAGAGTCACTCCCATTGAAAAACTCCTGCCAGCGAACGCCATCCACGGTAATTAATATGACATTAGATATATCCTCGATGCTTGAGGCAATTAAGGGTAAGGCTAGAATTACAATATATGATAAATGTCTCATTTTAAAAGATAGTTTTTAACTAATAATGATACTTGGAATGTAAAAAAATGTGTTTGAAGATGTGTAATAAATCTATCTATTTTGATCCAATCACTCACAGGATTAAATGGAGCTTCAAAATGATAATGAGCAGGAAATGTGTTAAATGGTGTTACATCGCCGCCCTGTTTTTCGTTGCCTCAAGTCTCGCACAGGAAATTTCGGGTAAAGTTGTCGATGAAAATCAAAATCCACTTATTGGTGCCAATGTGAGTGTAGAAAGTGAGAGAGTTGGTGCAGCTACGGATTTGAATGGGGATTTTTCGTTCCCTTTCGTTCCTGAAGATAATTTTACTTTGATCGTGAGTTATATCGGGTATCAAACAGAAAGACGGTCAATGAAGAAGGATGATTCTTTAACGGGCCTGGAGTTTGTACTTGTTCATGGAAATTTGTTTGGTAAAGAAGTGACTGTATTCGCCAGGATAAGGGAGGAAACTATTAAAGAGGTCCCCATATCCATGGTCGCCATCCGGAAAGAAACAATTACTGATATGGGTGCTTCTTCGCTTGAAGATTTAACTGCTGTAGTACCCAATGTATTTACTTATGATGAACAAACAGCCACAAGTTTTAACATAAGAGGTATAACAGGAGGGGTTAGGAATCCTGGTATGGCACCTGCTGAGGGCGTTTACTTTGACGGTGTTATCATGGGTCGTCCTAATTTTATTGTTTCTGACATTGTCGATATTCAGAGTGTTGAATTTCTTCGCGGCCCCCAGGGAACGTTATTTGGCAGGAATACTGTGTCAGGTGCAATCAATATGATCACGGTCAAACCTTCGCCCATAAACAGTATGTCGTTGCTTGCTGAAAAGGGTAAATGGGGATATTTGAAGTTGAAAGGATCAGCAAATTATAAGCTGACAGATGGACTTTTTACTAGGTTTTCGGGATACACATTTGATTACGATGGTTACCTGACCAATATCGTTAATAATACCCGGGAAAAATACAAGAATAATATAGGCGGACGGATTGCCCTGCGTTCGATCCCTTCCCCGAAATTAACTATTGATTTAAGCTTAGACTATTACCAGGAAGATTTGAGCCAAATGGGTGAACATATTTCAGATTGGCGAATTTCGAGTCAAGATCCTATGTACAATGA
Source organism: Fidelibacterota bacterium UBA7303 (assembly GCA_002471805.1). GTDB lineage: Bacteria > Fidelibacterota > Marinisomatia > Marinisomatales > UBA1611 > UBA2134. The sequence goes on along the minus strand of DKQR01000180.1, from coordinate 6,620 downwards.
TAAACCCCTTGATTCAATTTATTATGCCATGGATTCAATCGATATATCAGATGAGAATATCTATACCTTTACTCATGATACAGCAGGTTATTGGCATAGAGATTTAAAGGGTATGACAATCAATACAAATTATAGTATAAATGATGATCTTCATTTGGTCTCTGTTTTTTCTTATCGGGCATCTACATTGGATTATTTTAATGATGAAGATGGTACCGGTTTGGATCTGATGACCGGGAAATGGGACAATCTGGGGAAACAATCTACTTTTGAGTTCCGCCTAGTTTCAAATTCGAATTCCCGATTGACCTGGCTGTCTGGTGTTTTCTATTATAATCTATATGAAAGGTTATTAGGTCCCGTATATCCAAAGCCATTGTGGTTGCACTTCGCTACAGGATATCCATTAATATTTATAAATAATTTTTATGCAGGAGCAACAGTTAAACCTGAAGGTAAGGGGAATACTGTCAGTATGGGAACGTATGCTTCTATTGATTATGTGGTATCAAAAAAAATATCTCTGACTGTGGGTGCAAGATATTCATATGACAGCAAACATTTCAAATATCGGCAAGAAGGTTTCCCCGAATTTGGTTATGTACATGTCCCTGCAGATTCAAATGGAAATCTAATTGGTGGCTATTTTGACAGCACAAAAACATGGAGTGCAATTACACCCACGTTTAATCTAAAATACGTTGTATCACCATACACGAACATTTTTGGAACAATTTCGAGAGGATATAAAAGCGGAGGATTTAATACAGATTATGTTTCCAGCTTGGAGTCCGTAGCGACACCCTTTAGGCCGGAATATATCACCAATTATGAACTGGGTATCAAAGCTGGAAATCGGACAAATAACCTTTTTGTAAATGGAGCAGTTTTTCACATGGAGTATAAAGATATGCAAATCAGCCAATTTCAGGATGTATTCGAAGGATATATGATCAGCAATGCTGCTTCTTCAACCATTTCCGGACTTGAGTTGGACTTTTCCATGCGTTTATTGAATAATGCTCTGACTTTGATGGGCGGGTATGGCAGAATTGAAGCTGTATTCAATAAATTTCATGACGGTTATTTTAACGGGTATTGGGATGCAGGTGAAAAATACACGGATGGAAATGGGAATGGTCAATATGATGAGGGGGAGGATTTTATTGATGAAGATGAGGATTTTTCCGGTAAACATATTAGTACATACCCCAAACAGTCTTGGAGTTTGATCGCCGACTTTCGAATGCCCGTCACCAGTAAAATTATGTTTATATCCCAAATGCGTAGTGATTTCATTGATAAGAAACTTGCACAGTTGTCAACGGATAAAGATGCGAATTTATTACGGGATGATGCCCGTACATTGGTCAATGGTCATTTAGGCATTGAAACCGAATCCTGGGGTGTGTTTGCCTGGGGTGAAAACCTGCTAAATACAGAATATATTCTTGGGCAGGGAGTCAATGGATATCTAGGATTTATTGAACAAGTGTGGGGACAACCGCGGTTATTTGGTTTACGATTAACTTATAGGTTGTAATTAGTTTTACAGGCTCATTTTATTAACTCAATTACGAAAGATAAATCATGGTTTTAGGCGGTATTGATTACTTTATTATCATTTTTTATTTGATCGGAACGGTGCTACTGGGGATATACATCGGTCGTAAGATGAAATCCGGGCAGGATTATTTTCTTGCAGGAAGGTCGCTGCCCTGGTGGGCTATCGGAATGTCTTTAGTGGTGACAGATATTGGTGCAACGGACATGGTCGGTATTGCAGGCGCGGCCTATTTATACGGTATTGTCCTGGGAAATTATGATTGGTTGGGAAGTGTACCGGTCATGGTTGTAGGTGCATTTTTATTTATACCCATGTTCTGGCGGTCAAAGGTAAGCACTATCCCGGAATGGCTGGGGGCACGATACAATGATAGCGTACGAACGATTTCAGCTGTCATCTGGGGTGTGGTTACAGCCTTTGGATTGGGGGTCACACTTTATGCTACCGCACTGATGTTCAACTTACTATTGGACTTAAACCCCAAAGTCATAGTTGTAACCGAATCCCAAGAAGTACGGAAAAAAGTAGTGGTGGCAACTGCTGCTGGGAAAACACATGATTTCATTTTCCTTCAAGAAGGAGATCCAATTCAAAGTGTAATTGATAGCAAAGATCCAAACCTTGTGTTGGTTGATCTAAAATGGAAGGGTAGCGTAACAAGCAAAAATCCAATATCATTATTTCATGTTGATGAAGTAAATGCTAATTGGGGACAAACCATGATGGACAAAGCACGTCCACCAACCTGGACACTGATGTATTCCATTATCATTATGAGTATTTTGATTGGGACTTACACCTTATTCGGCGGATTGAAAGCAGTAGTTTATACGGATGTACTCCAGTGTGTCGTTATGCTGGGTGGCTCGTTATTCGTACTTTTTTTTGGCATTTATAAACTGGGTGGAATTGGTGAATTTGTTGCCATCATTCAATCATTGGGAGATCGAGCGGAAAATCATTTTGAATTGGTATTACCTGTAGATACGGCTACACCCCATCCCTGGTCAGGTATTTTCCTTGGACTTGGATTGGTTTTGGCAAATGCTTATTGGTTTGGCAATCAGAATATGGTTCAGCGAACCCTGGGTGCAAAATCCGAAGCGGACGCGAAAGCATCTTACGTGTTTGGCTCTATTTTGAAAATTCTCATTCCTTTTGCCATGGTTATCCCCGGGATTATTGCGCTGGCGCATAATCCGAATATCACCGATGCGGATAAAGCCATGGCTACTTTGGTGAAAGACATTCTGCCCACAGGATTATTAGGCATTTTCTTCGCTGCCTTCCTGGCCGGACTCATGTCTTCGGTGGATTCAGCATTAAACTCAGGTGCGACTATTTGGACAAAGGATGTTTATCAAAAATTTGTAAAGCCAGATGCCACTGATGAACATCTTTTAGAAGTGGGTCGATGGATTACAGCAGCCATGCTTGGGATTGCAATATTCTTTGCCCAATTCGCTGCACGGTTTGAAAGCATTTATGATTTAAGCCAAACGATTCTCTCCTTTTTCCAGGGCCCGAGTCTGGCCATTATTGTCTTGGGGATGCTTTGGAAACGGGCTACAGGGAAGGCGGCTCTTATTTCATTATTGTCCGGTGTCATGTTTGCCGGAACACTTATGTGGGTGAACAGCAATGCATCTGTCCCGCTGTTTAAAGTATCGGAACCGTTCCTGTATGTAGCCTGGTGGTCATTTGTATTATCTGTTGTTATTATTATCATTGTGAGTTTGATGACACCACCAGAACCAGAATCAAAATTGAAAGGATTGGTATATCGTTATGAATAATATTCTTTTATCAGCTACAGCTTGGGCCGACGCCATAGCAAACCTGTTCCGTGGCATGGGTGATGTTATGCGCGGCTGGATGCTGGCTATTCCCATGAGTGTAGCCAAAGGGGTTTTTATCGCATATTTCCTTTTATTGATTTACTGGATCATCAAACTACCGGAAAATGAAGTGACGTTGTCTCTGTCCAGCGGAAAAATGATTAAACTTCGCCCGTATGCGCTTTTTTCTTTGATTACAACCGTCGTAATCTATCTTGTTTTTTAATGAGAAATTCTGAATTTACCTGCGGTGTATTAGAAGGCTTTTACGGTCGACCCTGGAGTGTGGACCAACGCTATCAGTTATTTCAGTGGATACAAAACTGGGACGGGATGAACACATACATGTATGCACCCAAGGATGATTTATACCACCGCAGCAAATGGCGGGAATTGTACCCAGTACCTTCATTGCAGGAGTTGCAGGCATTAGCGGATACTTGCCGGCAGAAAGAGTTGCAGTTTATTTACGCCATTGCGCCCGGACTAGATATCACCTATTCAGATGAAAATGACTGGGACTATTTATTAAAAAAGATTGGTCAGGTTCAATCAATAGGTGTGAATCAATTTGCCATTTTATTTGATGATATTCCTCCAGAATTATCAAACCAAGATCAGATTGAATTCTCTTCTTTTGCGGAAGCACAAGCCTATGTCACCAATCGACTGTTTGAATATCTATCTAATTCATCGTTAGTTTTTTGTCCTACAGTCTATTGCGGGCGCATGGCAGATTATGACGTTCCTGGGAATGTATATTTAAATGAATTAGGTCAATCGCTAATTAAAGGAATCGATATTTTCTGGACCGGACCAGAAGTGGTTTCAAAAGAAATTCCGGTGGAATCCATTCGAGAATTGCGACGCATTATAAAACGAAAACCCATTATTTGGGATAATTTGCATGCCAATGATTATGATATCCGTCAAATCTTTTTTGGTCCTTATACAGGACGTTCATTGGAATTAAAAGATGAACTAGCCGGTATATTAAGCAATCCCAATTGCCAATTCTGGGCCAATTACAATCCTTTAAAAACCTTGGCTGTATTCAATGCTGTATCTGAATCATGGGACCCGCGTCAAACTTTTCTTGATTCATCTAAAGAATGGATGAGGTACTTTGGGAATGATGAATTAATTGAAGAAGAAATTCTATTATTGGGTGACTGCTTTTATTCGCCTGGACATATGGGCGATAGGGGAATTCAGCTTGTGGAATCTGTTCATTGCTTTATGAATCATGACCCAGCTGATTGGGGCGTACATTTAGACTCATTTAAAAAACTGGAAGCCGTCTTGAATTCTCTCTGCATGAAACTCATGGCAGCATCCAATCGTGATCTTTTATATGATTTTTATTTAGCTCTTTGGGAATTAAGGGAGGAAATGGAATATGTGTCCAAATGGGTTGAATGGAAATTAAATGGGAAAGGGGAATTCAAATCTCCGGAGATTGTTCCCAGACGCCAGGGGATTATATATGCATTACAAAAAGTAATCCATCCAGATTAAGTCAATTCCACCACTTTAGTTTCCAGTCGGCTTTCTTCCGCAGCAAAGGCCATCAAGTGACTATCCAATGATGCTTCGATAGAAGATATAAATAAAGTTGAGTCATTTTCTATAACAGCTTTCAAAAATTGTTTCATTAATCTGGAATCTCCACCACCGTGGTTCATTTCATCCATTTCGTATTTCTCCCAAACAACATCTTTTTTCTGGTTTCTGAAATTACTCAACGTCATTATTTCAAAATTTCCAATGATTTCGCCCATGGTTCCCATGATACGGGTCCTACGGTGACCGTCTGTAAATGCAGACATGGTAAAGGAAGCAGTCACTTTATTTTGAAATTCCATTGAAACAACCTGGTGGTCCACTACATTATTATCACTTTTATAAACGCAACGACCATAAGGTCCTTCCCACAGCGCCTTTTCGCGTCCTTTTTTGGACAAGTCATTTGTAATAACGGAAACAGGCCAGTCCGTGAGATTCATATTCATATATAATTTTAAGGCAGAATAAGGGCATTCTTTTTCCACTGCACAATCTGAAATACAACGGTGGGAACTTCCATCAGGCGCATTATTTTCTTTAAAATGAGTGAGATATCCAAAAGATGAAATATTTTTACAGGGTGAATCTGCAAACCACCGAATCAAGTCTAAGTCATGGCAAGATTTCGCTAAAATCATTGGAGATGATTCCTCCAGACGTCGCCAATTTCCCCTAACATAAGAATGAGCCATATGCCAGTAATTCACGGGTTCTAAATGTTCGATAGTAATCACTTCACCGATCAAACCAGAATCGATAATCTCCTTCATTTTTTGATAATGAGATGAGTACCGAAGTACATGGCAAAGACCAAACAGTTTATCCGATTGTTTGGCAGCAGTAAAAAGTGTTTTACAATCTTTCTTTGTTGTTGCCATTGGTTTTTCCAATAGAACATGATATCCTATTTTGATGGCGGCTAACGCCGGTGCTACATGCATTTGATCTTGAGTGGCAATAATCGCAATATCTGCCAACGATGCTTGTTTAAATGCATTTCCCCAAGAGGAAAAACACTGTTCTGCATTTAAATTATATTCTTTTGCAAATGAGTGCCTTCTTTCGGAATGTGGCTCTGCAACGGCGACGACTTGCATCTCGTCCGGATGGGATTTACTGTAACTGGCGTAAGTATTACCGCGACTGCCCGCTCCAATAATTATGGTACGTATAGGATTCATAATTAGGTCTTTTTTCCGTGCCTGGAATTTCTGAACTTTTTACCGTCTTTCCAGGAAAAGTATGAAACATCAGTTCGTTTGGATAATTGTTCTTTCCAGTTTTCGTAATGCCCAAATGCTGCCCAATCATTGTGCAACCTTTGGGAAAAAATCAGGCCGGATTGCAATTATCGGCCAGACAGATAAATTGGTTTTAGGTTCTGCTGCCCTGGGCACAGCTGTGAACTGCCGGTTTTTGATGAATTAAAGGGGTGCGAATCCCAGTCAATAATTATGAATAGATATTTCCTTATGGTTTTTTTAAGTCTTGTCACTTGCTTCGCAGGTCAGAACTTGCAAAATGACCCAAAGCCGCCGCGTGGATTTTGGAATAATACCCTTATAAAATTCTATCTTGCACTGGGCTTGGTGGATTTAGTGGATCTATCTCCTGAAATCCCACCAAGTATTGAAATATTTTCTGATATT
>DKQR01000104.1:1188-2926 GCA_002471805.1 Fidelibacterota bacterium UBA7303 | reverse complement strand
TCATCCCACAAACAAAAAACCCCCTGCTGTGAGGCTATTGCTTAAATCCTATCCCTTTGGGTGGGAGTTGAGCCAGAGGCGTTTCAGTTAACAATCACCCATTGCCCATCGCCAATCACATATTCCACTGCTTTACCTTCGGCAGCTTTTGCACGGATAAACCCTAATAGAGCACCACCGGGGACTGTATAAATACCTGATACAACAGTCCATAATCCACCGAAAAGAAAAACGCTGGGGAGCGCCTCCAGATCAAGTCCACTAGCAATTAAAAAAATAACGGTAATAGAGCCTCCTATGCCAAGAGAAACCAAGCCGCCAAGCTTTATACCACCCCAAACGTATTCTTTGGTACTTTTTGTTTTTCCTCTAAAGATTGAACCAATTTCATCTATGGGTATATCCCTTTCAAAAGATTCACCTTTTTCCTGGATGCGGAGGGCTTGCACCGGGTCCAGCTTCCCGGCTTGAATCGCCACTTCCGTGAGCCGCATCAATTCCCGCGCATAGATCCCCGGGTCCACGCCCCGGGAATACCAACTGCCAACACCATCAGAGACGCCCAAGGCGTTAATTTCATCACTGGTAAACAGCGCATCCTCACCACCACGGTCTGCCTTATTTGGGTGGGGTATGAGGCAATTTCCGAATATAAAGCTCAACATTACAATTTCAGTATAAAAACTCCCCTAAGGCTTAATTAAGTTATTTTTAAAAACAAAAAAACTGCTCCAACAGCACCTTTCCTGCAATGTCTTCTGCTATTAAATTTTAAAACTTTTGTATTCCATTATATAATTCTAATTGAAATTCAGGTCAATCACTTTGGCGTGTCAATACATTATGAATCTCTACCATCGCCAACGTGTCCTGACCACAATATTCTTTTAAATTACAATTAAGTTTATTTTTTTCATCTCCATTTTTCAATCGAATCATTTCATTCCAAGCAACTTGTGCTTCCGTTCCATCGCCAACAGCGAGATTATCATAACTCATGGAACGGACAATAACGGGAAGCACATCTTTGAGACTGTTGGATCCCCGAAACTCATAATCAATGTAAAAATTTCGAAAAATATTCAATTGATCCCATAACCTATCAATGATGGATTGTAATGATTCAGTATATTCCGGATACCATTGCGCAAGCCTACTCATTACACCTTTTTCAAATCCGGCATTATATGCGATGACTGATCCGGATTCTCCAATGGTTTTTGTTAAAGATTCAGATAATGGCTGCCGTGGGTCACTGTCTGACTCATGGAGGTACTCATAATGTTCAAGATTCCCTTTTTCGTCCAAGACATGACAACTATACAGGAAAGGAAACTGCTCGTATGGATGCAACCCGTCATAACGTGGGACTGCCGGACCATCCGTTTCAAAATCAAGGAAATATAGTGGATATTTAAGCTTTCCCAATTCTCCATCGATACCGTTCCAATCAACGATGGGTTTTTGCATCTCCAGACTCTTTAGATAATTCAGTTGATTGTCGTTTAGAGAAAAGCTTCCAGGGAGATTATCAATGGTAATTTTGTTTTCTGCTATCAATCGTTCTTTAACCGTCCACCGTAACCTTGGAACAGTGAATATGGAATGTTCGGGCACGTCTTTCCAGCAATAATCAACGAATTGACAATCATAAGGATTGCTGCAGTGTTCTCCGATTGTAACATTTAGCTCGGGTTTGTCCAACATAGATTTATACTCTGAAAGTTTTTTGGGAATA
>DKQR01000104.1:0-788 GCA_002471805.1 Fidelibacterota bacterium UBA7303 | reverse complement strand
TCGATTAATATGTTTCAGAAATACTTGTTCCAATTCTAGCCCACATCCCTGAAGTACCCAGGTCTGGACAGCCACATCGTGAATGTTTTCAGGTTTGACACTGGTAGATGATTTCACTTCGATCATATTCCAGCTTCCCAGATCATTCCGCAGAATTATGTCTGGTCTGACAAGAACGTCATCATATATGAAACAGCCTTCGAATATGACATCAACAGAATTATCCAAGGCTTCTTTCGTTTGTTTTATGGCATCGGGGATATTCAAATAATCTGCTTCTATAAGCACACCATCTGGGAATTCCTCCGTTGCAAGTTCACCTACAGTAGTCCCTTGGTCAAAGATTCTTTGCCGACCCGGAGGCGGAGGAGACGCTAATTCAGGATTTTGGATTTCCAACCAGAGTCGCTTATGGCATTGGAGGCCGGAAAGATATTTGGATTTTGATAGACGAAAGGTCATTTTTCTTTAATAATCCATTCACCTTTCTTTACTTTTTTCCAATCATTATTATCCCAATTGTGAAGGCTCCACTCCCTCTTTTTATTAACCCAATCTCTGGGGTGTGGTAGGATCAAGAAATAGAGAATTTTTCTACCCAATGAAACATTCGATTCCAGCATCTTCTTCATCTCATCCATATAGTAATCTCGTTTTTCTTTTCCTTCCGGAGAAACCATCATTGCGTAGTCTGCATTTCCAGCAAGTAGCTTTGAAAAATCTATTGCTATTTCTCTCGTATTTTCAGCAAGCTCTGACTCTATTTGCCAAATTGGTTTTGATTGATA
>DKQR01000124.1 GCA_002471805.1 Fidelibacterota bacterium UBA7303 | reverse complement strand
CAAAATGATGGTATAATTGATCAAGATGAAATTGGATTTTCACAGTGGAAACAGGTCTGGGCGGATGAATTTGATGGTGAAACCATTGATGAGTCCAAATGGAATAAACTACGGTGGCGGCCGGGCTGGGTTAACAATGAACAGCAGGCCTATACAGACCGTGACACTAATTTATATCTTGAGGATGGGTACCTTGTTATCCAGGGATTGACCGAGCCGGGATATTATGGGACTGACTATACAGGAACGGCCTATAATGCAGATTATACATCGGGAAGAGTGAACACTGATGATAAGGTTTCCTGGACCTACGGGCGGTTTGACATCCGGGCAAAGCTGCCAAAAGGAAACGGTTCCTGGCCCGCCATCTGGATGCTGGGTGAAAATATTTCTTCGATTGGCTGGCCAAATTGCGGGGAGATCGATATCATGGAACATGTGGGCTTTGATGGTGGGCGGATTCATGGATCGATCCATACAGAAGATTATAACCACGCGAATAATACCCAGAAATCTGGAACCACATTTATAGAAACGGCGACTGACTCCTTTCATATCTATTCTTTGGAATGGTCTCCAACTTATTTGCGCTATTTAATAGATAATATATCTTATTTTTTCGTATACAACGACAGCAATGGGGATGTGGCGAAATGGCCCTTTGATGAGCCTGAATATATTATTTTGAACTTGGCGATTGGCGGCGACTGGGGAGGGGCTCAGGGAATTGATCCTAGTGCATTCCCTATGAAAATGCTGGTGGATTATGTCCGGGTGTTTAAGATGTCCGAAAATTTCAGTAATGTTCAGGTCACATTTCAGGTGGACATGAAGGATGAAACTGTAAGCGAAATGGGTGTGTGGCTCTCCGGCGGAAATATCAGTTCTGGACAGCCCGGTGGTTTAGAGATGCAGCCCGTCTCTGATACAAGCATCTGGCAAACCACATTGACACTGCCGCCCAATTCTGGTTATACCTATAAATACAGGAATGGATATTACCCGGACACCTGGTCCGGAGGCTGGGAATCTGTCCCGGATGATTGTGGTGAAGGGCAATATAATGATAGAGCATTGTCCGTAGCTCAATTGGATACAATGATTGCGGCTGTTTGTTTCGGTTCTTGCTCTGAATGCGATTGAAGTTCCAGATACTATTTTTTCTTCTTACACTTGCCTATAGTCAGGATTTTCTGCATGTTGGAGATAATGGCAAAATAGTAGATGGGAATGATGAACCTATTTTATTACGAGGGTTTGGCCTGGGCGGGTGGCTGGTGCAGGAAGGATATATGTGGGGGATAGGCGGGTTTTTCGCCTCCCATACCAATATAAAAAATGAAATATTGTCCCTGATTGGTGAAGAGAAAACAGATGAATTCTATCAGATATATCATCAAAATTATATCACGGAACAGGATATAGCTTTTATAGCGGAACAGGGTTTTAATACACTTCGGATCCCTTTCCACTACAAATATTTTTCCAATGAACCCTGGGTGTTTATCAATGACGGATTTGTCATTATCGATCGCATTCTGGAATGGTGCCGGGAGTACCAGATATATCTTATGCTGGATATGCATTGTGCACCTGGTGCCCAGAGCAAAGATCTTCCCGCAGACAGTGACGGCATAAATGCTGGACTATGGACCAGTGCATTAAATCGTAACTGGGCAACAGATATCTGGCAGCATATTGCCAACTATTATGCAGATGAGCCCTGGATTGCCGGCTATGATTTAATCAATGAACCAGTACTATCTGACGGATTTACTTCTATCGACTTGCGGAATTTTTATATACAGATAAAAACAGCTATCCGTATGGTAGACCAGAACCATCTTCTGTTTATTGAAGGTAACTGGTATGGGAATGATTTTACCAGTCTCACGCCGCCTTTCGATAACAATATGGGTTACAGTTTTCACCACTATGTTGGACCTAGTCATCAAACCTCCTGGGTAAATAACTACCTGTCTATGAGCGATCAATATAATGTGCCTTTATGGGTAGGTGAATTCGGTGAAAACTCCAACCACTGGTTTCATTATAAAGTGAATCTTTTTGAACAGCATGATATCGGCTGGAGTTCGTGGAACTACAAACACAATGGCAGCATTACCCCGGTAATGCGTGTAGAAGTTCCCGAAAGTTTTCAGGTAATTCTCGATTATTGGAATAACACAATACAGACCATAACAGCCGAAAAAGTGGAAACAGGTTTGATGGACCTGGCGGAGGCCTATCGATTCGAAAACTGCACACAGAATAAAGGGTTGCTGCATGCCATGACGCATCCGGATTTCGAAATTGTATCATCGCCGTATGAAGCCATCACCATTCCTGCCACATTGGAAGCAGTGCATTACGACATGGGTGCCAACGGAGTGGCATATCTTGATTATACCTATGAAGATCCAGCAAAATTCAGCGGTGATTCGGAGTCATGGAATAATGGCTGGGCCTACCGCAATGATGGGGTGGATATTCAGACCGCGCAGGACACCGAAGGCAGTTCTCATAATGTGGGCTGGTTGGAAAACGGGGAATGGATGTATTATACGGTTGATGTGTCAGTAGGAGGCGTCTATCAGGTTTTATGCCGTGCTGCCTCGCAAAATAATAATGGACTTCTTGCCATATCCATACCGGCGCAATCTCAGGAAATTATTATGGAAATACCCAATACAGGCGGGTATCAGGCTTGGGCCTGGACAGAACCGGATACCATGGAAATAGGTCCCGGACCTGCATTAATATCCATGATGGTCTATTCCGGAGGCTTTAATCTGAAAGATATCCAGATTACATTGATTTCGGGCAATAATACACTCCCGGATAATTTTAAAATTTTATCCTATCCCAACCCGTTTAACTCTACGACAACATTTTTGATTCCTGATGGTGTTAAGTTTCAGCGGATTAAAATTATTGATGTGAATGGTGCGATTATTCAAGATAGCGGTAAAGGCCTTCCTTTACGCAATGCGTTTTGGAATGGCAGAAATAAATCTGATATTCCTGCTGTTTCCGGTGTCTACTTCTATGAAATTGAAATTGCTAACCGAATGTATAATGGGAAAATGACGTTGATCCGTTAAGTTCTAACGGTTTTCTTTACAAACCAGATAGCCATGCCGGGCAATGGTGGTTTTCTGGGAAATGCCGTCGCTAAAAAGCATTGAGCCCGCAATCAAACCAGGATCTAATTCCTGGTCTTGGTCAGATAAATTCACTACGATCTGGAAGGTAGCATCCTTGGTCCACCTTTTAAATCCCACCAGCCCAGGGGGAAGGCTGCCCATGAATTCCAGGTTGTGATTGGTATTCCAGAAAACTTTATGCCCTTTTCTCAGGTTGATTAATTCCTGGTAAAATTTGCTGTCCGGGACATCATCCCATGGAATTGTATCTTTATCAAAAAATCTCAGCTGTTTATTTAATTTGGCTTCCTGACCGGAGTAGATCATCGGCATGCCGGGCAGGGTAAAGATCATGGTCACCAGGGGGTACAGGTTTTGTCCGAAATGGCTGATCATGTTTCTTCCCCAGCTGTTCTCATCATGGTTATCGAGGAAATTCATTCTTAAGGCAGTGAGGGGGTAAGATTTTGGAGGTGTTTGATAATATTCTTGAATTTCGGAGAATTCTTTTTCCCCAGCCGCTATATCTTTCAGTACATGATAAAGACCCCAGTTATAATCGGCATGAAATGCATTCTCCAGCAGTTCTGGGTCATCCCACTCCGCCAGCATGAATACGGGTTTGATGTTTTGCAGTGCCGGAATCACAGATTCCCAGAAATCCGTGGGCACCATGCCTGCCACGTCACAGCGAAAACCGTCAATGCCTACTTCCCGAACCCAGTACTCCATGGCAGCAGTCATGTAAGCCCGGAGGTCATCATTGCTATAATCCAGATCGATCACATCATCCCAGTTTGTTCCCGGCGGTGACTGAAAATTGCCTTCATCATTTTTGGTGTACCATTCCGGGTGTTCACTGGCCATGGGATTATTCCAGGCAGTATGATTTGCTACCCAGTCTAGAATGATATACATGTCCAGCTCATGAATCTCATCAACCAGGGATCTAAATTCATCCAAGGTCCCAAAATCCGGATTGATTCCATAATAATCCTGCACGGAATAATAACTGCCAAGGGTCCCTTTGCGATTTACTGTGCCGATAGGCTGGATAGGCATGAACCACAGAATACCAGCTCCTAGGGCCTTGAGCCGGGGCAAATGCTCGCGAAAGGCTCTTAAGGTTCCCTGGGGTGTATACTGCCGCAGGTTCACTTCATAGATTGTAAGATTATTAGTCCAATCAGGGGGTCTGTTATTTTTATGATCCATGGTACATCCAAAGGTTAGAAATGCAAGGGTAAGATAATAAAATATTTTCAAGTGCGAATAAAAACAGTACCACTGGTGGGTTGGATATTGATATAACCTTCCGCAATCCGTAATCCATTTAAATCAACCTCACTGGCATTGACCAGTTGCAGCCATTTTCCCGGTGGCAGTTTTACACTCAATATTTCCGTAACACTGCCATTTAGAAAAACAACCATGTCGTCAGCAATGGCATAACCCAACCCAAACCTGCTGTCCAGATCGAAGAACCGAAAATCGTTAAGACTGCTGTTTCTCAGCTGATTGTATTTTTTCCGTAAGAGAATTAAACTGCTGTAGTAGTTGACCAATGCACGGTTTTGCGCTGCCTCTTCCCAGTTTATCCAGTTAGTTTCGTTATCTTTGTTATAGGGATTGGGATCCATCTTCCCCACGTTGGAGTCAGGCCGATTCGTGGCGGCGACAACCTGAGTGTGGGCCCACTCCTGACCCTGGTGTATAAGGGGTATCCCCTGGCTGGTGAGCAATACCAGAGCGCCCAGTGTGTTCATTTTAAATATCTCCGGTGTGAGTTCTATATGCTGCAATCTATCTTTGATTAATTCATCTTTCGAATTTTGGCCCGATGACAACCGCAGGAAGTCGCTGAAACAATAATCGTCGTGGACCTCCAGGAAGTTGATGGTGTGTGCCGGTGTGTTGTATATGCCTTTGTTGCCCCAGAGAGTGCCGGTAACGATCGTTTTCAGATCATTCTTATTTTCATTTGGACGATAAGAACCGAAAAGAAATCCTTTTTTGGAAAAATCGTGGAGGTCCCCGCGCAACACGTCCCGGAAATGGGCGTTGAAGGATCCCCAGCCCAATTCAGAAAATTCCCGGCCGCGATTGTTCCAGGCTTCCCCGTAAACAATGACTTGGGGATTTACGCTGCGCAACTCACTTAAAATGTATTTGGCTGTCTCCGCGGAAAGCAGGTGGGCCTGGTCAAAACGAAAACCGTCTACATGATATTCCACCATCCAGTATTTTAAACTTTCGATGATATAGGTGCGCACATGTTCATTATCTGTATCCAGAAGATTTCCGCAGCACTGGCTTAAAAAATTCCCTTCACTGTCCAGTTTGAAATAGAGCTCTCTGTCAATGTATTTCAAAGGATGCCAGTCGTAGTTGGAAACATGATTCACCACCACATCCATAATGACTGCAATGTTGTTTCTGTGCAGTTCCCGGACCACTTCTTTCAGCTCCCGGACCGCCCGTCCATCCCTGCCATTCCATTCCCCGGGAACAGCACTGCCGTCGGAAGCATAATAACTTTCCGGTGCCATATAAAAAGTAGGCATATAGCCCCAGTGATTGCGCTCATACGGATTCCAGGTATTTACCATGCCTGCAGCTTCTTCCTGGTAAGGTATTTCTACGTTGGCAAAATCCCACAGCGGAAGAAATTGCACCGCGTTAACGCCGAGATTTTTTAGGTGGGCAATACCGCCGCGCTGGTTTTCTTCAATGAAGCCTGCATATGAACCGGCGGATTTTGCTTTGGAAGATGGGTGTATCGTCATGTCCCGCAGATGGGCTTCATAAATGATTAAATCTTTGGGATCAATGTTCTGCCATGTGTCACCCTGCCAGTCAAATCCGGGTTCCATTACCAAGCTCTTGGCTATATGGCGCCAGGTATTCTGGGTAACAGCAGCCTTTGAATAGGGATCGGCCACAATTATGGTGGAGTCATTCAAGGGACCCTCCAGGCGGTATCCATACAGTGTCCCTGGTCCGGCGTCTTTCAGGAAATAAGACCATACACCGCTCTCTGATCTGTCCATGGGATATTCATTGCCGGATTCATCCGCCGGGCTGGAAAAAATGACCAGCTGTACCCTTTTGGATGAAGGAGCCAGAAGTCGAAATTCAATACCATCCGGACGCAGGAATGCACCGTAGGACAGGCTAAGATTGGGCGCAGGCTGCACACAGGTCAGCATGCCGGAAACGAGGAATAATAAAATAATTACAGCTATCTTAATTTTCATTTCAGCAATCAATAACTCCAATAGGAGTTACTAAATTACGGTTTATGAATACTCTGAAAAAGCCATCTTATTTACAGTTATCCTTTCCAAACCGCAATGGACCAACTTGTTTGGCGCTGGCGTGATTGTGTTAAAATTAAATCATCTCACCAGATACTATTTAAACCCCATGCCCTTGGTGTTTTTCGCGCAGAAAATTAGGTTATACTGGATCCTGCTCTTTATAGGCACGGTCCTCCATGGAGATGACTCCTGGAAGGTTTATGATGATTCTGAGATTGCCGTGATCCAAATTACACTGGATCCAGAAGACCTGCAGTGGATGTATGATAATGTACAAAGTGATTCGCTTCATCCAGCTGAAATTCACTTTCAAAACACCCAGATTGATGAAATAGTTGATTCAGTGGGTTTCAGGCTGCGGGGCAATACATCCCGTGTATCGGCAAAAAAGTCATTTAAGATAGATTTCAATCATTTTTTCCCCGGCCGGGACTTTTTTGGACTTGAAAAATTAAACCTGAACGGGGAGCACAATGATCCTTCCATTGTTCGTTCCAAGATATGCTGGGATTTATTCCAGGATATTGGAATGACAGCCAGCAGGGCCGCCCATGCGGAAGTGTACATCAATGATGAATATTACGGACTGTATATTTCGGTGGAGCATATTGATGACAGTTTTCTATCCAGGAACTACGAGAACGATAACGGAAACCTGTGGAAATGCTTATGGCCTGCAGATTTGAGCTATCGCGGGGAGAACCCTGAAAATTATCATCCCTACTATGATGATAAAAGACCCTATGAATTGAAAACAAATAAGGATGAATATGATTTTTCCAAATTAGCCCGGTTGATCAGGATCATCCATTTTTCGCCTGATTCCCTGGAGCTGGTACTAAATATAAAAGAAACGATCCAATATTTTGCCATGAATATCCTCACCGGCAGCTGGGATGATTACCGTTTTTTAAAGAATAATTATTACCTGTATCATAATCCTTCTGATGACTTGATTCATTGGATTCCCTACGATTATGATAATACGTTCAGTATTGACTGGTTCAATATTGACTGGTCTGCAATCGATCCTTACCAGTACGCTGTTATTGATAATGATGGCAGGCCTCTTACCGATTATATGTTTGACCAGACCCGCTATCGGAACCTGCTTACCCATTTTATTGAGTTTTACAGTGCGATGGTTTTTTCCCCGGATTCAATGGAATTAATGCTGGATATACTGCAGCAGTCCCTGATTCCCTCTGCCGAGGATGATCTGTACCGTACCTACGACTATGGTTTTGACATGGATGATTTTATTGACAGCTATGGCGACACTTATGAGAACCAGCATGTAAAACAGGGTATAATGGAATTTATCAATACCAGGTTGTCAGCATTGGAAAATCAGTTAAACTATGGGGGAACGGAACCAATTATTTACGACGCAATCGTCTCACCCGGTCCTGTGCTTACAACGGAAATGATCGCACTGAACACTGCTGTTTTTGGACCTGGGGGAGTGGATGAGGTGATCTATCACTATAAAAAGGATGACCAGACAGACTGGTTCACCACTGCGCTAAATCCTGCGTCTGACACCATGAGCAGGAGGGTGGAAGACCATGACCGCTGGCAGGCTGGGATACAGATTAGTGAACCAGGGCTCTACCAGTGGTACCTCACAGCAATCTATGACGGCGAAGTGGACCGTTACCCGGTCTATGGTTATCGGCGGATCCAGGTGGCAGAACCCTGGGGAGGCACAGAGGTACAAATCAATGAACTATTGGCAAAAAATGTGCTGACCAACGCTGATGAGTCTGGGGAATATGATGACTGGCTGGAACTTTCTTCTACCGCGGCTGGAACCATTGACCTGAGTGGGCATTACCTGACAGATAAAACAGACAATCTGACTAAGTGGCAGTTCCCGGATTCAGGAATGACCCTGAATCCAGGTGAACACCTGCTGGTGTGGTGTGATGAGGATCAGGAACAGGGGGAACTGCATACCAATTTCAAACTCTCCTCCGGAGGTGAATTTCTGGCTATTGTTGCCCCCGATGCCCATACCATCATCGATTCCCTTACTTTTCCGGCTCAAAGTGTTGATGTGTCCTATGGCCGAATTGGAAATGTTCCAGATACCTGGGCTTACATGGAACCAACGCCGGGGAGTGCCAATCAGGCCTTAGAAATTGATCCATCTCCTGTTGTTTCCGGAAAATTCCATCTGCAGAAAGTTTTCCCCAATCCGTTTAACCCCCGACTTCATATCAATATCCGCGTGGCGGAACCAGAGCGGCTTATCACATTATCCCTGGTTTCTCTGCTTGGCCAGACGGTGGCGGTTAAACACTATGAATCTTTACCCATGGGAACCAGCAAACTGACCGTAGTCCCGGAAAATCCAGCAATGAGCACCGGTGTTTATTTTCTTATGGTTACGGATGGAGATGCGGTGAAAAAACGAAAAGTGCTATACTTGAAATAAAGCCGGTGCTGTCTCAGTGATCCTCAATGATACAATGGTCAAGCTGAACCTGCTTTTGCGGCTGGTAATATCCTAGGCAGCGTCCCTTTATTGTCACAGTCTCCGAAATAAACCCTTCTCCAGAAACAGGTGTGTCCATCATGCAGTAAATTGAATTATTTAACAGAAGGGATGAATCGCCAGCGGCGGTTACAGTACCCGTAACAGAAACGACCTGGTTCAGGAAATCATCCCCCTCATTAACTTGAAAACGCCAGAGCATATCCTGCGCAAATAATGATTCAACAGATATTGTACTGGCAACGTCAATATTCTCTTTCTGGTAAACAAGGTAACCATAGATTCCCATGAGAATCACCAGGGAGATCAATCTTCTGCCAGTTTTTTTGTGTTGAAAAAATATTTTCATCAGTTCAGGAAATGAAACCTATGGGTACAACTGCCAGTTATAGATATATATACAGGATGTTTATTCGCAGGCGGTGTAAAATACTGATCCATTACAATTCTATAACTACAACGTGATCCAGACGAACTTCCATGAGCAGGTCATCATAGCCCAGGCAGCGTCCTTTTACGGTGACAAATTCTTTTTTGTTTATATTGAATTTTATGTCTGCAGCTGGTTTGCAAACCACTGCTTTATCCAGAATATACAGGGAATCATCCAGGGCAGTTACCATACCTGAAACCTGTACCACTATATTGGTTAGATTATTTTTTTCGTTGATCTGGTAGCGCTGGAGAAGTTCTTTTGCCGATAACGATATCTGCGGTTTTATCTCTGTCCAGTCTGTATGTGTTTCCCGGTAGTTGAAGAAATAAAAAAAGCCCATGAGAAGGACCAGGGGCAATAGGATGATGACAATTTTTTTATTGAATTCATATGGTTTCATTATCCTGAAATTTAAGTAATCTTTATTCCTAAACCGTTGCTCTGATTCGTACTTTAGTTAAAATGAATAAAAAACTGCAATTTATCATTGTAGGTTTCCTGGCTTTTCTTGCCTGCGAAACCAATGTGGAGGAGGACCTGAACGCAGCCCTGGACTGCAGCCAGGTAGAAGAGTATTATACAGAAAATGTAAAACCGATCCTGGAACCCAATTGTACCGTTTGCCACAGCGGGTCATCCCCTTCCGGCGGTGTGTCCCTCGATACCTATACAACAGTATATTATGCTATAAAATCAGGGGAGGTTCTAGATCGTATTCAACGAGAATCAGACGATCCAGGTTTTATGCCCAGTGGTGGGCAAAAACTCTCCGTTGAAAATATCTTTGTTATCCAGAAATTTTTTGAAATGGAGTGCCAGTGAAAAAAATATTTTTATTTCTCTGTTGTGCACCGCTGCTGGCCCGGGACCTATACATCACTCGTTCCGGCGCTGTCTCTTTTTACTCTCATGCGCCTATGGAGGATATTGTAGCTGTAAATAAACAAGCTTCCTGCATGCTGGACCTGGAGACCGGGAGTTTAGCCTTTCAGGTTCCCATTCGCGGTTTTATTTTTCCAAATGCCCTGATGCAGGAACACTTTAATGAGAATTATCTGGAATCACACCAATTCCCCAAGGCCACCTTCAAAGGGAATATAGACCACTGGCTAGAACTGAAAATTGGTCCGGATCCTCAGGATGTAGCCGTAACCGGTACATTAACCATCCATGGAGTATCACGGGAAATATCGGAATCAGGTACCCTTGCCCGCGCGGGGGGTGGTATCAATGGCCTGGCTACATTCGAAGTCGCTCCTGCGGATTATGACATCAGGATTCCCAAAATAGTCAGAAACAATATCGCCCGGAAAATCCAGGTTACTGTGAATGTGAAATTGCAGCAGAAATGATTCGCCTTTTTCTTTTTCTCTTTTTCAGCGCAATAAAGATATTTTCCCAGGATGAGTTATTGGATCTCCTGAATGAGGAACCAATAGAACCCCTGCCGGTACAGGCTACATTTAAGGCAACACGGATTGTGAATTCACAATCCGTGGAATTACCGCGGTCGAAGATGTTGGAATTCATGGTCCAGCACCGGTTCGGTACAGTGGAAAATGGCTTTTATGACCTGTTTGGTCTAGATGAAGCCGCAGTGCATTATGATCTAAAATATGGGCTTCATGAAAGGCTGGCTTTTGGACTGGGCAGGAGTTCCTGGCAGAAAACCTATGATGTAATGATCAAAGCCAAATTGATTCGACAGACAGAGGGGCAAGGAAAAACATTTCCCATCACCGTGGTAATTTTCTCAAATATGGGTATTAATGCACTCAGGAAGGATGCCATTGTCAAAGATAATTTCGCGAACCGGATCCGTTATTTGCAGCAGCTGATCGTGGGACGGAAATTCAATGAAAGTGTCTCCCTGCAGGTGGTTCCGACCTGGAGCCATAAGAATCTAGTACCCGCACATGAAGATGAGCATGATCTCTTTTCAGCTGTTCTAGGCGGCAGGATTATGGTCACAAGGCGCTTCTCTATCAATGCCGATATATCCTTCCCCTTGGGCGATCGTCCCGATTCTTTTAAAAACGGATGGGGCCTGGGATGCGATATTGAAACTGGCGGTCATGTATTTCAACTGCTACTTACCAATGCCCGGGGTGGATATGAGGGTGCCTATATTGAGGATGCCAGCGGGTCTTTAAGTACTGGTGAAATATTTCTTGGTTTCAATATCACCCGGGTTTTCTCTATTTAAATCACATGGTCAGTTTTTCCCGTTTATGAAATATGCCTTCCATCGGCTGGCTTGTCTATGGATTGTGATTATCCTGCTGCCCTTTGGATGTGCAAGCAGCCGGTTGCTGCGCTATCATGATATCCCTGTTCCAGGAGGCAGCTATGCGGTTGGTACAAAATTATTTGAGTGGACCGATTCCAGCAGGACGGATATTTTTGCAGATAAGGAAGGTGCACTGCGCAGGATCATGGTGCAATTCTGGTATCCTGCTGTAAAAAGGAATTCGGGAGAAAGATTTATTTATTTCCAAAATAATAAAATGGTGGTAAATGAATTAGCGAATCACTACTCTGTGCCAAAATTTCTTCTAGCAGGTGTTATTGAAATTGAGACAAACTCATTTATAGATCTTGAACCTTCCACCAATAAAGGTTCTTACCCCTTGGTGGTTTTTTCACATGGGAGAGGAGGATATAAACATCAAAATTCTATCCAGTGTGAAGAATTGGCCAGTCGCGGGTACGTGGTAGTAGCTGTGGGTCATACGTATGATTCCTTCATCACCATCTTTAGTGATGGTTCCACGGCGCCGTACCTTTCGGAAAAATCCAGCAAAGCTGTGGGAGAAACCAAACCCAAAATAACCACCGAACAGAAACTGGATTTACGAGTTGGCGATATCCAATTTGTTCTGGACCAGATTGACCATTTGCAAGGAAAAAATCCTTTGTTTGGAATCATTGATTTGGAGCGGGTGGGAATGTTCGGACAATCATTTGGCGGTGCCACAACTATTGCTACTGCCAGTATGGACAATCGTATTGATGCAGCAGCAGGTTTCGATACCTGGTTTATTCCTTTAAGTGATAAAATAATTCAAGAGGGGATGAGGATTCCCTTCCTGCACTTGGGACAAGACAAATGGGATTGGATGCCGGAAAATTACAAGAAAATGAAAACCTTAATGAAAAATTCATCTGTTCCTAATCATCATTTTGCAGCCAGCAGGATGAAACATTATGATTTTACGGATGGGCCTCAGTATGCGCCAGCGGCCAAGGTGGTAGTACCTTATTTCAGCTGGGAGGACAGAACAACAATGAGGGCGATGCTAAATACAATGGTGACAGTATTTTTTGATTCTCACCTGAAAAGGAAGGGCGCAATGCCCATTACCCAGGCTGCGGCACAGTTTAAAACAATCTTGGCGGATTAGGTTTTCGACTGCTTCGGTTTGCGATACTGCTGCCAGTGACCTGTTGGTTTTGCAGATTTCTGATTACGTTTTCCCAGGATAATAATTTCTATTTTTTTTAATGTTTCAATGAATTTCATTTCTTTATTTAACCTTACAATTCTTCTGGTACGTAATTATAGTTAGAACGGGATGGCCTATCATAGTCTTTCTGCTGGGTACGTTCTGGCAGGATCACTTCGGGATGTTCTATGTTTTCATATTTAACCTGGTGCAGGAAGTGACTGATACAATTAACCCGAGCCTTTTTCTTGTTGTCTGATTCCACTACGTTCCATGGGGAGAACACTGTATCCGTATGCTCGAACATATTATCCTTAGCCTTAGAATAATCATCCCATCGATTTACAGATTCTAAGTCCATTGGGCTTAATTTCCAGCCTTTGGTAGGATCTTCCGCCCGGCTTTTAAAACGTTTTATCTGTTCTTCTGCACTAACGGAAAACCAGTATTTTATCAGTTGAATCCCTGAACTGATGATCATCCGTTCAAATTCCGGGCAGGTCTGCAGAAAATTGATATATTCTTTTTCAGTGCAAAAGTCCATAACTCGCTCCACACCGGCACGATTGTACCAGCTCCGATCAAAGATTATAATCTCACCGCCAGCAGGTAGGTGAGGTACATAGCGCTGAAAATACCACTGGGTTTTTTCCCGTTCTGTTGGTGCCGCCAGAGCAACGACCTTGCAGTACCTGGGATTTAAATTTTCTATGATACGCTTAATGGTGCCTCCTTTGCCTGCTGCGTCCCTGCCCTCAAAAATAATTGCGATCTTTTTTCCGCGGTCGATAATCCAATCCTGAAGCCGTACCAGTTCGATTTGAAGATTATTAAGTTTCTCTTCGTATTTTTTATTGAATTCTTTTTTATCACTCATGTTTATCCCTCTCAAATATAGCTTTGTATCGCTCAGGTTCTGCTGATTGTAACTATGATATATTTAACTATGCAAGGTATA
>DKQR01000053.1:631-6712 GCA_002471805.1 Fidelibacterota bacterium UBA7303 | reverse complement strand
AACCCGTGTGGCAATTTTGCTGTTTTATGAAGTTAAAAAAAACACAGCCACAATAGCTGCCAGAGCAGCACTTCCTTGCAGTAGAATGAATAATAGAGTCTGTCTGGGGGCTGGAGCTAACCACTTGAATGCAAGGAATACAATGCAAAGCACCTGTCCAACAATAAGTAGCTGAAAGATATGTGTAGCTAATTCTTGATACTGGGATCAGGTACCGGAAAATTTTACATCATTAAAAAGTAGCGTCGGGGTTCTGAAGGATGAGTAAGGATAAGGGTCATTACCAACTTCTTTCAAGTTCATGAGCAGATCTGTATAATTTCCGGATATATTCATTTCACCAATGGGTTGTGTGCGTTGCCCGTTTTCAATTAGCCAGCCTGCCACTCCAAGAGAGAAATCACCCGTGGTTCCATTGGCGTTTCCGCCAAGCCAGTTGGTAACCAAAATTCCTTTATCCAAGTCCTTTTCAATAGCTTTTGCACTTCGCTTTCCTGGTTTAATTACAATATTAGAAGCATACCCTGTAGTTGGTGTCCACCCCAGTTTTCGGCCGTAATAGACATCAATATAATAATTCTTTAGAACTCCATCCTGAATGACGGGCATTGTCTTGGCAGCGATGCCGTCTCCATCGTATAACCGGCTGCCTAGCCCGCGTACGATTGTAGGTTCGTCCGTAATTGTAAGTGCTTTGGAAGCAATCTTCTTTCCCTTCTTGCCGTCAAGAAAAGAATTTTTTTGCTGGATCGATGCACCGCTCAGCGGATGGGAGAGTCGCCATAAAAGGCCGCCCGCGTTGGAATTTTCCACAATCATGGGCATTGTATCAGTTTTTACCTTAGCCTGTCCAAGTTGGGATCGTGTACGCTCTAGTGCTTCCATGGCGGTTTGTTTTGTGCTCGGCAGGTCAGCCAGGTGACGAGCACTGTAATAGCGCCAGTTTTGCGGTTTTCTGTCTCCTTCTCCCTGGATGGACACTTCCACATACTGTGAGAATGATGTCGCCTTACGTGTACCTTCAAAACCATTGGACTTTACTACGTAGTTTTCACCGGAATTATCGGAGAATCCTGAAGCCACAGATATTATGCGGTCATCCTGACCCAGCAGGTGAGCGCCAAGCTTCATGGCAACTTCCTTTCTGGTTTTGGTAGTGAGACCATCATATTCAGGATCAAACAGATCAAGATCTGCGTCCGATTGGCCCTGATACAAGGTTGGATCAGTAAGGCCCCTATATTCATCTTCCTCCAGGTACCTTGTAAGATCAACAGCGTTTTGAATAAACTTCTCCAGAGACCCTTTGCGTAGATCGTTGGTGGAATGAGATGAATAACGACCTTTGGAAAAAATTTCAATGGATAGCCCTTGCTGACTGGATTCTTTCATTTTTTCAATTTTCTCATCCCTGTAGTCAACTTCAACCCTACGGCTTTGATTGATTGAAATTGAACTTTCCTGCGCTCCTAATAACTGTGCTTTTTTCTGAGTCCAGTAAGCCAGTTCTAGCCATTTCCCTTTTGCCATGATCTACCCCCTTCCGCCAACAGTGATCGATGAAACCAATACACTGGGCATACCCTGTGAAACAGGAACACCTTGGCCGTTCTTCCCGCAAGTCCAGCCTCCCTCAGATAGTTTCATATCGTTGGCCACCATGGTAACCTGTTCCAATACTTCAGGACCATTGCCAATAATATTAACATCTTTGATGGGTGCCGTAATTTTGCCATTTTCTATCAGGGAACCGGATTTTACATAAAATGTAAAATCACCGGGACCAATATTCACCTGACCATTGGTGAACTGGTCCGCCAGGATACCATATTTTACACTGGCTATAATTTCTTCAAAGGTATGAGGCCCATCCAGCATATAGGTATTGCACATACGAGGCATGGGATAATGCTTGAAGGATTCCCTTCGCCCGTTTCCAGTAACGTTCACGCCATAGTGTTGGGCTGAGATTCGATCGTGCAGGTAAGAACGAAGGATGCCATTCTCCACCATAACCGTTTCTTCAGAAGCCTGGCCTTCATCATCCACATTGATAGAACCCCGGATGTGAGGATTAGTCCCGTTATCTACGATGGTCACGAAATCCTTTGCGACTCTTTTATTTAGTTTCTCCGAATAGATAGAGGTACCCTGCCGATTAAAATCTGCTTCCATACCATGCCCAATCGCTTCGTGCAACAAAATCCCTGAGCTTCCTGCCGCCAGAACCACGGGCAACTCACCCGCAGGCGGTGACTGGGCATCAAAAAGTTTCACTGTTCTTTCCACAGCTTCTTTGGGTAGTCTCTGCAAACGTTCTTCATTTAAAAAACTGATATCATTCCGTGATGAAAAATTGAAATAATTCGTTTCCCTGCTGCCGTCCTGTTCCGCAGTACAGCCAACTGTAGTACGCAGCATAGGCTGATAATCTGTTGCGATAACACCATCTGAATTTGCAACCAGTATATAACTGTCACTGTCACTGAAGTAAATATTTGCCTTAACAACACGTGGGTCCAGTTTGAATACTGCATCATTCATACCGGTCATCATGCGGATCCGTTCCTGGATGCCCACTTCTTCCCAGGTCATATTTGTTTCATAATAATTTTGCAAGGTAGGGCTCTCAAGTGCCTGGAGTGATTTCTGGACAGATCCTGATGCAATTCCCGAAGCGGTCCTGGCTGCTTTTTTCATACTTAATAGTGAAATGTCTTCGGTGAAAGAATAACCGGTCTGGTTTCCTTTTATAACCCGAATCCCCACACCCAGTTGAACCGAAGTACTGGCGGCACTTACAATATCATCCTGCAGTCGTATTGAATTTGATAACGTATTCTGGAAATACAAGTCACAGTAATCGCCTCCGCTGTTGAGTGCCTCCGCCATTACTTTTCTAATAGTATCTTCGTCAATTCCAAAACGATCAAAATATCCGTTGCCTGTTAAAGAATGATTAGCTTTACATCCTTGTAATAAATAGGGTATAGAAGCCATTGCCAGACCTGTTCCTGTAATTTTGATAAAATCCCTTCGGTTTATTGATGCCACTTTACTCTCCTTTTGGTTGCTTTTTTTACTAGAATGCAATAACTACAATTCAAACATCTTTCTGTTTATGAATCATCACTTTCTTTTTTATAATTTTTTTTCTTTTTAACCTTAAGGTGGCTCTTATAATCATCAATATCATCAATATCAATCACCATTACATTACCATCTTTTGATTTCCATTCAAAGCTGCCTCTTTTCATATAAAGAACATGCTCTTCCGCATCTACTTCTTTGCCATTGATCCACACCTTCATTTTCGTATCATCATCCATAATTTCCTGTTTTAAATTTGCTGGATGGCGAATGAGCGTCGAATTATTTCAAAAACATCCTATCAGCCAATCTATATAGGCTTAACTATATTGATCCTTCCAGAATCATGGAAGCGAGTGCAAAAATATCAACCAAGTTCACATATCCATCATCGTTAAGGTCACCAATATTGTAGGCACAACTTGCTTGGTCACCTGATACAACAATATCTGCGAGGCTTAAGACATCAAAAACATCAACCGTAATAGTCTGGTCTGTATTTACTCCTCCATTTATATTACCGGGGGCCCATACATTATCATCGCACAAATCATTTACATTTGTCTCCTGGACCTGAAATATTTCTGCATTATCATCATTCTGGACCATGGCAATAATTTTGACATTGTCTGGATTCCAGGCTTCTCCATCAATGGTAAATGAACCAGAAAAATTCTGTGACTCTCCAGAAGAAGTAATGGTCAGATCCCCAGCTGCGATCCAATGCCTAACTACATTCCTGGCATTGTGGTCTAGCCAATCCCATACAAACCATGAGATCATGATATTATCCTCGACAACAAAAATATGAACTTTTGGGTCCACGTCCAGCTGCGTAGTAATGTCTGCATCCAGCGACACATCGATACTATAGTTAACATTGAGACCGTCATTATAACCATTGATAAAAATTTCATAGGGTGTATCAGCACCAACAAGATAATCATAGACAGTAACATAATTATTATAAGCAGATTCTTCTGAACTAGCACCAACTATAACTTCAGCACCATTAAAGACTTCAATAGGTACAGCATTGATACTGTCCCATCCATAAAAATCAGCACGAGCCTCGAAACAATCACCAACTATACCATTATATATACAATCATCAAGATCTGAATCTTCAGCGGTGTAAGCACTTAAGTGCCACTGTGCACTTATCAAGGTGCCTGGGAATTCATCTAACATATCAGATATTGCGAAACTTGCGTATCCACAATAAGGGCAGTAATGAGCGCCAGTAAAGTCATCTACAAGAACACGCTGACCATTTCTAGAAGCGGTCTCAACAATGGTCCTGAGTTCTTCCATTGCGACATCAACAGGATCAGAACGTTGTGAAAATGATAATGATAATAGAAGTATAAAGTAGATTTTTTTCATAGTTTATGTTCGCGGCTCCGTTAAAGTTTTCATAATACAAAAACAAGATATCATTACTTTATTAAAGTAATTTTAGAAAATTACGCATGGTATATATAAATCTTTACAGTACTTGAGAGTACTCATCATCCCCCAAACAAAAAACCCCACGAATGTGATGCTTTTTTATTTGAATAATACTTCTGGCTATTTCATGTGAGTGACCTTGCTTGGCCCTCCTAAAACGTCAAATCCTTTATCGGATAAGTTGGCAAAATTCGGATTGTTGGTCAAGGCGCCAGCATAGAGTTCACCACTCCGGTAGGCTTCGCAGGCTTCTTGGCTTTCCCATGAATATACACCGCCATAGGTATTATTTTCTTCATCAGACAGCCACACTTTAGAGATGAGTCCAGGAAGGGCGGCGAAATTCGGCACTACCTCATTTGCAATGCCCATGAAATCATCATGGGTAATGCCATTGAGATTGAAGCTGACGACTTGGATGTATTTGGGTGTTTGATCCAATAAGTTACTTGTTACGCTGCTTGGCTTTCTTAAAACGTCAAATCCTTTATCGGATAAGTTGGCAAAATTCGGATTGTTGGTCAAGGCGCCAGCATAGAGTTCACCATTTCGGTAGGCATCCAACCCTTCGTGGTTCTCCCATGAATATACACCACCATAAGTATTGTTTGCTTGATCAGAAAGCCAAACTTTAAAGATCAGTCCGGGAAGGGCGGCAAAATTCGGTGCGACCTCATTTGCTACACCCATGAAGTCATCGTGATTGATACCCTCGAGATTGAAGTTGACGACTTGGATGGTTTTGACATTTTTCATTGGTTTCACTTTTGGTTTTGTTGCGGTCTGGGAAGGGGCCGCACATGACTGGAATGCCATTACACCGATGCTCAATAGCATTGTCAACTGCCATGCGGTTTTTTGAATTATTTTAAACATGATATTCTCCTCTTCTCGTTTGGTAATCTCTTCATGGGATACTTAAATGTAATTGAACTTAAAAAAAGAAACCACCAATGAAAGGGTAATGGCTGCCATATTTACTTGTTCCATGTTTTTATCCTCTATTTTTTCATTATATAGATTAAAAAGAAAATTAGATTATTAATTTTTTCTTCACCAATCAAATCTACCTATCCTCCCACAAACAAAAAACCCCGGGGGGCCGGGGCTTGATGCTTAATCAGCATATATTTCAGCTCCCAAAAAATGTAGTGAGATATATTTTTCATCACCTACAACCCAACTATCATGAGGTTCGGGTGGTACATAGAATAAATCTCCTTCTTTTAGTATGTGTGTTTCACCGTTTTTAAAAGCAACTGTAGCACTACCAGAGATCACCATTCCTAGATGTTCTACTTCACAAAATTCTGTACCACTTAACGGGGAAACATTAATAGACCATTTCCATCCCGGTTCATAAGAAGCCCTACCAATAGTCATATCTTTTAATTTTACCAACTCAAACTTTCCCTTATCGAAATTTCTAATTTCATCAGGATTATTAAAGTTTTTTAATATTATATCAACCATAATTAAAATATCTCCTTATGTATAAATTAATCTACCATCACCCCCACAAACAAAAAACCCCGCTTA
>DKQR01000053.1:0-261 GCA_002471805.1 Fidelibacterota bacterium UBA7303 | reverse complement strand
TCTTCTATTTCAAATTGGCTGGAGGACGAATGGGCGTCGATTTATCCCCGTGCTGCCAATAAGAGTGGATCGCAATCAAGATCACGAGCGCAATCCCACCCATCAATAACCGCTTATTCGTAGGCACATCAAATGCACCGGCGAGCATCCCAATATTGGCCACCGAGTGGAATGCCGCAACGGACAACCATGACCGCGACATGCCAATGATGCTGATGAATAGGAAGCTGGTTGCAGTCAGGATCGCCAGCAACTGGATTT
>DKQR01000209.1:4087-4669 GCA_002471805.1 Fidelibacterota bacterium UBA7303 | reverse complement strand
TTATCGTAATACGGGAATAATAATAATAATAATCAAACATATTTTCAAGCCTGAATTCAACTTGTAAATGCCTGCCTGTTCAGCAGACCAGGAAAATGTTGCTGTTGAAACTGAATGGTACTTTCAGTTTTATATTCTCTGGATTATCTTACAGGTTTTAAACAAAGACACTAAAATTCAATATTATCTTTTACAATTAATTACCAGGGGTAGCACCGACAATAAACAATTGACTCCATTTACGTTCTGTTTACAGGTAGCACAATCGCAGGAGACACTCAGTTATCCTTTCTCCAGAATGCTCGAACACTGAACCCAAAATATCTGGAATAATCAGATAATTATGATATAATTACCTAAAATACTTGCATTGTTATTATTATTGGCATATTTTCAGATAAATATATCGTATTATACATATTTAATACGGCAAGTTGTAAGGAAGAGAAATATAAACTTGGGAGATTGGTCTGAACAAAAAATAATACTTAAAAGATTTTTTACAATGTTTATTAGACCGGGGCGTTATCCGTTTCATTTCAGATCCTCTCTTCTCTTCTGTATGCGGACGCTCCGGTCTTT
>DKQR01000209.1:0-3694 GCA_002471805.1 Fidelibacterota bacterium UBA7303 | reverse complement strand
TGATCCTGGCCGGGGTAATAATACTCTTTGGCGGCAAAAAAATACCTGAACTGGCCCGCGGCCTGGGAGAGAGCATAAAAGAGTTCAAAAGAACAGCCTCCAGCATACAGGATGAAGCAAAACAGCATACAAAGGAAATCAAGGAGCTGGTGAATCATGAATCTTAAAAATAAATTGCTTACCCGGAGTAGCTGGTTACGTCGATCATCAATTGGATGTGGTCCGGGAATGATAGAATCATCAATCCAGATATTTACAATCAAATGTTTATAATGCACGACACAGATATGATCTTCTTTATCATTACACCCTTTTTGATCGGAGCATTTGGGAATTTTATTTTTCCGATTCAGATCGGTGTACCGGACATAGCCTTTCCCAAGTTGAACATGCTTTCATTTTGGGCCATATTCCTGGGCAGTGTCGTAGTATTATCATCATTCTGTCTCCCAACAGGAACCGCAGCAAGCGGGTGGACTTCCTGCCCTCCTTTAAGTCCACCCGCTGGCGGTATACCTGGTTTTGGAGGTCTAAACATAATCCCGCTGGGATTTTTAATCCTGGTCCCCCTTCGTCCTATTCGCCATATTTACCATGTTATTTCGGTGTCTGGACATGGAATATTTGGAATAAAGTTCCTTGGTTCCTGTTATGCGAAGTAATAAAATTAACTTTATGCTTTACAGTAAATCCGCAGAATACGCGATTCAAGCTATGGTCTATCTAGCAGAGGCAAAGTCCGAAAAACCGGTCATGACCGCCAAGATAGCCAAAGATTATAATATCCCCTACCAGTTCCTGGCCAAGATTGTCCAGACCTTAGTGAAACACCGCCTGGTCAAGGCGACAAGGGGCCGCACAGGCGGCATTAATCTGTATCGGAATGCAAAGGAGATCTACCTGTATCAGATTGTAGATGCAGTCGATGGCCCACCGCCGGAAGAAGATCAGTGTGCCATCGGCCTGGATCTTTGCAGCGATGATACTCCCTGTCCCCTGCATCATACTTGGAAACCGATCAAGGAAAGCATCCGGAAAATGCTCGCTGAAGAAAACCTTGAAGAATTGGCACACCGCGTTGTAGAAAAAAGGAGATTGATGGCCGGGAAATAACAAGGATAGATGTTCCTTGATTCCAGGCAGGCATATTTTAAAAAGTGCCCGCCACCTGTCAGACCTTCAACCCACCCTCCAGCAACAAATAAATAGTTGCAGCGCGTCAATCTTACCCTTCCCGGCACCTACGCCCTGATTTTATTCAACTCAAGCGCAGCCACACTGCATATCGGTGCTCTGGGTACAGTAGATTTTTCCCGGGGATATTATGTCTATATTGGCAGCGCTTTTGGATCCGGAGGGCTAAAGGGACGGCTTCGCCATCATGCTGCACCGGTGAAACATCCCAGGTGGCACGTGGACTACCTGCGGCCCCAGATGACTCTTACAGGGGTCTGGTGTCTTCTAAGCGAACAAAAAAAGGAACACTACTGGGCCAGACTGTGGTCCGATTTTCCTGGAGCAACCATACCCTGCACCGGATTCGGCGCCTCGGACTGCACCTGTAAGGCACATCTTTTTCATTTTAATATCATTTCTCCAAAAAATGAGCTCAAACAATTTTTACAGGGAGGTGAAAACCTAATGTTTCTATTACCTTCGGTTTTGGTTAGAATTCTTAATTGACCGATGACCAATTTTTCTGTTGGGGAATACGCAAAGTAATATCATCGCCAGTCTGAATTGAACCGAGGCATTCCACCCATGCCACTACACCTCGTTTACCTAAAGCGTTTTTTGAAAATGACTCAGCCAGTCCTTTCAGTTCAGGAAAATTCTGCTGAATAATTTTTCCAGGGTTTATACACGGCAGATTTTCACCATTCACCACTAATACGGCACCACCAGTGAACTCTATTCTCGTTGACGGTGGCAGAAAAGTAAAATTTGGAATTTCTTTCACCTCCAGATTTGCGCCTACCCATCCTGGCTTAATCTTATCTATGCCCATACAATCAGCAATGGATTTTAGTTCTTCATGAGATACAATGGAAACCTGTCGATAATTTCGGATCTGGGTACCTTTTGGATAGTGAGGCTGCCGTCCGCCGGACTTCATTGTTAACCCGGCATGAAAATCACCGGAAAATCCCTCGTAGGATATTTTACACGAATCCACCGGCCATTTCTCCAGTGTTTTTGAATCATTCCCTATCAGGACCTGGGTTACTTTTCCCATCTTCTTTTCTACTAACTTCATATATCGGAGTTCTACAAAGGACGGGAAGGGAGTCTGTTGAAGAAGAATTTGACATCTGCCTTTGCAGTTTCTCCACTGATTTCCAGCACAGGATAAGCCAGGAAGTTGATTGGTCCGGAAGCGGGTCCAGGTTCGACCACCAGGTCGCGGCCATGACTGAATTCGACCCGGTTAGCAGGATGATGGCCAAAATAATAGGTGGAGAGGGCGGAACACTTGTCGCCCTCGCTGATGTCAGTTGGCCACCACTTCCCATTTGAATAAAACTCTGCCCAGCAGTGATACCCGTCAATCCCGCCCTCATCGCGTTCCGAAGGAATGGATGCGCCAATGGCAAAACGCGCGGGGATGCCGACGGCCCGTGACAGGGCAATAAAATAGGAGTGAAAATCTGTACAGTTTCCTGTGCGTATATCGCAGGCGTAAACCGCATCGCCCTTACCCCAGCCGTCTCCGTATTTCATGTAGCGCATCCGGTCGATGGTATGGTCATACAGTGCGCGGGCGCGTGCAAGGCTGCCTAGTTTTCCGGCAACAACTTCTTTGGCTATTTTACTGAACTCCTGGTTCAAAGGTACCAGACGGTTAGGTCGGAGGTATTTCTGCGGATCCACGGTGTTATCCTCGTAAACACCCTTTTCACGACGCTTCACCCGGTAACAAATTTCAATAGTTTCGCCGCTGTTTTCTGGATTAAGTACCATGAAGAACATTTTATTACCATATTTCTTATCTTCCAATATTTGCTGGTCTACCGGGGCTTCAATATATTTCAATTCAATAGATTGGAATTGATCTGTACCTGGTAAGGGAATCCAAATGTGGCCTCTATCATTGATCTCTGGCAGGGTAACCCGATAAAAAAAATCGAACCAGTCCTGTTCTTTAACAACCCCAAGCAGATCTGGTGTTGCTTTATCTACCGGAAGGCGATACCAGGTTTTGTCCTCTTTCCGCTTCCAAACGTACAGGGGCTGCCCATTGGTTTTGTGGATTGTAGTTTCTGTAACGGTCATCCTGCCTGAATTACCGGTGAGAAAAAAGTCCACATCATAGACATGACCGTCCGAGCTGGCAAGGTCGACG
This sequence comes from Fidelibacterota bacterium UBA7303, assembly GCA_002471805.1. GTDB lineage: Bacteria > Fidelibacterota > Marinisomatia > Marinisomatales > UBA1611 > UBA2134. The sequence goes on along the minus strand of DKQR01000209.1, from coordinate 351 downwards.
CAGGCAAAATGCTTCTGCGGAGCGAGATTGGCCAGATATTCGGTGTGTACCCGGACCAGTTTGAGATGGAGTTCTTGATTCTCAAATGGAATTTTGAAATAGCCATCACCCAGTTTCGTCTGTTCCTCGATATGTTTCTCAATACCTGCCTGGATGTCTGCGGTGACAACATTTGGCATGTGCTCAGATAGAACCTTTTCTGTATTGCAGCCGGTAAGTAGTATACATATTAATGTAACTGCAGTTATTGAATTGTTCCAATGCATTAATAATCTTCCAACTGGTACTTCTTCCTACAATTCAAAACGTGATAAGACTGATGTAGGAATGAATGATTGAATTTTACTTTTT
>DKQR01000153.1:4590-18831 GCA_002471805.1 Fidelibacterota bacterium UBA7303 | reverse complement strand
ACACCAATGACTCAATTCCCGCCTGTATCCGCGAATCCTGACATAATCCCCATGCCACAGCCTTTCAACAGCAGAAAAAAGAGACAAATCTCCAGATTCGATCATCTTATCTTTCACATCCGTCGGTGTTTGTTCGCAAAAATCATGGGGTTCAGGAAATGTAGAGCCTGCTAAATAATCCAGTAGGCATTTTGTATAGGTCCAATTATCTCCCTTGATTCCCTGGAACTGGAAAGCACGGAGTAAATGAAAAGTAAACAGAACATTCCGGTCCGTATCTTGAAGAGCAAGCTCAATTAAAGCGTCCAAAACGCCTCGAGAATAGTCTGATGCAACAAATGTATGTGCGGCCAGAGCATTGGCTTTTTCCCAATCTCCATTCTGGCAGGCGTCTTCCAGATCACCAATAAAGGCGGTCAACCCAACACCATCCACCACAGAATCATTTAACTGTTCCTGATCATTTTTTCGAAATTCAAAACCCAACATATATTCAACCGCAAATTCCAGTAAAACTATTGAAGGATTTTTCCGGTCATCCCCAATGATATTTTTAATAGAATTCATGAGAATCACAGGGTGAATCCCCGGTTTCTCATTTTCGGATACCAAAGCACTTACGAACAAGAGGTCATCTAAAATGACAACAAGATTTGCATCGGGTTTCAGGCTGGTTTTTAAATAGAGTTTGGATTCAGGAATATCCCGGGTTACTAGACAATCCCGGAAAGAAAACTCAGGCATAAAAAAATCTGTTTATTGTTTTTTACCCAGATACATGTAGACCTGAAAAGACAGTCCGGTCAAACGTGAATATTCCGATGGAAGCCCATTATTGGTAGGCGGAAAATTAACATAAGTATCGCCGTATTCATTAATCACTTTTGGCGATTTCGGGTTCCAGTCAAACGAAAAAACCTTGCTGAATGGCATGGCCTGAAAATCATGATAATAGCCAAATTCTATACCCCATTTTTTCCCTATCTGCCGTCCATATAGCAGACCGGCACGTGTGCTGGCACTGTACAGACCTTCTGTGTCCTGCTGGCGAAGGACCCCGTTGGGGATGATCATGATCCTGAAACCCATCCAAGAAACAGGTAATATTCCTCTATTTTCTTTTTTGGCCCGACTGAATTTCATATACGTCACATCAAAATTTGAATTGGGGTTAAAACTCCAGGCCAGATTCAGGATATCCCACTTACGATCGTTCCTGAATAATACACGGTTTATATCCACCCCGGTTCCCGATAACGGAATGCCAATTCTAAGTCCAACATCGGTATTTTTATTTAAACCGCGGCGATACCAAATAACAGGGATTACATTTTCCAGGGATAAGCTGAATCCCATTTCTGTTTTCCCTTCTTCCGCAAGATGAGGCTGTATAGCCGGATGGGAAGCACAACCGGGGATCCAGATCAAAGCTGCAAGAAATAGAATAAACAGGTTCCGTGTCATCATACCTGCGGAAAAATACTGAAATCTCTTGAGAGATTAAATGGAAAAGGGGGGTTTTATTTCAGGTAGATCATTTTCCGACTCATGACAGCCGGCGGAAAATTCCCAGCTTGAGCTTGGATAGTGAAAAAATAAATTCCCGTGGACCTATTCTCACCACTCCATTCATAATTATAGGTGCCACCGGTCATGAACTGATCTTCCACAAACACATCCCGTACCCGTCCCTTGGCATCGGTTACATATAGAGAGATCGTGGCGTCTTCCAGCAGATCAAAGGTCAAACGGGTCAAGCCATTGAATGGATTTGGATAATTTTGATAGAGAACAAAAAGCTGCGGAATCATTTCTGTATTTATCTCATTTAAATGAGGATCATTGGTTGAACCCAGTGTTGCGTAATTTAATTCACTCCATGTTTTCCCATCCGGGAATCGGTGTACAGCCATCGGCAGAGAATCCAGAATCATATATTCTACAGGTTCCCATTGATCCTCGTTCCATTTATTCCAGGATAACAAAACAGGGAAATCGATAGCTTGATCCAAAAGAATCGAAGAATCCCTGTACTGAATTTCAAAGCCCGGTTCCCAATCCAATTCCCAGAAAAATTGATCCTGTAATATGAAGGCATAATGGTCATCAAAGCCCGGCACACCCGACGCTTCCAAATCTAATTTCATGGTTTTTGGTGACCAAATCATTTCATTGAACCAGGCCGATGCTGGTTCAAGTCCCGCTTTTATGGTATAAACATTATCGCTGGGCAACAGGTCACCTTCCATGGTGTTGCTTACTGGACGCGGGATCCATAATGGAAACCGCTGATGAAATATTCCATTGATCATCAAATCAGCATAGGTCCAGTGCCCGGGTGCGGGAACAGAAATAAGTCCGGATGTATCCTTTGCAAAGGGAGATAGATCCAGATATTCATCCCGGTAGAGGATGTACGATTCCTCCAGGTCCACCAGGTCCTCATGCACCACCTGCAAAATAAAATCTTTCTGGCCGTCTTCCAGCGGTTTTGCACCCAGGATATGGATAGGCGGCATTTGGAATAAAACCTGTAAACTTTTTTCATACTGTTTAAAAAGGTTTGTCCATCTGTTATCCATTAAAGAGAATGCAGTATTGATTTTATCCACCCATTCATTCGGGATAAGCAGAACTTGATTACGGTAAAGCAATTCTTTTTTCATGATCGATTCCAAAAAACTGGAATGATTCACAATTTCATCTATCGCTGAAACTTCTGATTCAATGTTTTTCAGTACATTGAAAGGAATTTCTTCCAGCCATGCGGTTTCTGCAGAATTGGTACCAGCCATAAGGCGCAAAATAGGATCAATATCCAGAGTCGGGTCCATATTTCGGACGCTGTTATTAATTTCAGACAGAATCAACTCCTGCACCGTGGAAATATGCGGATCAAATTGACTCGTGTCCGCTGCAATCATGCAGGAGCCGAATACAGGAACCTCACTATCACTGGTATACAGATTACCGAAATGATCTTCAATTTCAATGAGATAAAAATAGCGCAGGCCAATTTCACAGTTCTGAATCAGATAACGGGATTGTTCAGGTTCTAGTTCCTGAATGGTACGGAATTCAGCATCTATCGTATTGCTTGATTTAACGGCTATTGTTTTTGCATCGATGCTGTCAGCGTAAGACCAGTCCAGAAGCAGGGATTTATGACCTTCAAAGACAGACAGATCCACCGGAAAAGGCTGTACCTTCCTTTCTTCCGATTGTGCTGGAAAAAGCAAGCCGGAAAATAAGGCGACTTGCAAAAGAATAATATGTGGTCTGGGAATCATTTAGAATATGGTCCAGGCGAGATGCAATTTCGAGGTCTCAACACAAGGAGGCAAGTGTTTCCTCTCCTGATTTTTTCTATTTCAACAAGGTTGCCTTTTGTATATGGGACTGGCCATTTAGGGTGGATCTAATAAAATAAAGCCCTGCGGGAACACCATCTGCAATCCAATTTAGTTTGTGGGTCGAATAAATTACATTTTCGTTATAGAGTGTTGAAATCATTCTACCATTAATATCCAACACTTCCACAATGAGATGACCGCCAACCGCTGCAGTGATATCCACAGATACGGATGGATTAAATGGATTCGGATAAGCTGTGGAGATTTGAAAATCCGCTGGATTTCCTTGCCCTGGTTTTACACCTGCAGTTTGCCCATAATTGATGGCAGCCATGATATCCACAATTCCATAGCCATAGGTATTGTCAGGGTTTTCATGCTGTGACGCAGTCATCATCATTGCCTCCCGTACCTGCATTGCAGTCCAGGAAGGGTTTGCACTCATAATCAATGCCGCAGCTCCACTTATCAATGGTGATGAAGCAGACGTCCCACTGTAGACAGTAATAAAATCATTCTGGGTTCCCGGAGAAGCACCTACAACTCCAATACCCATTGCACAAACTTCAGGTTTTATTCTGCCATCATATGTTGGTCCTCTGGAGCTAAAGGAACCTATAATTCCTGAACTATTCACCGCACCAACTGCAATTACCGAATCTGCATCAGCTGGAGCGGATATATAATGAGTAATGGGCGGCTGACAGGGGTTTTCCGGAGGTGTAGATGCCCAATTTCCAGCTGACGTCACACACAACATACCCAAACTGGATGCAACATCCACAGCTATTGTAGTAACTGCCGTATTCCCATCCATATCGCAATAAGAATACCAATCTAGATAACCCAAAGATGAAGAAGTCACATCAGCGCCTAGTCCTTCGCCCCATTCCAATGCCGCTACGTAATTATCCTCCTCAACCTGGGTCTCGCTGCTTACATCTTCTGTTTTGGCCAATAAATATTCTGATTTGAATGCCGGTCCAATTAAATGACCTGGATAATAACCGGCAATAATACTTAACATGCCAGTTCCATGGTGGTCCTGTTGATAATTATCATTATCTTCATCTTCATTAGCAGTATTGTCATCGTTATTAATAAAGTCATATTGTGCAATAAGATTGATGGAATCAAAAGCCACATGGGATAGCATGTAGCCAGTATCCAGAAACAAAATTCTAACACCCTGCCCAAAATATCCTGCTTCATGAGCTGTATGACTATTGATTTGCTCAATCTGGGTAAAAGAATTACCATAGTCAAAATCACGTTGATTATTGTTAGGTATTTGATTAGTCCCATTTTCATTAACTGGACCAATTGTACTACCTTTAACGAAATTATATACAGGTTCTACCTTTTTTATAAAATCAAATTTTAATATAGTATTTAGAGTATTGATATCCGTTTCTATAGAAACGGCATTAAGCCAACGACTTTGACGACGTATTATTATATTTAATTCTTTTAATGTTTCAATGTAATCATTTGGTATTCTTAGATCCAGCCAGAGATTATCTGATTGGATATTATTTTTTGACCTTCTTTGCCGGGCTCGCTCAGAAATATTCGCTTGCGCTGATCCCGCCTTATCCTTGAAATAAACCCAGGCCCGGTAGTGGCCGTTTCTTTTTCCCGGTTCCATTTGCTCAGGGGATATTTGACCCTGTATAAAAGAGACAGCGGCAATGAGCAAGAAAAATAGTTTCATTAAAATTCCATGATCAAATTAACCAATAAGAATATATCAAACAGGTCTAAAGTGCCATTACCATCCAAATCGCTGATAAATATCTGGTACGGTGTGGGTTCTGCATTGAAAAGAATCATATCCGCCATCTGGATCACATCCATAATTCCCAATATGTTATCACTATTTAAATCCCCCTGAAGCATTGACGGGTAAGCGGTAATTGTAAAATCATCCACACTAAAACCATCTCCATTATTGTAATTATCAGATGTTTGTATAAATCTAAATGATGTGGGGTATGAATCTCCTAACTGGTTCAGTTCTATCAATTCCTTGACCCAGCCATCAGAGTTACCATGGTATCCAGGATCACCTGGCGGCTGGGCATCTTGCCCGGAGCCCATTACAGTATATTCACCCGCTAGGCTGATCCAGCCTTCATTGGGTATGTATGCCTGGAACTGTACAAAATCATCGTATGGTTCAATCTCCCAGCGGGTCATATACGAAATTCGGATACCATGGTAATATGATAAATCAAAATTTATATTCAGAGCTGCAGCTGTAGACTGGTTATTGCCATAATTCCCATCCGGACTGTCACTTAAGGCCCAATTCCCTGAGTAGGAGACATCCGTCAATCCCCAATCACCCTCTAATTGCCAATTCCCCAGATCCATTTCAAAGCTGTCCAGAATAATAACATCCGGGGCACCTATAAAAAACTGGATTGTATCCTGCCGGGGGTAGCTGGAGCCATCATACACCGTGGTAATAAATCCGGTCTCTGCGCCGCGGGACGCATCTGCAGAGATAGTATAATCCAGAGCAGCCACATCATCATCCCGTGCTTCCAATTCATCTATCCTGATAGAATCCGTATCCAAAGAAATAAATGAATTCACAGGTTCCAGGGTAATGGAAATATTTCCATCCGAATCCATTAAACCTCTGTTCTGGATATGTAATTCCGCAGTGACTGTTTCCCCAGATAGGAATTCTTCAACTGGGAACTGCACATCTTGCAGCACAATATCATTGCCGGCTACAAAAGAAAAAACCATATTGGGGTGCAACTGATCCTTACAAAGCGGTACAATTCTATCTTCAGATGGCCAGAAATAATCATCGTACGATCCTACTTCAGGGGTGAATGTGACCAACCCCTGCGCTCCATACGTCCAGTCCACCGCATCCCCATTTACGGTATAGCCAATGGTTTCATAACCTGTGCCAACCGCATAGCCATTTAACCGGGCCATTTCCGCACCAATTTCACGATAGGTTGTAAGATCCGGCTCATCAGGGAGAGACGCATTGCCATAAGGATGAATGTAAACATTGGAGAAAGTATGATAATGAAGTACGTTCATCAATGGCCGGTTTTCAATAAAATCCCGGACCGCCTGTGTTTCCGGCTCAGAAAATGCGGATTCGCCACGATAGGTCTCCTCACAGGGATCAGGTGATGAACCGGTATCATTCGCTCCCCAGCCATAACCGTAGTTACGATTCAGGTCAATCCCACGGTTTGTACCATTTCCACAAAACGTATCCCTACGGTTTTTCCGGTGCATTCCACCGCCATTGGGCTGTATAGATTCATTATAAACGTAACCGTCTGGATTAATTACAGGGAGAAACCACATTTCTCGATTGTCTACCAGGTAGGTCAGTTCCGGATCCGAACCATAATTTTCCCCTATCATTTGTACAAAATAAAATAGATTCATCATGCTCACCGGTTCCCTGGCATGGGTTAATGCAGTATACAATACTTCCGGATCTTGTTCATCCTCAGCAGGATTGTCAGAAACCTTAAAGGCCCAGATATCGCGTCCTTCTGTAGATTGCCCCAAGATGTGACGTTCAGAAATGATTGCTCCGTATAATTCTCGCAACTCATCAAAGCGGCTGTTCAATTCATCCCAGGTATAGTTACCCTGCATGGAGCCCAATGGAAAATCCCGAGATACAGCAGGAACATTCCTTGCCTGCATATATTGTGTAAGATCATGGATTAATATTTTATGTTCAACACCAATTGAATCGAATTTCTCAACCTGGCTTTTAGAAACTACAATATCGAGATATACACCGGCTTTTCCGGTAATATGATCCAATGGAATTCCAGTCTCGGCCAAGAGCTGGATAGTTGCAGGGGACGGATTAAAAATCCTTACGGATTGATATATTTCATTGCAGTAAACCAACTGGAATGAAAGGATCAGACCGGTCCAGATTACCGGTAAATATTTCATGGTGTTTAAACGGTTTGTTTAATCCAGTCTGTGGTCACCGATTTTGGCCGGGTAATAGGGATACCCAATGCCCGCTCCCAGACCATTTGGGAAATCATACCCATGGTCCTGGAGATACTGAAAAGCACTGTATAGAAATTATATTCTTGTAGGCCATAATAATAAAGCAACGATCCCGAAGCCGCATCCACATTGGGCCATGGGTTTTTTGCTTTTCCCTGTTCTTTCAGTACATCAGGAACAACATGGAACAAACCAGTTACAATATCAAACACTTCGTCATCATGGATATGCTTTTTACCAAAATCAATAAACGCTGCAAACCGGGGATCTGGACAACGCAAAACGGCATGACCATATCCGGGAATCACTCTGCCGCGCTCTAAACGGTTCCAGCAATATTGACGGAGTTCATCTATGCTGGGCGCACCTCTGAATTCATCGCGGATATTCAGTACAAATTTCAGACATTCCTGATTTGCCAGACCGTGAAGTGGGCCGGCCAAGCCGTTCAGACCTGCTGATACTGCATAATAGGGATCTGACAATGCAGATGCAACTGTATGGGCAGCAAAGGCACTCACATTCCCGCCTTCGTGATCACAGTGAAGCATAAAGTATAGCTGCATCAGTTTATGAAAATCACCACTATCATCTGAAATTCCAGTCATATGGACAAAATTCCCGGCCCAATCCTGTTCTGGATCCGGGTCAATTCTTGCACCTTTGTTGAAACGCATGCGATAAATGCCGGCACCCAGGGCGGGGAGCTTCGCCAAGAGGCGAATTCCATCTTCTAAAATGGCCTCCCAATATTCTGCCTTTGGCACACCTTCATCATATTTTTTACGGAACACACTTGTACCCTGCATGGCCATTATCCCCGTGTTGAACAAGGTCATGGGATGGGCATTATCGGGAAATTCGCTCAGGACCTTCCACACATAATCCGGGACCTCCAAATGAGCAGAAAATTCCCGCTGCAGATCTTTAACTTCATTCTTGTTGGGTAACCTGCCGGCAAGCAGCAGGAATAATACCTCTTCCGGCAATATATGAGTGATATCCAAAAGGGGAATACCCCTGATGATAAGCCCCTTGTCCGGGTCTACAGAGGAAGTATCACATACAAAAGCTTTTATGCCTCTTAAACCTGAATAAGCCTGGGCCACCGTCACATTGCTGATCTGACGATCTCCATTCTCATTGATTAATGCTTTTATATCATCTCTTATGAGGGGTATTTGCGTCGCTAGTTCTTTTTTTAACAATGTCATTTTCTATCCTATTTTTAAAAACAGCGCGTCACCAGTCCGGAGTAGATTTTTGGGAAGAAGAATGTTGATTTTTGCGGCATTGTTTCCCCTGATTTTGCAATATCATACACATCTTCCAAAGATGGCGGATTGACAAAGCAGGCCACATCATAGTGGTGTTCTTTTTTCAACATATCCAGGGCAGGTTCATTCCCGCGCATATAGGCTACGCGATTTAAATCTGTTTGTTTATTGGAATCAATATTGAAAACCTTATTCAATACAAATACATGTAATATATTCGTGTCTAATTCCCGATAGGTCTTGCTCGTTTCTGGGAATTCAGTTTCCAGGATATTCCAATCCTTAAAATTTAACAATAAACCTGTATTCGATTCACGGTGGTATAACCCAAGCATCCCTTTTTCATCTGGTCTTGTATTCATGGCATCAAGGACAGCTGCTGCGCCAGTGAATTTTCTGATATGAAAGAATTCAGCCAGACTATTTTCTATATTGCCAATAGCTATATTCACTCCCGAAATTATTCTATGTGTTGGCAGGATCTGCATTCCGGAATTTTTACTGTTTACCAGGGTGACCATTACCTGCTTTGCAGCGCCTGATTCGGGATGATCCGCTGCATACTGTAAGGCTGTTTTATAGCGATGGTGGCCATCCGCAATAATAAGCGTTTTATCCACCATTCCTTCCGCAAATTGACCAATCAAATTTTTATCCATTACCGGCCATAAACGATAATGTATATCCGATAATACTATATCTACGACTGGATCCTTTTCAATTTGCTTATAAATATTTTCCAGAATCATTTCATCATCACGGTAGCACATAAATATTTGCCCTGTGTTCGCAGATGTTGCCGCCATCAGCCGGAGCCGGTCAAGCAAATGTTTTTGAATTGTCAGTTCGTGGGGCAGCACAACCTTCCCCAGTTCAGTGAGTTGTAAAGAGCAGATACAGCCAATTCTTTCTACTGTCTGGTCAGATTGCTTAAAGGATTGCGATAAAATATAAATAGCATTTTGTTCTTCCTGGATTAAAACTCCATTTTTTTTCCATTGCTCCAATGATATGGCTGCATCTTTATACCTATCAGCACCTTCAGAACGGTTTAGAATTGCACGGATGTAATTATACGGGGATTGATCATAGTATGAATTCTGCTCTGTTGCTGTAATTACATCATATGGAGGAACAATGATTCCCGGCTGCTCTTGTATAAGGTCGTTATGATACCGCCAACCGCGAAAAGGGAATATTTCTGCCATAAAATGTCTAAACGTTTAGAAGTTTATAATGTATTTCAATACAGTTGACGTGCTTCCTCAAGATCTTCAACAAAATCAATTTCCAGGCATGGAAATTCAGATACATCTTCAAAATGGACATCTATTTCTGAAAGCAGCGGTTGGATCCCAGCCTCAAAGTAATCATTTTTACCTCCGGCGGTGATTAATTGTTCAAGGGATTCCGCTAACATTTTCGTAAACGAATGGGATAATTTGGCTACACCTATAAATTCACCCAGACACTGGGCTTCAATAAGATCCTTGCCTATGTCTACTATTTTTTTCTCCCCTCCTTCTATGACCTTCACTTCCTCGCGCCCACAGGGCTTTACGTCCACAGCCAATACATTTTCGAAAGGTGAATTGACGACCTGCCGGAGTAAATCTATAGGGTATATCACATCAGCATTCATAAGAACCTGACTATCTGAACACAAGGCTTTCCGGGCAATATAAAGTGAATATGCAGTATTGGTTTCAAAATAATGATGGTTGATAAGAAACGTGAAATTCAAATGTGGGAAACTGCTGGTTACATGATCCATCAAGGTTTCACGGAGATAACCAATAATCATGGTTATGTCATAAATACCCAGGGCTTCCAGGGCTTCCAGCTGGTAATGGATAATGGGTTTACCAGACACATCCAATAGGCATTTCGGCGTATCGTAGGTATGAGGATACAGCCTCCGAGAGACACCAGCGGCCAGAATAACTGCTTTCATAGGGATGAAAATTAAGGATTCAGTGACAAATTTCTGACTGCAATTTCTACATCAGATCGGGAAATTTGCTGCAGACAAAGTAAAGGTTCTTCTTCATTACAGCATATGTTCTTTTGACAGGGACTGCAATGAACATTGTTATTTACAATAGTTGTTCTGGCTCCAAGTGGTCTTGTCATTGTGCTAAGTCCTGCACCAAAAAAGGAGACACTCGGTATATCCAGCGCGGCAGAAATGTGCCCCAGACCGCTGTCCGCTGCCAGGGCGTATTTACACAAAGATATGAGAGCAATTGATTTCCGTAGGGAATATTTACCGCACACGGAAATAATTGAACTATTGTTACATTCATTAATAATAGCCAAAGCCCGGTCTGTGTCTCTCTCACTTCCGAACAGGATGTAATTTTCTTCCGAATCATGGAGCCATTTTTTTAGACTGCTACTGGGTATTGTTCTTGAACCGGCCACACTGAACGGGCACAGTGCTATTGGCTGTTTTAATTCTAAAACAGCCAATTCTCTTTTTGCCCAAGCTACTTCGTCATTCGTCAAATATATCTGGGGGACTTTTTCAGAATTTGATTCTGGATTAATAAGCGCTAAATATTTTAGGGAACGATGCATCCTTTTCGCTGTCAACTCGACAGCGTTGGTTAACAATATGGATCGCAGCTGGGTGCTGTAACCAATTCTTTGCTCAGCCCCGGACCACCACAAGATTGCGGCACTTCTGAAGGAGTCTGTTAATGTATAAAAAACATCCAGATGAAGGGATAGCAATGATTTTCCTGTGCTGCGGGCGGACAGGAGCCCGCTGGTATTTGACTGTGGAAGTGCAATAATCCTGCGGGCAGCGGGGTGATTCTGGAAAACAGAGGCTACCGAATCTTTACATACAATGGTGATTTTCCCATCCGGATAGTGGTCTTGCAGTTGCTGGATGAACGGCAGGGCCATTACTGCATCCCCGATCCAGTTCGGGCAATAAACACCGATATTCATTTTAAATTCTCTTCAATGGCATCTACCACCCTGGCAGAAGCCATGCCATCTGGTTTGTATAAATATTGATTGTGGGCTGTTTGACGCAGGGATTCCATTTCGTCTGGATACTCCAGGGCAAATTGCACCCGGCCGATTACATCTGCCGGGTCTACTATTTTGTAAGCAAAATCCACATTCTGCATTCTCTCTACATCAAGTTTTCTCCAGAAGCGGCGGCGAAAAATTCTATGCTTTAACCTTAAGGAAAAACATTCCGCCTGGATGATCGGCCTGTTCAGGGGCAGAAATTCAAACATGGTAGAGGAAATATCGCTGATTAATACATCAGCTATTTTATAATAAGGAAGTATATCAAAAGTTTCATTTGGTAATAATTGTATAGAATCATGTTTTTCTGCCAGTTCAGAACACAATCCGCTTTGATAACGATACCGTTTCTGCTCCCAGCTGAATCCATGCAGCTTTATGACGATATTATAGTCTGCGCTTAACACGGATAATTGGGGACAAAGTTTTTCAATTGAGGTAGGATAGAAACTTGGAGCGTATAAAATTGTTTTTTTATTCTGGTTCAAATTGAGTTTCTGTTTAAGCTGTTCTGGTTCATTCTCGGATATGGTATACAGTTTATCCAGTTTGGTAAATCCAGAGAGCACCAGATTAGTATGTCCCTGTTCCATAAGCTCATGCAAGCGCTCCATAGATTCCACGGCCCTTATGTTGATACGATCATCAATATCCCTGTAGTAGGATTGTTTAAGACCAATGCCATGATACACCATGACCGTTAATGCATCAGGGAGCACAATCTGTTTTAACTGACCAATATTCCCTACCATGACAACATCGTATGCCTCCCTGATAATTTTCTCAATACGGTCTAGTTCACTGTCTGCGGCAACAAATACTACATCCAGTTCAGAGCAGGCCTGGCTTAATATGGTCTGCTGAACATCAGATGACCGCCTGGGCATTGAAGCATGGACAGTATAGCCACCGCGATTCTTCAACTCTTCTACAATCGGCACAAAGTTAGGCCAGTAATACAAATGATGGGTTTCAAAGAGAACTTTTTTCACTGGTAGGTGTCAATCAAGAATTATGACAGCCTGGACAAAATAGCGTCCCGGGCCCGCTCAGCTGCCTTTCCATCCAGTTTATAGAGCATTTTCTGCTGGTACTCTTTCACAGCATCTAACCGGGTATGATTGTTGTTTAAGGCTGTCTCGATCATTCCGGGCAAATCCTTAGGCCGCTTCGTCTCAAAACAAAAATTAGCGATATCCTGATTCATTTCCCGGTTCAGTCGTTTCCGGTATAATCGGTACCGAAATAACCGATGGGAAAGCTTTAATTTGAAAAAACGGTTCACAATCACTGGTTTTTCCAGCGCAATCATCTCGTAAATAGTACTGCTGGCTTCCGTGAGAAGCAGATCTGATATTCTATAAAATGGGATAATATTGTAATGCTCAGGAGTGAGTAATGTGATATGATCATATTTATTTGTTAATTCATAGAAAAGGTTGCGCTGAGGCTTCAAATCTACCTCCCCGAATTTGTCCAGGAAATATGTCCATAAATGGGGCTTTAAAATGACATTGTAATCCTGCGTATACTCTCCCAGTCGTATTCCGATTTGTTCAATGGAACTGGGATAAAAAGTCGGTGCAAAAAGGATAGTTTTTTTATTTTTATCTAATCCCAGTTCCCTTTTTATTGCCTCACTGTCGATTCCAGAACCATTGAATAATGGATCCAGTTTTATGAAACCGGTAAGTACCAGATCCGTTTCTATGTCATGACTGCGTAGCTGATCTATTCTATAGGGACCTTCCACAAAACGCAGATCCAGGCGCTCATGATTATCCCGCCAGTATGAAGGTTTTACGCCAATACCGTGGTAAATCATCCCCACCAATGTTTTATTGGTCACAAAATGGTCTATATCATAGCGGGACCAGCCGCAGATAAATACATCAGGGTCCAACCCCTGTATGGAACTTGCCCGTTTTTTTTCATCTTTTTCAGAAATGACCTGAAGGCCTTTTTGGGACAGTATTTTTTCTGTTAATACTTTTTCTTCCTGTTTTATTCTACAGGACGTAGAAAGAAAAATTTCAAATTTATCATCAGACTTTAATAAATCAATTACCGGATCAAATTGAGGCAAGTGGTATAAATGATACACATCAAATACAATTTTGATCGGGCCGTTGGTCGACATGCTAATATTTATTGTTGTGTTGGGTTAATAACGCTGTTATGATTAAACCAGACATATTGCGTTTGGTATCGCCAATCTTAAAGCAACCTTTGATATGATAACAATAGTTTACGAATAATAGAGTTCCCAAATTCTTCCCATGGATAAAAGTTATTGGAATAAATATTATTCGAAAAAACTGGGGGTGCAAGAACCCTCCTCTTTCGCTGTCTATGCTCTCAAAATGATGTCTGATGGGGATTCTATCCTTGAACTGGGCTGCGGAAATGGGCGGGATTCCTTTTTCTTTGCAGATAACGGAATCCAGGTATTTGCCCTGGATCAATCTAAAATTGTGATCAATCAGATCAAGAAAGAAAACATCAATCCCAGGTTTATTTGTAAAGATATTTTGTCTGTTGAA
>DKQR01000153.1:0-4218 GCA_002471805.1 Fidelibacterota bacterium UBA7303 | reverse complement strand
AGACAGAGGCCGATAAAGCAATCAAAATAATGGGCAGGATGCTGCCCCCCAGCGGTATTTTTTTCTCAGAAAGCCGTTCTGTAAAATCAAGCCTATATGGAACAGGGCAGGCCCTGGGCCAAGATGTTTATGAAACGGACCATAAGAGAAGGTTTATACACAAAAATGATTTAATCCATCAACTTGAGTCTAATGGTTTTATAATAGAAAAAGCCATTGAGTCCAATGGATTGGCTATATACAAAGACGATGATCCTGTGGTGATCCGGATCACGGCTAGAAAAAAACCTGATAGCTCATAAATACAGACAAATAGTGATAATCTATAACGAATTCCTATGATCCAGACTGTCAAGATGATTCATTCTCATGATGAATCTGTCTATGACTTTGTATCCTATTATAATAAATAGAAACCAGAGAACCATCTCAGGCCGATCGAGGATAATAGCAAAGCTGATCCAGAAATAATAATCTATATGATTGAAATTGAAAATTTTCTTTTGTCCCTCAATCATATAATCAAGGGTAGAAACCTGCCTGTCTGATAAATCCTTAGCCCCGGGATTCACTTTCGTAGACTCCCCCAGAGTTTTATGCTCATAGAATGCATAAGACCAGTACATATAACAGATGATCAAATAAAAACCGGCCGCCGAAGGACCCAGCAGTAAATAATATGCAGGATTTCCCTTCAGGTATGCATGCCAGGACAGTGCGGAAAGAATAATCAAAATTGAAGCACCGTCAAGAATCCTGTCCATAAATCCGCCCTTCATTGTGGCAATATTCCTGTACCTGGCAAGGTTTCCATCCATATGATCAAACAGGACTCCTGCCTGCAAAAGGACAGCTCCGGTTATAACCATTGATCGGTCCCCAAAGGCAATAAGTGCTGAAGATGCGACTTTTGACAGAAAAGTAAGCATTGTCAATAAATTAGGGCTGATCAATTTCCAGTCAGCGATTGCCGCAAGAATTATCCAGCTGACCGGGTCTCCAAACGTTGCCGTCCACCAATCCTTTGCACTGCGGCTTTTCAGCAGCTGATACCGTTCCATGTATTTAGAAGACATAATGGGGAAAAAGATCCTTTAAGAAATTCAGCTTAACTGGATATGATAAAGACGGCCGTAAAGCCCATCCTGCTGGATTAAATCCTGGTGAGTACCTTCTTCTTTGATTTCACCATGATCAAGGACAACAATTTTATCTGCCTTGGTCACTGTAGATAAACGATGAGCAATCACCAGGGTGGTGCGGTCCTGCATTAAATGTTCCAGTGCTTCCTGCACCTGGCGCTCGGACTGGGTGTCCAGAGATGATGTAGCCTCATCCAGGATAAGGATGGGCGGATTGCGCAAAATGGCTCGGGCAATTGCCAGCCTCTGCTTCTGGCCTCCGGAAAGTTTAACTCCTTTTTCACCAATGATGGTTTTAAAACCATTGGGCTGATTCTGGATAAAATCATAGGCATTGGCAGTCTTTGCAGCCTTTTCCAACTGCTCTTGGGTATAGGAACTGATTCCATAGGCGATATTTGATTCAATGGTATCATCAAATAGGATTGTTTCCTGGGTTACAATACCCATTTTCCCCCTGAGAGATCTTAAATCGATATCGCGAATATCTTTTCCATCGATTTCTATCACACCCGACTGCACATCATAAAACCTGGAAACCAGGTCAGCTACCGTTGATTTTCCAGCGCCGCTGGGCCCGACAAGCGCCACCACCTCACCCCTGGAAATGGAAAAAGTAATATTATGTAAGACAGCATCTCCCTCATCATACTTAAATCCGACCGCTTTGAATTCAATACCTTTTAGAAATTCATCAAGCGCAGGTGCATCCGGCTTGCTGATAATCGCTGGCGGGGTATCCAATATATCAAACACACGCTCAGCGGAGGCGATACCTTTTTGTATTTCTACACTGATATTGCTGAGCAGCCTGACTGGTCCCAAAACACTGAAAAGAATTAAAATAAATCGAATAAAATCCTCGGACTCCATGGTCCGATGCACCAGCACATCCATCCCGCCGATCCAGAGCAGAACCACACCGATAAAAGCACCTATTGTTTCTGTAATAGGTGAGGCAGTAAGGCGCAGTTTGGCTCTTCGGAAAATAAGCTGGTAATAGCGATTTTGTTCTTCGTTAAACCGTTTTCTCTCGAATTCTTCTGTCCCAAATGCTTTTACGACCCGGATAGAATTCAATATCTCCGTAATGATTCCCATAATTCCAGCAATTTGCTGGGCTGTGCGCCTGGATTTCCTGCGAATGCTGCTACCGATCCAAAATATAATTCCTAATGTTAGAGGAACAATAATAAGGGCATACAATGCCAGTTTTACATTGATAATGAACAGCAATACAATAAAAGTGATTATATTGATCGGTTCTACTAATATTTTATGGAAACTGGTTCCCAGTGCCACCCGCATATTGGAAACATCTGTCACAACGATTGAAGTGAGTTCCCCGCTCTTTTTATTGTCAAAAAAGGACAAGGATAAGGAATGAAAATGACTGTAAAGTCTTTTTCTGATCAAGGTGATCAGATTGAATTGTATATAGGATAAAGTGATATTTTTAATATACAGGAAAATATTTTTTATCAGAAAAACACAGAGAATCGCCAGGCAGAGTACCTTAATAGTTTCCCTGGGAGTATCCCGAAGAATGAGTTCATTGGTCCAAAATTTTAATTGGTCATTTAAACTTAATATACTTCCTGATAATTCCTGTTGATTGCGGATTAGTACATCAAAATCTGTCAATATATTGTTAATGAAGGAAGCGGTAAGCCAGATTGAAAGGCTGTTAAAGACCACATAAATCAGTGCGGACAGGGTAGAAATAAGAAGCAGCGGCCAATGCGGAAGGACCAATTTCCCCAGTCGAGTATAAATATTTTGCGACATGTAGTAAAATTAATTAGATAAGATCATTTTCCAACGATGAATTTCAGGATGGTATTCATACTGATCATGAACAATCTTTGTTTCCATTACCATTCCAGTAATTTCGCCCATTCAGGTATTTATTCCATATGAAAAGATTTACGGCAGTGTGATCCCAGACCCGCACCTTAAATTCATTCATGAAATCGGCAGGCATCTATATCCATATTCCTTTTTGCGCCGTAAAGTGCATCTATTGCGATTTTTATTCTATTACGGACCGTGAAAATTCCATTCCAAGGTTTACAAATGCAATTGTAAAGGAAATTGAAACCTGCACAGTGGATGTTTCTAACTGGAAATTAGAAACCATATTCATTGGCGGCGGTACCCCCAGTCTTCTAAATGGCAGGAACATAGAATCCATTCTCAACGCCCTTGAAAGAAAATATGACCTGGCACAGATAAAGGAATGGACCATGGAAGCCAACCCCGGGGAGGCACCATTGGAGCGCTTAAAGGATTTCCGCAGCCTGGGCATCAACCGGTTATCCATGGGTGTACAAACCCTTGAGCCTGACCTGCTGAAATTTCTCACACGCATCCATTCCCCAAACCAGGTATTCGAGACCTATGAGCATGCGCGCAATGCAGGATTCGAGAATATAAATTGCGACCTCATCTATTCCATGCCGGGACAATCCTGGGAAATTTGGGAACGGGATTTACTTCGAGTGCTTGATCTTAAGCCCGAACATATTTCCGCTTATACACTGACGTTAGAAAAAGGGACAGAACTTTACCAATTCGTAAAGAAAGGACAGGTAACCATGCCCGAAGAGGATCAAACAGGGGGATGGTTTTTAAAAACACATGGTATTCTCAATTCACATGGCTACTCTGCCTATGAGATCTCCAACTTTGCAAGGCCAGGAATGGAATGCCGGCATAATCTCCATTACTGGCGGATTCATCCCTATCTGGCCTTCGGACCGTCGGCTCACGGGTTCGATGGAAGCAATCGTTGGGGCAATGTCCGATCGCTGGATCAATATCTAACACAAATTGAATCGGGGAATACGCCAATTTCCATGAAAGAATCATTAACTCAAAAGAATCTTACTAACGAATTGATCGGCTTTGGTTTGAGAATGAATGAAGGGATTGATTTGGCTCAAATTCCGGAAAGGTATTTAAACCAATTCATTACAAATCTTGAATCGGCCCGGGAAAAATGGAGTGATGTGCTTATTTTACGTGATTCATCGGTTTCTCTTACAAAAAAAGGCATGGTTTACACCGATGCTGT
>DKQR01000099.1:784-3084 GCA_002471805.1 Fidelibacterota bacterium UBA7303 | reverse complement strand
GATATTCAGAACAGCTTCTTCGGAGTGGCAACAAGTTTTGCCGGGATGAAGATGGGTGTGAGTGTGCGCACATTTGATATTGGGGATATTGACGAAACAACCGTGTTCTTTCCCGATGGAACAGGGCAGGTGTATACACCCAATTTTTCTATCCTGGGTGGCACAGTCTCCAAAAGATTGTCTGACAACACCAGTGTAGGTGTGAATGCCAATCTGGTACGGGAGAGTTTTGGCCGAGTGTCTGCCAGTGGCATGGCATTTGATCTGGGTGTCCAGTATAAAGGGCTATTGGGTATGAACGGTCTGGATGTTGGTTTTGTTCTGAAGAATTTTGGAACACCAATGAAGTATGGTGGTGAAGGCCTTGGTGTTATGGCTACTGCTACTGCGGATCGCCCAGTGGAGTTCTATAAAGTAGATGCAGCATCATTTGATCTGCCGTTTATTTTTGACATGGGTCTTTCTTATAATATTGCCGGAGCCAACCTGGGAGCTACCTACACCAGTAACTACTATGCTACTGATGAGATAAAGTTTAAGGCATCCTATGATGTAGCTGGACTGGCCTCGGTAGCCGTTGGTATGCAGTCATCAAGTCCAGCACAGGAGATCGAAGATGCAGAAAGTGACTGGTATACGAACCCAGCTGATGGAGTGTCCTTTGGGGCATCATTGGATTTATCCAGGTTCATTGGTACAAACCTCAGTGTCGACTATTCGATGTTGCCTATGGGGGATTTTGGTACTAATTCTGTAGTTGCTTTTAGAGTAGCATTCTAAATATATACATACATCAAAAGAAAAAAAGGGCGGGTAATACCCGCCCTTTTTTATTTTCATTAATGGATAGGCGTAAAGCAAATCCTGTCATTTTCTATCTTATCTTCTGTAGCTGTTGTCTTTGTGATGTATATAATGGGATAACATTATTTTCAAACGCAACTGGACTAGGACAATCACACACTTATTTGATCGATAATAATTATAATTTTATAAATATCTGGGCTCATTCAGTCGGAATAGTTGGAACGCCCTACTTATTAACAGATAGAGCTATCATAGTTCAGCTGCGATCCGATATACATTATTTTGGGAATTCACATGGCCCTATAGGAGGAAGGTTCAATAAGATAGATTGGGATGGTAATGTTCTATGGGAGTTCAGCTATCATGATTTTACTTATCACCCCCACCATGATTTTGATCCATTGCCCAACGGAAATATATTGGTGCTTTGTTGGGAAAAGAAAAGTGCACAACAGGCACAAAGCCTTGGCAGGGTTAATGTAATGAATGAAATGTGGCCGTTAAAAATTGTTGAGATTGAACCTGTTGGCCAAGATAGTGCTGTAATTATTTGGGAATGGCACATCTGGGACCATTTGATTCAAGATGTGGATTCCTTATTGCCGAACTATGGCCAGATATCCGCTCACCCAGAACTTGTTGATATTAATTTGGGGCAATTCACCAACCCCATTGAAGGTGATTGGCTGCATACCAATTCCGTCGATTATAATCCAGTACTGGATCAAATTGTTT
Organism: Fidelibacterota bacterium UBA7303; assembly: GCA_002471805.1. Classification (GTDB taxonomy): domain Bacteria; phylum Fidelibacterota; class Marinisomatia; order Marinisomatales; family UBA1611; genus UBA2134. The sequence continues at coordinate 1,542 of DKQR01000099.1, read as the reverse complement.
TTTCATCTCGTCATCTTGACGAAATATTCATTATTGATCATAGTACCACAATTGCTGAAGCTGCCTCCCATACGGGGGGGAACAGTGGTATGGGGGGAGATATATTATACCGCTGGGGCAGTCCACAGAATTATAACAGAGGGGGCGGGACAAACAAAATGCTGAATGACCAACATGGAGTTAATTGGGTACCAGAAAATTATCCCGGTTCAGGGCACCTGTTAATTTTTAACAATAATCCATTAGATTCCACCGGCCAAGATAATTCACTGGGAAATTCCAGCGTTGTAGAAATTATTACTCCGTTGAATAACAACGGTACCTATGACATATCGACGGATAGTTCCTATGGCCCCAGTAACTATCATTGGGTATTCGGTGGTGATGATTCATTCTTTTCTCATTTTCAATCCGGGGCCTTCAGGCTGCCTAATGGTAATACATTTGTGACCGTATCACAGGAAAAGTATTTATTTGAAATTGATACGTCCGATCAAATTATCTGGGAGTATTATTTTCAGACAGAATCCGGATTGGATGGGAATACCGCTCGCGCACAAAAGTATAAGCCAAATTATTTTACCTTTTCTCTAGGCGATATGAATTATGATTATACGTTAGATATATTCGATCTGACTATCATTAGCGAAATGATCAGTGCAGATGATCCTTTTTTTACAAATGGAGACATGAACCAGGATAATATAATTGATGATATGGATATAACATTGCTGATTGCAGCAATTATGAATCAGTGA
>DKQR01000099.1:0-446 GCA_002471805.1 Fidelibacterota bacterium UBA7303 | reverse complement strand
CTACTGCAGGGACGGTTGGATTAAAAATATCATACAGCATATCATAGAGATCCGGGTTTGGCACATCTTTTCCCAGGTATATTTCTTTATTCCCTTTTTGCAGGATCATTTCCCAATGAAGGTGAGCTTCTTTTTTAGTGTTCAGGGTACTTGCTCTTGTACCTGTGTTCCCGGATTTGCCAATGTTCTGCCCAGCTTTCAAGAAAGTTCCAGTTGTGATACTTGTATCAATACTGGATAGATGAGCATAAATGCTGATGACCCGAAAACCAGGAATTATATCAAATCCATGATCTAAAAAAACTGCTTTTCCCAACAAAACACTGTTAAAAATATCAGATGGGGTATAACCTACCCGGGCACTGGCAGAGAGTAGCTGCATCCTGTAATCTGCAGGAATTTCCTGATAATTGTGGTCTGCACGAATAACGGCACCGTCCGCCACT
>DKQR01000206.1 GCA_002471805.1 Fidelibacterota bacterium UBA7303 | reverse complement strand
CCAGGTGCTTATTGTTGCGAATCATATATAAAAACTTTGGTCCGCCAAAATGGCCGCTTAAAGGTGTCCCGGTAATATCCCAGATCCATTCTTGGTGCTGAGAAAATTCATCAACAATGCCGTGTGCCCGGCTGTCCTGCCAACTAAGAGCAGGGGTAAGCGGTTCAAGTGTTTGTTTATTCCAGAATAAAAACGTAGACCGCTGGACGGCCATACCGGCACCTGCGATTAACTGCCCACCGGCTGCAGTTATCATATCATGAAATAATTTTATACACGCATTTAATATTGTTTGGCTGTCACATTCAACATGGAATGGTTCTGGTTTTGATAAGGAGTGTTTAATCTTACTGGTGTGATTGACCCTGCCCTGTGAATCAAATAAAAAGGCTTTTGTAGAGGATGTTCCCTGATCGATGACAATATAATTAGACGAAGCAGACATGGAAAAATCTAATTCAGTTGTCTTATTGGTGCCACAACCAAAGCCAATAAACCGCAAAGGGCCGCCCCGACACCGATTGCAAAGAATAACAGTTTAATAGAAACAACTGCACTGATTATACCCACAAGAGCAGAGGATATCGCTGTGGTACCTACCACGCCAAGATGGACCACCGCAAACAGTCTGCCGTGATATTTATTAGGTGTATGTGCTTGGATTATTGATGTACGGCTAACCATGATCAGAGGAATACCAATCCCGTGCAAGAAGAGCATGATCATAACTATTTCGACAGATGGAACCCAATATAAAAGAGAATAAGTAATACCGTCTAAACATAACCCGATTCCCCAAATAGCACCCTTGGTGAAACTTTTGCTGAATTTGGAAACAATAAAAGACCCCAGTAGTGCACCGCTGGCCATACAGCCCTCAGCAAATGCAAAATCTGATGCACTGCCATGGAGAATATGCTTTATCAATACAGGCAGGCCTACAATGGCCGGACCCATAATAAACAGATTATTTATAAAGGTAATGATTATCATCCAAAACAGCGGTTTTTGTCCTGCCAAATAGGAAAGTCCATCTTTTAATTCCTGCCAATGGTTGTGTTCTTCTAGTTGGGTCAGGCGCGCGGGTCTCCTGAGAAAGAACAATAGAAAAATGGCAGCGATAAACGATGTGCTGTCGACAATAAAAAGATTTGGGAGAGAAGAAATTGAGAGCAGCACACCAGCAAAAAATGGACCCAGCATCCAAGCCAATTGTCCGGAAGTTGCCAGCAAAGCATTGACACGAACCAACCGTTTTTTCGGGAATAACATGGGAATAAAGGAATTGAAAGCAGGTTGGAACAGGGTATTAAAACAACTCCTTAAGAAAGCCAGTCCACCAATCAATAATATATTTTTATATCCAAACCACAGAGAAAAAGGGATCAATAAAACAGTTAATGCCTGTCCTGCGCTGGCTATCATCATCAGCCATAGCCGGTTCAATTTATCAGCCATGACACCCGCATAAAGTCCAAATATCAATGCTGGCAGATAAGCGCTCATAGCAACTAATCCTGTCATTGTAGAAGAATTGGTCATATCCAGCACGAGCCAGAGCAGGGCCAGTTGATATACTGCGTCCCCTGCAGCAGAAATAATCTGAGCGGACCACAATATGGATAAATTTCGTTTGTTAAGATTCACAGTCATAAATAAATAAGTATAGAAATTAATCCCAAAACATTTTTCACAATTGTTTTATCCTTTTAAATTCCATCCTGATTTAACACCAAAATATTTATCTGGGAGGATATATATGACCTATATTATTTGCGAACCATGTGTTGGAACCTGTGATACAGCCTGTGTTGATGTTTGTCCGGTAGATTGTATTCATGGCCCGGAAGATAAAACTGGTGCTGGAGAAGAAGCCAAGGTAGAAGGATTCGACCCCGAAGGGAAACAATTGTATATTGATCCAGAAGAATGTATTGATTGCGGTGCCTGTGAACCGGAATGCCCGGTGGAAGCTATCTTTGAAGAAAGTGAAGTCCCAGATGAATGGAATAACTTTAGTAAAATTAATTATGAGTGGTTTGGCCAAGAATACACTGGTTAATATCAAACTATCATACTCCAAATCTAGAACGGCTGCAATTCTGCAGCCGTTTTTTTTGCTGATACCTTCATGACAAAAGAAAACGTAATTAAACTGTTAAGCACAGTGAGTTATCCTGGTTTCAATCGGGATATTGTTTCGTTTGGGATGGTAAAAGATGTAATCATTGATGGTCAAACAGTAACCATAGAATTACATATCACCTCCCAAAATGAAGAAAAGAAAGAAGCCGTTAGGGAAGCCGTAAAGAAAAAGTTAGCGGGGACATTTAAAATAGTAAATATCCATGTCTCTGCGGATGCCCCACAGCAGAAAGCACCTCTCTCCCCGCAGGAACCTCCGCCTGTGCGGGTCCTGGAAAATGTGAAGCATGTTGTCGCTGTGGCCAGTGGTAAGGGAGGCGTTGGAAAATCTACCATTGCGGCAAATCTCGCATGTGCCTTTCACCATCAAGGTAAAAAAGTAGGTTTGCTGGATCTCGATATTTACGGACCTTCGCTACCGATCATACTGGGGTTTAATGAACAACCGAAGATGACCGCAGATAAAAAACTCGTGCCCCTGAAGCGCTATGGTATGGAGGTAATGAGTTTTGGCTTTATCAGCGGTAATGATACACCAACAATCTGGCGTGGCCCTCTTGTGGCCCGTATGACCGAGCAGTTCTTCCAGGATGTTCAGTGGGGCGATCTGGACGTAATGATTCTTGATCTTCCGCCGGGCACAGGTGATGTGCAATTAACACTTACGCAAAAACTCAAAATGACCGGGGCTGTTATTGTTACTACGCCGCAGGACATTGCCCTGGCAGATGTCCGCAAGGGTGCCGATATGTTTAAGAAAGTAAATACGCCTATCCTGGGAGTGATAGAAAACATGTCTGGGTATATTCTTGACGGGCAATTATCTGATTATTTATCATCATCCATGGTTATCAACGGACAGGATATTCCAGTAAATGAAGATGGTTCATTCAATCTTAAACTGGATCTTTTTAAAACAGGAGGCGGGAAAAAAGAAAGTGAAAGACTTGGTGTCCCGCTGCTGGGGCAGATTCCTATTTCGCCGCTTATTATGGCTGCAACGGATGAAGGAATACCCATCGTTGAGAAAGAGCCAGAATCTTCCATGTCACGCATTTACAGAACGATCGCGGAATCACTCAGTGCTTCCTTAGGTTGATTCATGGCAAAGACCCGAAATTATTCGACCCATTTTACTTATAGAACAAGTCAATTCATGGACGGCTGATGCCGGTTGTATTCAGAAATCTCTAGCGGTAACTTCGCCCGCTTTTTTCTGTTTATCATGACACAATCACTCCGGGACAAAGTTCTACAAGGTCATATTCCTGCTCATATCGCCATTATCATGGATGGCAATGGCCGTTGGGCTAAATCCAAAAAGTTGCCTCGTCTTGCAGGCCATAAGGAAGGAATCAATTCCGTTCGCGAAATCACCCGGGTTTGCGGTGAAATAGGCGTAAAACATTTAACCCTGTATACTTTTTCTACAGAGAATTGGAACCGCCCGGAAGCTGAGGTGGGCGCCCTAATGAAACTGTTATTAAATACCATCAATATAGAAGTAAAAGAACTCCATAAAAATAATGTTCGCTTTACTACCATTGGCAATTTGAGTCAATTGCCTGAATCAACTCGAACAGGTATTAAAAATGGTGTAGAGCTAACTGAGGACAACACCGGTTTAAATCTCTGTCTGGCATTGAGCTATGGAAGCCGGCAGGAAATTGTAGAAGCTGCGTGTTCCATCGCCAAACAGGCTGCAGAGGGAACGATAGATGTGAAGGATATTAACGAAACTGTTTTTAGCCGGAAATTATTCACGTCGGCAATGCCCGATCCGGATTTACTGATCCGTACCAGCGGCGAAAACAGACTAAGTAATTTTCTGCTCTGGCAGATTGCCTATTCGGAAATTTATTTGACTGAAACTTTTTGGCCGGAGTTTCGTGAAAGGGAACTCATGGAAGCAGTTTTAAATTATCAATCCCGTGAAAGACGCTTTGGTAAAATAAGCGCACAGGTGTCTCCTTGAAGTCGCTTAAAAGTATTTTAACAGTATTGCTTTTTTTGGGCTTTATGACTGCCCAGCAAAATCAGGAAATCAAATTGCTGGAAGTAAGTGTTGAAGGTAATATTTTGACGTCTGAGAATACAATCCTTTTTACCTCAGGATTACGAAAAGGGCTGACAATTACGGCCACAGAATTCCAAAGAGCAATCAAGCGGCTTTGGAACCTGGGGTTATTCCAGAATATTCAGCTCAGATATGATGATGAATCGCCTGAAGGACTTACTATTACGATTATCGTCGAAGAAAATCCGATTCTGGGGGCACTTCGTTTTGAGGGTAATAAAAAAATCAAGAATAAAAAATTTGATGAGGAACTAGATTTGACACAGGGGCAGCGCATACGGCCCAATACTCTACATGAAACCTCCAAAAAAATAAAACAACTTTATGCAGAAAAAGGCTATCTCCAGGCTGATGTTTCAACAAGACTGATCAAACCGGAAGAAACGTCCACGCTGTATGGGGGTAAAGCCAAGGATCTGGTGAAAGATGTGATCTTTACCATTGAGGAAAATGGAAAAGTCAAAATTGGCAATATTATTTTTGAAGGTAATCATGCTTTCACAGATCTTCGTCTGCGCTTCAAAATGAAAGAAACAAAACGGCAGCGGTGGTACCTGTTCTGGAGAAGCACCTTTGATGAAAAAAAATATAATGAGGACCTTGACCAGATACAGACTTTCTACCGGAATAAAGGCTACCGGGATTTCAAGATTCTCAAGGACACAATACAATTCAACCCTGACCGGCGTCGCCTGAATCTCGTTGTTAGCGTTGATGAAGGTCCCCAGTATAAATATCGCAATTTCACCTGGGAAGGATACACCCTTTTTAATAAACAGGTTTTAAGCCGCGCACTCGCCATTCAGAAAGGGGATCGTTACAGTGAAGAAGATTTTAATATGGCTGTATTTGACCGTGTGCAGGGGCTTTATATGGACCGGGGGTATATTTGGAGCCGCATTGAACCTAAAATCACTCCTGTGGGTGAGGATTCACTGGATGTACATTTTATGATTACCGAAAACCATAAAGTATATGTCAATCACATTGTGATCCGGGGGAATACCCGTACCAGGGAAAATGTCATTCGTCGTCAGTTGAGAATTTTCCCAGGGGATGTTTTCAATCGTGATCGCCTGATCCGCAGCCAGCGCGAAGTATGGCTGCTCAATTTTTTCTCGAATGTGGTCCCGGATGTTGCCCCGGTGGATGAAAATCATGTAGATATTGAAATCACGGTGGAAGAGAAACCCGCTGGTCAGGCCAATGCAAATATGGGTTTTACCCAGACGTATGGTGTTATGGGCGGCGGCGGCCTGGCATTGCCCAACTTCCGGGGTAAAGGCCAAAGCCTGAATGTGAGCTTTAATGTTGGCACCAATTACAGCGTATACGGCACCACAGCACCTTCTAAATATGAGTCAGCGAGCCTAAGTTTTACGGACCCCATGGTCAACGATACGAAAAATCTGCTGGGGGCATCAATTTTTTATACATTCCGCGGCAGTTCGTCCATGTATTATTCTCCCTTGAATTTCACCCTGGCGGGCGGAGCTTTAACCTGGGGGCGGATCTTTAAATGGCCCGATGATTTTTTTCGTGGTACCTGGTCTTTCCAGATTGTCCGCAAGATGTATGAAGGCAGCGAGGCTGATTTAGAACGCTATACAGGCGGTATGCAGCAGACAGATGGGATAAATATTACCCAGACCATTCGCCGGGACAGCCGTGACAGGCCGGAGTTCACGACTCTTGGATCGGTGTTTTCGCTGAAATCGACATTGGCGGGCGGGTTCCTGGGCGGCAATGAAGATTTTCATAAACACATATTGAATCTGGAATATTATACACCTACATTCTGGAAATTTGTCTTAAGGAGTTCTCTCAAATTGGGAATTGTTAAGCCTCTTCCTTCCTATGATGAAGAGCGCTCAATCATTCCTTTTGATGAACGATTCATAATGGGCGGGAATGGGATCCCTTACGGGAATCCCTTGCGCGGCTACGATGACAACAGAGTGGGGCCATTAACCAGTTCAGGGAGTCCAATCGGCGGTGATGCCATGGTAAAGATCAATACTGAATTCAGGGTTCCTTTTTCGGAAAATCCCGTAGTTTATGGCTTGGTTTTTGCGGAGATGGGCAATGTTTGGTCCTCACCGTATTTGATGGAAAGATTTGATGTTCCCCGCCAGGGCCCGCTGGATTTGAAACGCTCTGCTGGTGCCGGGATACGTTTTTTTATGCCTATGATCGGAATGCTGGGTTTTGATATTGGTTACGGTTTTGATCATGTGGAAAATGGTGAAAGAGTCGGTCAGTGGAAAACCACAATTACATTTGGGCAACAATTTTGAAAAATAAGGAGAACACAGTGAAAGCATCCTTTCGAACAATACTTTTTTTATTAACCTTTTTCAGCCTGGCAGGGACAGCAAAGGCCCAGCTAAAAATTGGCTATATTCTTTCCGAGAGGATACGAACCGAATATGATGAATTCAAGGAAGCGGAATCACAGCTACAATTGGAATACAGAAAGGTTCAGTATGAATTTGACCAGATGGTATTAAAAATGGACAGTCTGAAACAGGAATATGAAGTAAAACGACTCATGGCTCTGGACAAAGGTGCAAGTATCAGACAGGAAATTGAACAGATGGAACGACAGGCTCAAACGTATCAAGCAGAGAAGATTGGCCCCCAGGGTGAGCTAATGCGCAAACAGGCACAGCTGGAATACGATATACTTGGAAAAGTTAAAAAAGCAGTTGACAAGGTTGCCATAGCCGGCGGGTATGATTATATCATTGATGCTTCAGTTGGATTGCTGTATTTCAAACCAAAGTTTGACCTTACGGATGACGTATTACATGAATTGGGGAACCTGGGTTCCGAAAAATAAATAGCCTTGGAATTTACCCTTAGGGAAATTGCTGCCCGTGTAGGGGGAGATATTTCTGGCAACCCCGACTTGGTGATAACAGGTGTCTCAGAAATTCAAAACAGTGCTCCTGGAACCATTACCTTCATGGGGAATATGCAATATAAGAAATATATATCTGATACAACCGCTTCAGCTATTTTCGTGAGCAACCCTGATCATTTGTCCGGGAAAAATGGCATTATTGTAGAGAATCCGCAATTGGCCATTGCCAAAACGCTGAGGCTGTTTCATCCTGAACCAGAAGTAAATAAGACTGTTCGGAAGGGAACAAACATTCATCCGGATTCTAAAATTGGCGAAAATGTAATGATTGAGCCTGGGGCGACCATTGAAAATGATGCAATTATCGGCCGGGAATCATGGATAGGATCCAATGTGTATATTGGACCGGATGTAATTATCGGCGAGCATTGCCGGCTATACCCCAATGTTACCGTTTACCGTGAAATTGAAATCGGTAATCGTGTAATTATCCACAGCGGAACCGTTATCGGCTGTGATGGTTTTGGATTTGTTCCCGGGGAAAATATCCATGAAAAAATCCCCCAGACAGGAAATGTGGTTATTGGTGATGATGTGGAAATTGGTTCTAATACAGCCATTGATCGAGCAACAATTGGATCTACCAAAATAGGTGATATGACCAAAATTGATAATCTGGTTCATATAGGTCATAATGTTAATATTGGCAAAGGATGTCTTATTACTGCGCAGGTTGGGATTGCAGGAAGTGTTACCATCGGCAGTTATTGTACATTTGGCGGTCAGGCAGGGGTTGTCCCCCATGTAACCATTGGCGACAAATCTACATTTGCGGCTAAATCCGGTATCACAAAATCCATGGCCGGCGGTAAAACATATGCAGGCTATCCTGCCCGGGAAATCCGTGACCATCATAAAAGAGAGGCTCTTATTGCTGAAATAAGCCGCATGCGCCAAAAACTGGATCAATTGTTAAATGCACGAAAAGAAGATTAAATTCAGGATATGGTACGGAATCAAAGAACCATACGGACATCCTCTTCCTGCAAAGGCGTGGGTCTGCATACCGGAGTAGAAACATCGATCATATTTCACCCCGCTCCTGAAAACTTTGGTATCAGATTCATCCGGTCTGATATTCCGGGCTGCCCGGAGATCAAGGCAGATATTAATCATGTTGTAGACATTTCCAGAGGAACTACCATTGAAGAAAATGACGTTCGCATCCATACTGTAGAACATGCACTGGCGGCGGTCAGCGGTTTAAGACTGGATAATGTATTGATTGAACTTACCGGTAAAGAAACACCGGTGATGGACGGCAGCGCCAAAGACTTTGTGGATGTACTTTTAAGGTCAGGGATTAAGGAGCAAAATCAGAAACGGCGTCTTTTGGAAATCACCCGCGTTGTAAATTATACAGATCCCTATCGTGATATTGATATCCATGTTATTCCCTCGGACAGGTTTCGAATCACATTTATGGTAGAGTATCCATTGCCGGCATTGGGGACACAATATGAAGCAATTTATAATATGGAGGAAGATTTTGTTGTGGAAGTGGCACCGGCCCGAACCTTCTGCTTTTTAAGCGAAGTGGAAATGTTGAAAGAGTCCGGATTGATCAAAGGTGGCGATTTGGATAATGCGCTTGTAATCATAGATAAAGATATCGATAATAATGAGATCAGCCGCCTGAAAAGTTTATTTGGGATTGAACACAATATATTAAATGGCAGCAACGGTATTTTAAACGGAAAGGTCCTGCGATATAAAAACGAGCCAGTACGACATAAAACCCTGGATCTTATCGGGGACCTGGCTTTGCTTGGTGTGCCCATCCAGGGCCACGTAACGGCTGCCCGCGCCGGTCACGCCAGCAATGTGGAATTTGTGAAAAAATTAAAGCGGGAATACAGCAAAGAATTAACAGAACTTACGAGTACTGTTTACGCATGAATGATTTTAAAGAGAAAACAGAATTTGATCTTCATGAAATAATACAAATTCTGCCCCACCGCTATCCTTTTTTGCTCATTGATAAAATTGAAGTACTAACACCTGGAGAATCGGTTACAGCCATAAAAAATATCACTGTTAATGAGCCGTACTTTCAGGGCCACTTTCCAGGGCAACCAATCATGCCCGCTGTGTTTTCGCTGGAATGTATTGCCCAGGCAGGAGCATTTTTACTGCTGAATACTTTAGAGGATCCGCTAAAGAAAAATGCTTTTATTTCTGCGATTGATGGAGCGCGTTTCCGCAAACCTGTTGTACCGGGAGATCAGATGAGAATTGAAGTGGTGATTGCAAAACGGAAGCTGAATATCTGCAGGTTCCAGGGGAGTTGCTTTGTAGATAATACCTTAGTAGCGGGAGGTTTGGTTTCCGCGAATATTGTCGATCGGGCCGGAGCCTGATATTTCCAGTCCAATCCACCCAACGGCTCTTGTAGACCCCAATGCAGAGTTGGGGACAAATGTTACTATTGGTCCGTACAGTATAATTGAATCTGACGTAATAATTGGCAATGACACTCATGTGGGCAACCATGTTACAATTTGTTCGGGAACCACAATTGGGGAGTCCTGCAGTATATTTCATAATTGTTCTATTGGAGAAATACCCCAGGATTTAAAATTTACCGGCGAAAACACCGTAACCAGAATCGGAAATAACACAACTGTTCGCGAATATGTGACTATTAATCGAGGTACAAAAGCCTTGGGGGAAACAATTGTAGGCTCCCATTGTTTACTCATGGCGTATGTACACGTTGCCCATGATTGTATATTGGGCAACCATGTGATTCTGTCAAACATGGCGACTATGGGCGGGCATGTCACCATAGGTGACTGGGCTTCATTAGGAGGTGGTGTCCTGATACATCAGTTTTGCAGGATAGGTGAACATGTTTTTGTTGGTGCTGGGTTCAAGGTTACACAGGATGTGCCCCCATTTATTCTGGCTGCTAATGAACCATTGTCCTTTGGAGGAATCAATCGTGTTGGTCTGAAGCGCAGGGGATTCTCCTCTGAAGATAAAAAAATCATAAAAGAGATTTATACCATCTATTTTCGTTCCGGGTCGAATCGTAATCAGGCACTTGAAAAAATTGAGTCCGAACTGGAACCCTCCAATTACCGAGATCGCATATTGGAATTTATCCGTTCTTCCGAGCGGGGAATTATCTGACCAATAAAAATGAAAATTATTTTGCTTATAATATTCCTGACTGGAATACTCACGGGGCAAAATGTCGATTTTCGATTTGATCCCGATTCAGAGTCGCAAGCCAAAACAGTCACGTCTTATTCCTCTTTCTGGCTAAGCAGGACACCACCTTTTAGTCCATTCGGGGCGAAACG
>DKQR01000058.1 GCA_002471805.1 Fidelibacterota bacterium UBA7303 | reverse complement strand
ATGCCAATGAGGATGCCGCCCTGGGGAATATTCCCTGTACGATCCATATCACCACCAGCGATACGGTATATCCTTATGAGAATATTGAGGAAACCTTTGTTGAATTATCCCTCAATCAGTATGGTTATCCCACAGAGAATTACACAATTAAATCTTCGCCAATCATTGCTGATCTGGATGGCAATGGTTTAAAGGAGATCTATTTTGGTTCCGACAATGGCAGTATGTATGCCACCATGATTGGCGGTCTGGATGTAGCTGGTTTCCCATTTGAGACCAATGATGATGTCCGCTCCAGCCCAGCGGTAGGTGATGTGGATGGGGATGGCCAGGAGGAGCTTGTTTTTGGCTCCAAGGATGGAAATCTATACATTGTCAGCAGTACAGGCAGCCAGGAATTTTCCTACAACCAGTCGGGATATATCATTGGTGCTGCGGCCCTTGCGAACCTGGATGGGGACAACGACCTGGAAATAGTGTTTGCCACCCAGAGCAGCAGTAACGGAAAAGTATTTGCCATTCATCATGATGGCAGTGATGTAACCGGGTTTCCGGTAGACATAGCAGAAAAGGTAATAGTGGGTCCGGCGGTGGCGGACTTGGAAAATGACGGTGTCATGGATATTGTGGCCGTATCCTGGGACAACCATATTCATGTTTTTGATGCGAATGGAGCAGTGAAAACGGGTTTTCCATTTGAAACCTCAAATCGTTTTAATTCACCAGCGACCCTGGTGGACCTGGATGGGGATGGGGACCTGGAGATCGCTGCTGGAAATGATAATGGCAATCTCTATGTGCTGCACCATGATGCCACGATCATGGCAGAATTTGATACGGGTGATGATATTCGCGGCGGCATTACAGTGGCGGACCTGGATGGCAATGGCAGCCTGGAATTGCTTTTTACCGGTTATGATGATCATGTACATGTATGGGACCCGGTAACCAATACAGAACTGGCTGGCTGGCCCGTTGATATAGGTTCCAACTCTTTGACGGGTCCTGTGGCGGCGGACCTGGATAATGATGGGGATCTGGAAGTGGTTACCTCCACCAAGTCGGGTAATATTCATGCTTTTCATCATGATGGTATCCCTTTGACCCAGTTCCCGTTTACTGTGGCTGGTAATGTTGAGTCCACCCCGGCTATTGGAGATCTGGATAATGATGGAGACTTTGAGCTTATCTTTGGCACCACTATGGGGCTGCAGGTGATTGATGTAAAATCGGAAGCGGGTGAAGTGGCTTCCTGGAAACTGCATCGCGGCAATCGCCATCGGAGCGGGTATTATGGGTTGACCCTGGCTGCGGTGGATCCGGATGAAATGATCACACCTCTGGCGTTCCATGTAAGCAGGAATTACCCAAATCCATTTAATCCGATTACCACATTCCGGGTTACTGCAGCAGAGCAGAGCAAATTAGAGGTGAGTGTTTACGATGTGTCCGGGCGTTTAGTTAATAGGCTGATTAATGACAATATGAATGCGGGCATACATACCGTTCAATGGGACGGGCGTAATCAGGGTGGGTATTTTGTACCGACTGGTGTATATTTTTTGCAGGTGATATCCGGTGAAAATCAACATATGCAGAAAATGGCTTTGATCAAATAAGCAGGGCATTGCGAATTTGCATTAATCAAGAGTAACTTCAATACTGGATTTGTAAAGAGTAAACAAGGTATGAAAAAAGCAATTGGAATTATTATAAGTAGTTTACTGGTTTCAGGTGTCTGGGCCGAAATAGATTGTACTGCAGACTCTTCTTATCACATTGATACACGCACCATGTTGCCCGATGGCAGCCCAAATCCAACTTATGGTCAGGAAATTACAACGGGGCTTTGTGCCTGTCTAGGATATGTGGACGGTGTACAGGTTAATGGCAATGAGGTAACGTTTACTATTCGCATTGTTGATCACGAACCTATCCGAGGGATTGAACTGGATATTTACCATGATGCGGCTGACCTGGAATTTTCTGGCTATGCTAAAGGAAGTAAACTGGAAAATGTCACTGATGAAGAAGGTACACCGCGAACCATGACACTCCTGACTAATTACCTGGAGGACCATTTAAAGATTCTGGCATACAGCACATCCCGTGCCCGTACAGAAGGGAATGGGGAAGAGGGTGACTTGTGCCATATTACCTATACCCTTGCTGAAGGCGCATCTCTTCCGGAGCAGGTCACATTTTATTTTGGACTGGCCAATGTTCCCGGTACATCCATGGATCCTGAACTATTAAATGTCGTCTGTGGCTACCCCGATGAGAACAATCCCGCTGTTGTATCCACAGCAACAGTCGCTGCAGATGCTGGACAGGTTATCCCAGATGTATTTGCCTTAAATCAGAATTATCCAAACCCGTTTAACCCCAGCACACAGATCAGTTTTGATGTACCATCCGGATCGGAATTTGTTACATTGACCATTTACAACCTCCTGGGGCAGAATGTGAAAACATTGGTCAACAAAGTACTTTCTCCCGGGCAATATACATTTGAATGGGATGCCATTGATGCTATGGGTTTTCCAGCCGCTTCTGGGATTTATTTTTATGAACTCAGGAGTGAATCTTTTATTGCAAGAAAGAAAATGCTTCTGATTCGCTAGTCTTTTTTCTACAGGTAACTTTGTATTAAATTCCCCTGTCTTCGGACAGGGGAATTTTTTTATGCGGATCCTATTCAACTTAGGCATGGTTTTCATACTGGTCTTTCCAGTATCTGGACAACAGCGCTACAGGTCTGCCAATGATGTAAAAGAAGAATGGGCAGATTACACCGCTTTTCAGAGAGACGAAATGGTCTCATTCTGTGATTTCCTGTTTAAGGAAAAACACTACGAACGCTGCCTGCTGACCTGCTTCCAGTTCCTATATAGATTCCCTGAAGATCCATTACGCCCTGCTGTCCTGTTTACCATTGCCCGCTGTTATGAGGGGTTGGAGAATTATCAACTGGCTCACCGGTATTACCAGCAGGTCATGGGTTTGGAAAGCGAAAGCACAAATGCGTATAGAGCATCAATGTACAGAGATGTATATATAGACCTCCTTTCCGGAAATTCAAAAAGAATATTATCGGTGACCAAATCTACCAATGATCCTTATTTGCTCACTTTTCAGGGATACGCTTTTATGAAGCAATTGCAATGGGAAGGAGCGCGAACGGCCTTTATTTCTGCGCAGCAAAATTTTAATCATCCCCATTACAATGAATTGATGGTACCTTTGTTTCAGATTATCGAAAATGTGCAGACCGTGCGCACCCATAATAAATATTTGATCGCAGCCACTGGTTTGTTTATTCCTGGCGGAGGCCAATTCATGCTGAAAGATGTAAATAAGGGACAGGGTATCCTGGCAAGCGCGGGATTACTGGCATTGGCCTATAACTGGTCAAAAACAAACTCTATTTCCGGTTCCAACCGATTCATGGGACATCAAAGCCTTTCCATGCCGTCATTTAAAGATATTAATGAAGGCGAGTCTGTTTATGCATTGAAAAAGAATGATAACCTGCCCTCATCGGTGAATCCGTCATCAACCCATATAAAATATACTTTACCGCCTCTGCTGCTTGCACTAGGTGTCTACACAGGAGGTTTCTGGAAATCCTTTGTGGATACAAAAGATAAAAACAGGAAATTGATGGAATATTACACTCTGGATCGTATTTCCGAAATAACTCCAGGGAGGTTTTTGGATTTTCCAGAACCAAAACTGATAGAAATCAACTGAACAGAATTTATATTTAATTATAATACAACTAATAATAGTTGCTCCCCTTAATATGGCCGGGTAATTTCGCTGGCTTTAAACAGCACGATTTTTGAAAATTCGGTATGCGACGAGTCTTAACGTCGATTCCGGCCAGAATGACAAACAATCTATAAACATACAATGGAGAGTTTGATCCTGGCTCAGGACGAACGCTGGCGGCGTGCTTAACACATGCAAGTCAAGGAGAACGTATTCTTCGGAATACTATTAAACTGGCGAACGGGTGAGTAACGCGTAGGCAACCTGCCCTAGAGACGGGGATAACTTCGGGAAACCGGGGCTAATACCGGATAATGCAGCGGATCCTTCGGGATACAGTTGTTAAAGCGGGCTTCGGCTCGCACTTTAGGATGGGCCTGCGTCCGATTAGCTTGTTGGTAAGGTAATGGCTTACCAAGGCGATGATCGGTA
>DKQR01000224.1:3018-10104 GCA_002471805.1 Fidelibacterota bacterium UBA7303 | reverse complement strand
ATTTTTAAACCATGCTGTAGTATTGGAAGGGGAGTGGCTGGGTATAGGGAACATGCGAAAAGCTGTCAATCCAATCATATCTGACTCAGAAACATCAGTGGTATTAAAATTTGGTTCAGAGCCTATACCTTCCATAAAATCGGGCCGATGATTACACTCGGATCCATCAAGGTCTGGTCCGTAGTAATTTAATTCACCAGGGCCAACTCCATCGATTCCAATGTCATCACCAAAGAATTCAGAGAGTTGGTATATACCATCACCATTCAGATCTTCTCCATCTTCCCAGTCCTGGTCTTCATCCGCGTCCCAGTGATCTCTTAAGTCTTCAGCATTAAGTTTATAAAATTCCAGAAAAGCATCCAAATCTGTGATCCCCGCTGTAGGACCAATGATTGCAGTTGGTTCATTATCCCGCTTTTCATCTGTCAATCCATCATTATCATTGTCAATATAATCGTATGCCAGTCCAGGGCTCTCCAGGTAGGCAAATCCCATAACACCTGTTGGCAAACCGCCTAAGCCTATACCATTAATATCCCATGAATAGGCCATATCTGCCAGCTTATTGAAGTAACCAAGGTCATCATCACCATCACCGCCTATGGAATTATCCAGCCAGTATCCAAAAGCAACATCTCTGAGGTCATAATCAGAAACATTGGCAATAGAATATTCCCAAAATATTGCGTCTCTGGCCTGGGGGTTATTCCACTGAAATCCTCGAACTGAAACGCGAAGCCCTAGACCACCCCATGGGACCCCGTACTGAATGGTTACATCAGGTTTAATATCCCCCACGTAATGACCAGGCCTGGGATAATATCGCACCATGTCTTCTGCACCAAGATTCTCCTGATCCTGAGCATCATTAACCACATAATAAGATTCCTGATCCGCGTAGGTCACTCCCCGTCCAAACCGGCCATTCCATTCGCCAGGCCATTTAGTATCGAAGCCGATGGATGGCCATCCATTAATGGGCCAGGAACTTGCAATATTCGAAAGAGCGGGATATTCTCCAGTCTCGTTAAAATAACCGAATGTTGGATAAAACCCCCATTCAACTGTACCCGTAGGATCCGTATCCATCTCTTCACGGTAGCTGGTCTGAAGGTAATAAAGCGTATGGTGGTCTGTAGAATATATATCTATTGGATCAGTAAGTGGAATGGTATCAACAGAAATTCCATTCCCATCATCTTCGATATACACTTTGGCACTCACCAGCAGGCCAATGCCATCGGTCATTTTCAAACCATTGGTATTGTTGGGCCATTTGGAAACATTTACCCTGGGCCAGTCTGAAAGCTCCGTGGTATTACGAAAATAAATAAAAACCCGGTTTCCAGTCATATAGCCTTCTTTTTCGGCCGCAATATCTCCAGCTGAATCTTCGGGACCCTGATACTCCTTCCCCTGGGCCATGAGATAATTCAGGGAGACTAATAAAATGAGGAATTTGATTATTATACTTTGCATTGAGATCAGAAATTGATACCAATCGCCATTTTTATCATGCGCGGTGAAGAATACATAGATGGATTTTTAATACGGTCTTCATATTCATTAAAATCACTGCGGTGGCTCGCAAGGTCCGTGTCTTTCACCACGGCAGTATAGGCCCTACCTGTTTGCCCATTAACCCAGTTTTCATTTAAGCGGTCCAAAAGATTATATATCGTTAGATCAATTTTTGCATTAAAACTACCTGCCAGCTTGAAATTGTAATAAAATGTTGCATCAACGGTTGACGTACCAGGTTTATAATCATTATTGGGATATAGATTAATTCTAGAGAGGACACTCTCGCTCTGGGGGGAAAAAGTGTAGGGAGAACCGGAATTGTAGTAGGCCGTACAGCTGCCACCGTAATTTTTTCCAAAAAACATCACTGTACCGTTCAGAGTATGCCTCTGGTCCCAACTCATGGGAATAAAACGATTCACGGGATCCATATTATTGCCGGCACGGTCAAAGGTCTGGGTGGGACTATCAGCATTACCCCGTGTATACTGCAGTGTATAATTCATAATACCCTTCAAAGAACCATATCCCATATCCAGTTTTATCTCCAGCCCCCTGGCATTGCCATAATCCTTGTTGCTGTATTGTCCGTATTCGATTTGGTTGTAGGTAGATATAATTTTAGTACTAAGCAAATTATAAACATCTCTATAAAAAAGAGCTACATCAAGGCTCAAGCCGCGGGTCAGCTCCTGCCAGAGGCCAAGCTCATAGGTAATAGTTTTTTCTGGCTCTAGTCTTACGTTGCCCATAGTGGTACCGTAATCATTGGGACCTATCAGAAAGCTGTGATTCTGATACATGGAATAAAGGGGCGGCATCTGGAAAAAATGCCCATAACTAAAGTGCAGCACAGCCTGGCTACCCAGCTGGTAAGCAAAACCAATACGGGGACTTATTTGATCAATGATTGGTGCCTCGGGATATGTCGAAGTCATGGAGTCGGGCAGGACCAGCTGGTTTGCTGGATTTCTTGCATCTGACGGAAATACGCTGGCAGGATCAAATGCGTCGTAACGTAATCCAATGTTAATCACCATATTGTCAAATTCCATCTTATCCTGGATATATGCCGCACTTTCTACAGGCTCAACTTTATAGATATCCGCATAAATGGTGGTGTCCCCAAATATTTCAGGTTCATAGGAGTCCTGCTGGTTCTCTTCCCCATCATACTTGTTTCTTATAGACCGCCATTGTTGGTCTGCCGCATGGGTTATGCCCAGCAGGCCCAGTTTAATGCTATGGCGGTGGTTCGCCTGCCAGACGATATCAAATTTAATTGTCTGATCAATCATTGTCAGCATACTGTGGTTTTTGGCCTGTCCACCAGTGAAGAACCCTGAGCCATAATTGTTATGGTACTTATCATGCACGTAGTTGGAGTCTAGCGGGTCTTTATATAGATAAGATCCGCTATAGTTGTCCATGTACGAAAGCTTTAGCTCATAAAATAATCCGGGATTTATCATGTGATTCAACTGGAACGCATTATACAACGTTTCCTTATAACTGCCACCCCTGCCATCTGGATTGTATTTATAGGAATGGTCATATCCAAACCAAGAGTCATCACTATAGGAGTTCAGGAGAGAAAACCGGATTCCTTTAAAAAGTTTAAACCCGAATTTTAAAAGTATAGACTTATGATCACCGGTATTCATGGGCACATAGGTACTATCACCAGACTTCTCGGAGATCCACAGGGATGGGTCATCCCCGTAAAAGGTCGAAAAATCGTCTACCTTAAATAAGCGGTAGCCGTTCAAGTGGCCCTTATTATCCTGTGTGCGTACATTGGTAAAAAAAGTCACTCTATCACCTAGCAGAGGGCCTCCAAGGCTAAACTTTAGATCCTGGCTGCGATTAAGTTCTGGAGTAAGGCCTATAAAAATATCTGTATTGTCCGTACTGTAGAAAGACATGGCCCCAGAAGCAGAACCTTCGAATTTTGGTCCACCATCACGGGTCACTACATTCACAACTCCGCTCATGGCCCTACCATATTCAGCATTAAATGTACCAGTGATAACTTCCAGGTCCTGCACCGCTTCCGGTTGAACATCCACTGCAGCGCTGGACCCGCCAAAGGTTTCATCCACCTGGACACCATCTATCATATAGGTTACTTCCCCATACCTGCCTCCGCGAAAATGGCCATTTACAACACCAGCCTGCATATTTACTACATTCCCAACACTTTCTACTGCCATAGCATTGATCTGTTCGCCGGAAATATTTTTAATTGTACCTGTTTGATCCTTTTTCTGGGCCAATCGAGCAACTTCCACCGTTACCACTTCTCCTGCGATCACTGTTGTTTCCATTTCAATATTCAGAGATGAAGTTCTGTTTACCGATACCTTGAGCTCATTCACCTGCACAGATTTATAGCCGATCATATCCACCCTAAGATCATACTTACCAGGCGGAATATTAATCATGGTAAAGCGCCCTTCTCCATCCGTTGCAGTCCCATAACTGGTATTTGCCAGGTAAACATTGGTACCGATTAGAGGATTTGATGAACCTTTTTCCAACACTGTACCAGCGATTTTTCCTGTTGTCTGTCCGAATACAGATGCAATTAAGATAAGAATACTGATGATATGCTTCATGATTTAAAAATACTATCTTTAGAGATAACTGAAAATAGTCACCTAATATTTCTATATATTATAAAAAAAGGGGCAGAAAATAATTTCTGCCCCTTTTGTGTGTGTGTAGTCATATAATATAGTTATATATAATAAGACTCTATCAAGCTGCTATTTCAATAAAATCATTTTATTTGAAATAGCCTTTTCCTTAGAAGCAAGCCTGTAAAGATATACACCGGAAGGAATGTTTTCCGCATTCCAGATTAGATTATGAAACCCAGCCGGTAACTCTTTATTGATAACTGTAGCAACTTCCTGGCCTATCAGATTATATATCTGCAGGGTAACATGCTGCTTTTCTGGAAGCGAGAACCTGATTGTTGTTACAGGGTTGAAAGGGTTTGGATAATTTGGAAATAATGCAAATTCATGGGCCACTAAATCTTGATCAGTCTCTAAAATGGTTGACTGATCTCCGATCCATGTGTTGGACCAAACTTCACAGGTTTGGTGTGCATTATCATCATTGGTATTTGAAAGGGTTAACTGTCCTTCCCAGGTACCCCCGTCATTGTCATGAATCATAAGCTCGAAAGGGGTTCTCATTCCATTCACCGGGATAAGCCTTGCATCATCTTCAATTACAAGTGAATCAAGCGATATTCTAAACTCAAACGCATAATCTGGGTTAAACACTGAATGAAAATAATTACCATCACCATGCGCCGCCAGTACCCCAGCGCCATTGTCTGAGTTTGCACCCGCTGGCGTGAAATACATTTTGTAATCCGGCTCAGCTCCCCTTTGCTGACCAACATGCTTGGCGCCTCGCTGATCATATAATCCAATACAGAGTTGAACAACATCAGTTGTCCACCATCCGCCGGTTCCTTCAGTATTGACATCATTGTCGGTAATCTCTGCGGCAAGATAGAAATAGTCATTATCAACAGCTGCAAAAAAAGTGCCATACAGGTCATCATCATCATCCACTACACCAAACCCAATATGGGGCGTACCATAAGAATTATCTGCCGCTCCAATCTCAAATGGTGCAATACCGCTGTCATACCATTCACTCAAATCACCATCCGCTTCGAAAGCCGCTGGAGGAGTCATTGAGATTGTCGGGACACCCCTTGCGGTGTTGGTGACTGAACCAGACACACCCGGTGCTCCAACATTGTTGGATGCATCCACGCAGGTTACCGCATAGTAGGAAGTTACTTCTGTATCCACCAGCGGGTTGTGCAGGTAATGAACGGCTGCGGGCGAGCCTTCTAAAGCCTTCTTTTTCACGACATCGACACTGGAAGATGTTACATCTTCGATAGGCACCGTACTGGTATATACGTTGTAGGTCTCACCTTCTTCACCATCCACATCTACCCAGGTGACCAGATTAGCATAGTCATCAATGGTTGCACCCACATTTGTAACTGCCACCGGAGGGACCACATCTAGTATACCCGAATTCATAAGAAACATATCATCAAAGGCAAAGTCACAAGCCACACCGTCCCAGCGGGATGCTACTATTACTGCGGTGATTGTTACTGCACCTTCTGGCATTACAAATTCAATAGAGTGATTTTCCCATTCATCAGTCATAACAAAAAATACATCACCAGTTGTTTCAACCACGGTACCATCAGCATCCTTGGCATCAAGCTTAAATGCAGCGCCGCCTCCATCACCACCAGAAACCATATTTTTCCCATACCCGCTGAAAAGCCAGGTCTCGCCATATTGAGCAGGTATGTTGTCTTCTGTGTAATAAACAGCCCAGTTATCAGTAACGCCAATATTAAAATAGCTCTCACCGCTGTGGGCATTTCCATCACCGGTAAGTACCTGAGCATGTCCGCCGCCAAGGGCAGAGCCCCAGCCGAATCCATCATCCTGTCCATCTTCAAGCTCAAAACCGGCATTGCTGAGCACATTTTTTGAACCAGTCAGTTTGAAATCATCCAGGATGATTGTACCATGATTCCAGGTACTGTCTCCACCGCCGTCGATGGAGAATTCAAAATGGAACCCGCCTATGGCATCACTGTCAAGTTCACCATTACCAGGATCACCAGACCAACCGGTCAGGTTAAAACCTCCGCCATCCCAAGAATCGTTTCTCTCAAGAGGCATGGTAATGGTATTCCACCCCGGCGCGTTATCCAGGATATAATGGAAAGAGTAATAATACTCACCCAGTCCATCGTAGTTGGCGGGATCTGCAACATCTCCGTAGTCGCTAAGGTTAACCCTCAAATGAACTGTCTGACTGCCACCAGCTTCTTGTATCTGTGCGACCGAATTGTAATAAGAGAATGAAATACTGTCATAACCCGACCAGTCCCAGACTCCACCGGTCCTGGGAAGCAATGTAAGATCATTGTCAAAAATCGCATCCCAAGGTTCTGCCCGTGCCGGTTCATCTGTTACAAGTTTAAAGGTCCAGAATACTCCTGTTCCGCACTCGATAACTAAAGTCATTGTATTACCGGAGAGAGTTGCATCATACGTGATTGATTCTGGAACATCTACGTTGGGTAATTCCCCTGCATTATTTGCTTTGGGAAGACCTAAATAAGCACCCACCCCATTAAGTGTAACAGTACCGGTGCCTGTATCATATTCCCATGTGGCTGCATTAGAACCATCATGAGGCGCTACAGGTGCTCCACACTGATCTGAATCTACACCCTGCCAAGCTTCAAGCCAGGTCTCAGTACCTTGAACATTCTGAAAGGAACCATCTGCTCCAAATACATACTCATCATCAAAGTAGCAGGCTCTTGCAGTAACATCATCTTCTGAGCTTGTCCACCAATCTCCATTATTTGCAGCTGGACCGACCATCAATGCACCAGCTTCCGGTGCTAACATCCATGTACCCGAAAGAGGTGGGTCTGTCCCACCAGCTTCTACAAGTTTAAAAGTCCAGAATACTCCTGTTCCGCAC
>DKQR01000224.1:0-2858 GCA_002471805.1 Fidelibacterota bacterium UBA7303 | reverse complement strand
CTTCTGAGCTTGTCCACCAATCTCCATTATTTGCAGCTGGACCGACCATCAATGCACCAGCTTCCGGTGCTAACATCCAAGTACCTTCAATAGGTGATCCTGACCCATCATCGCCACCACCCGACATATGGAAAATTTTAGCATAGCCTCCCCAAGCTTCTATGTTATGCGCACTGTAGTCAAGCTGCATGGCTCCAGCACCTTCAGAAACCGGATCCGCAACGTAACTCACATTCACAAAGCTAAGAGTGCTGTCAGAATTTTCAGAAGCATCATACCCCCAATAGTTTGGGTCTGCAGGTGCCGCGTCAAAGTTGTTTATCATCTGGCCATAGTCTAGCTGCCCAAAAAGACAGAAAGGCACCAGGATCACAGATAAAGTTGTTACCATTTTTTTCATGATATTGCTCCTCATTTGCAATGTTTTATTCAATTAAGTTTCGAATTGTGAATTTCCAAGACCGCCTATTCTAATATAATTTGCAAAATAATGCAACAATTTTTCATTATATTTACAAAATATTTGCATATAATTTTCATATTTGTGGAAATTTTTTGCATTTCTTCTATTTAATCTTTACTTTCAATGGATCATTTTTCATTAATAAAAAAGGCAAGTAAAGCATTGCGTGTAACGTTGAAACATATAGCTGATGATACGGGAATGTCTATTGCTACAGTATCAAGGGCACTGAATCGCAGCAAGAGAAAACATACTCCAAGCGAAGAAATAATTTATGCTTCAGCACGAAAGCTTGGTTATCCTTTTATTGGGGGGGATACAATTGATGAAGATCAATTAACAGTAGCCCTGGTTACGGAAGTACACGAAGGTGAATTTTATTCTTCTCTATTCCATGGTTTTTACAGGGCCAGTAAAAAAACCGCTTCTGATGTCCTTTTCGTAAACCTGGCAAAACACAGTGATGATCCCATCGAACACATTATTAATTTGAGCAAAAAATACAGCGGTATCTGTCTTTTCCTTCCGAACCTGGATAAAATAGATTATAGCCGTTTAAAAGAAGGGGTGGGTCAGTATCCAATATTATCATTAACGCCTATGAAAAATTCAAAGATCGATACAATTTCTTTTGACTCTTACAGCGGCGGTTATATGATAGCTGAATATTTTGAAGAGTTGGGCTATACAAAATTTGGATTTATATCAGGGCCGCCAGCTGCGGTTGATGCCGTATTTCGCAAGAACGGATTTTTAGACCATATTCACGAAAGTAATGAACTGGAGTTGGTCTGGTCATTTGCAGGAGATTTTAGTCTCTCTTCGGGGAAAGCAGCTTTCAATGATTTTAAAAATACGGGCCTGAAAGACATTGCTATTTTTGGATGTAATGACCATACCTGTTTTGGGTTTATGAAAGGTGCCATTGAAAATGGCTATCAAATACCGGATGATTTTATTATCGCCGGCTACGATAATCTTTCTTTTTGTAAGACATTCACTCCGGAATTAACATCCATTGCCACAGACTTTTACAAGCTGGGAAAAAAAGCAATTCGTATTATTGAAAATATGGTAGCTGATGGAAGTGACAGTCTGGGACATAAGACCATGTTACCTGTGGAAATCAAGACCAGAGGCAGCACATATATGGATGGTTGATTCAGCCCAAATATTTTGTTTAATGACTACATTATAAATCTTTTTATTGGTTTGTTGCTTTGTATTACAACATCATGCAAAGCGGCAGATAACACAACCCATGTACCAGGGTGGAATTTGATTTGGCAGGATGAATTCGATGATTCCAGTATTAACACCACGAACTGGGAATTCGATATAGGTACGGGCGCACCCGTATTTGATGCCTACGGAATCAGTTCACCTATATTTACACCGGATGAATTTCCCAAAGATAATTTTTCAGTACGCTGGGAAGGGAAATTAAAAACCAAATACGCAGGAGAATATACATTTTATATCGTTGCGGATGATGGCGTAAGATTTTATGTAGAGGACCGTTTGCTTATTGATCAGTGGCGGGCCCATCCAGCAACGGAATTTTCAGGAAAGATTCTACTAAAAGCGAACCAGGGATATACCATCAAGGTCGAATACTATGAAGAAGGCGGCGGAGAAGCCATGATACTTGGCTGGGAGTCTGAACATTTTTCAAAACGGCTCCTTACCA
Source organism: Fidelibacterota bacterium UBA7303 (assembly GCA_002471805.1). Lineage (GTDB taxonomy): Bacteria > Fidelibacterota > Marinisomatia > Marinisomatales > UBA1611 > UBA2134. Next base: position 705 of record DKQR01000224.1, on the reverse strand, counting down.
GTGCAAACCTGGAAACAAATATTGGCGAACCGGGACTGACTGGTACTTATTTCCCAAATAGATCTCTTGAAATAACAAACAGTAATACAATGGTCACCAGGGTAGACAAAGAACTGAATTGGGTGACTGGCGGCGGCTGGGGCAACAATGAACTGCAGTATTATACGGACTATCCCGAAAATGTCAGGCTGAAAAATGGAAAACTGGTTATCGAAGCCAGAAAGCAATTTTTCAGGGGTTCTGAATACACGTCAGCAAGAATTAAAACCAGGAACAGCTGGAAGTACGGACGGTTTGAAATAAAAGCAAAATTACCTAAAGGAAGGGGAACCTGGTCTGCGGCCTGGGCCCTGCCTACAGACTGGGTCTATGGTCCCTGGCCTTACAGCGGCGAGATGGACATACTGGAGCATGTGGGGTTTGAGGAAGGAGCAATCGTGAGTTCCCTGCATAACATTGCCCATGCGGGTGATGTATCCCGCTCAGACCAGCAGGGGGTTACGGTGGTGCCCGCTGCTAGTGAAGAGTTCCACACCTATACGCTGGAGTGGGAAGAAGAAATGATTCGAATTCTTATAAATGGAAATATTGCTCTTGAATACAAAAAAAATGGACAGGGGTGGGAACGGTGGCCCTATGACCAGTCATTTCACCTATTGTTTAATATCGCCGTTGGCGGCTGGTGGGGTGGTTCCAAGGGCATTG
>DKQR01000181.1:515-12321 GCA_002471805.1 Fidelibacterota bacterium UBA7303 | reverse complement strand
CCTATCATTGGTGCAGGCCTTTTTGTAGATAATGAGATTGGGTGCGCCGCAGCTACAGGATTGGGTGAAGAAGTAATCAAAACCACAGGAAGTTTTTTAGTTGTAGAACTTATGCGACAGGGATATGATCCGACCAAAGCTTGCGAAGAGGCATTAAATCGTGTGATAAAAGCCCATAATGGGAATCCGGATTTTCAAATCGGGTACATCGCATTACGGAAGGATGGAGAGATTGGTTCCGCCTGTCTTAAATGGTCATTTGAATATGCTTTAGCTCGGGGAGGGGAGAATAAACTCCATAAGATAAAAGGGTTGCTCTAAAATTATGTTTCAATCCTTTACCGATAGGTTCGTGCCCAATACCAAAGAATCGGCACATATTTATCGGACAAAAATCGGCATATTTCAGGGTTGGGTTTCCGTTACTGTCAATGGAATATTGTTTGTCCTAAAGCTGGTCATTGGTCTTATGGTGGGAGCTGTGAGTGTTATTGCTGATGCTGTTCATACCTTTTCTGATGTGATTTCATCTGCTGTTGTTGTCTGGGGATTTAAGCAGGCGCAGAAACCGGCTGATAAAGAACATCCCTATGGACACGGACGGGCTGAATATATTGCCACTCTTATTATCGCTATTCTACTGTGTGTTGCGGGAATCGAATTCATCGAAGCTGCATTCGAGCGTATCAGTAATCCACAACTGATCGAAGTAAAATGGTGGATGATTATTGTGCTGACTGTAACAATAGTGTTAAAAGAAATCACTGCCCGATACGCGAAATTTCTTTCATCTAAAGTTGCATCGGGCACTCTTCATGCCGATGCCTGGCATCACCGTACGGATGCAATCTCCAGCCTGTTGGTGGTTATTGCAATGATCGCTGGAATTTATGGATATCCTGCCGTTGATGGTTGGGCCGGATTGGGTGTTTCACTTTTTTTAATCTATACCGGATTTGATATCGCGAGAGATGCTGTAGATGATCTTATCGGGAAACCGCCGACTTCTGAAGAAGTTGAAACTATCAGACAGATTATTATGAAAATTAATGGTGTTTTGGGAGTCCATGATATTACAGTACACAGTTATGGGCAGGATAAATTTGCCAGTGTCCATGTTGAGATTGACGCCGGTAAAACTACGGCGGAAGCACATGATTTAGCTGAAAATGTGGAAACTCAACTAATGGAAGGACTGAACGTAGCACCTACAGTACATATTGATCCTGTATATCCCGATAATCCCATGGTTACGGAGGTTCAGACATTCTTAGATGACCATTGGATAAATGATGAGCGAATCACCGGCTATCACGACGTTCGCATCGTGGATACAGAAAATCATCATATTATTTTATTTGGTATCCGTGTTCGTCCTGGTCTAAACAAGAGCCAGATTCTTGAATGCTGTAATGAAATGAAAGATTCGATTTCTGGTTTTCCAGGGTACGAGGTTGATATAAAAGTTTCACACCCCTATCAATTTTAGACAGACATATAATTATTTAATTCCCTATAACGATGTCGGATAATTTTAAAACATCCTCAATAGTAATAACCAGGTCGAAATTCAAGTCTGCTGTTTGGATTTGCTCTGCGGACATTTCATTTGTTCCCAATATGTGAAATACTATTATAATCAGGTCCGTAATTGATATTACACTATCACCATTTATATCTCCTGGCAGCTGTTTATAATAATCAACGACCTTGATTACTTCCCGCAGGGAAATTTTTACTGCTTCATGTGCAGTTTCCCAGTCAATCAAACCCCCAACGTGGATATGCCCAGCTAAATAACAGGGTACATTAGCAGAATCCATTCGAGCTTTAGTCCAGGCTCCGTGATAACCCATGAATTCAGATAAATATGCGCCCGCCCCAGTGGTATAATCCACATATGGATTTAATCCTAGGTTTGCTGAATCGATGGCATTGATGATTGAATCCAGCGGGAGAGATGTATATCGCCTGCCGTTGACCGGCATATGGGAGTCTGGTGGATTTGGTGTTGGGAGGTAGGGTGGGGTGAAATCATAGTTCCAGGTGGCGAGATTATAATATTTCCATTCCAATTCCCAACTGTAATCAATAAATCCACGACTAAAGGTAATAATCGCAACAGGATTTATAGAATCGATAATATTAAACCAGTCTTCGGATGTATCCTGGTAATCGACTTCCAGATCCCCATCACCCTGACCGCAGTCTGTACAATCAGCAGGATAGAATGTGGGGAAATAAGATACGATATCATAACCGCGGTCTTCCCAGTTATTGCCTATCCAACCATTGGGATTTAAAGTAATCTCATTTGTACTGAATGGTCTAATACCTTCGTTTGATGGTGGCCAATAGCCGGTTAAAAGAATTTTATCACGTTCACGGCTGGTTCTTTTTCTACGTAAAGATCGAGGGATAGAATCTTGATGTACAGATTTCCTGATTGGTTTTATTATTTTTTTTACAGGGAATCCGGAGTAATTATTATCTGCAACTGAATATTCTATAAGTATTTGATCCGTATGAAGCCTACCAGAAATGAAAGCCGAATTTCTACCCAGCATGTATTTATAATATGGCCCCACCCAGCCATTGGTATGTAAATCAATAAAAAAAAGTTCTCCGTTTACGGAGAATTCTTTATCATCAATGATAAAATTAACTGGATCCTGATCCGAGAATTGCAGTGATAAATAATATACAGTTCTCTCGTGGTGCTGAACTCTCACAGCCGCAGATATATCTTTATCTGTTAAACTATAATCGTTCTCTAAAAAAATGTTTTGAGCGACTATATGTTGACTCAATTTATGTCTAATGGGAGATTTATAAATCAATTCCTGAGTAAAGGAATTATTCCAAAAAAGAAAAAATAAAACCCAGATTCGTGTCATGAATTAATATTAATCTAAAATAATGGAAAGGAATATTCGCCTTTTAATACCAACTTCTATCACAGCCTGCCAGTATGTATCCAATTTTGATAACATCATGATCAAAGGAAGAGATACTGCAGTTGCAGATAGGTAAAAACCATGCTGATCATGATACCTGCCAATACCTGAGCAATGGTGTGCCTTTTTAATATGACCCTGGCCGTGCACACGGCAATAACAGCTAAGGTCATGATAATCGGCAGTTGAATTCCGAAGAGCCATAATGCGGTCATTGGTCCGCCGATACCGATGGCGTGAATGGAAATTTTCCATCTTTTTGTAATGAACCAGACAAGAAACGTGTTAACAGCATAGCAGAACATGAGCCCCTGAACGATGGGTGTTGCGTCAATAATCATTAAGGGAACAAAACCAGCTGCACAATAAATTGTACCCAGTACCAGTGGCTGAATTCGCTCTTCCCGCCTGGATGCATCCAGGTCTGAGATCTTCTCTTGGCTTTTTAAATACACAACAGTGGTAATTGAAAGTGCGGTACTAAAGAAAAATGCAATAAAAAAAGTGAGATGAAGATTATTATTTCCCGCAGGTTCTGTATAGATCAAAATCGCAAAAGTCACCGGAGCCACCATCATGGGATGGAGGGCCAGGGATATCATCGATGCGATCTGGTTCAAAATAAATCAGCTGTCTTGATATTCACCATAAATATCGCGAAGTGTATCTGAGATTTCTCCCAGTGTACAAGTATTCTTTACACAGGAAATGATAGCGGGCATCAAATTATCCGGAGATTGGGCTTTAAGTTTCAGGCTGTCCAGGTGCAGTTTCACCTGGTCATTATTTCGTTGCTGCTTGAATGATTTTATGGAATTAATCTGTGTGTGAATCTTATCGTGGTCAATACTCTGGGTTTCCGGTTCTAATGTATCTTCATCTATAAAATCGTTAACACCGACTATAATCTGATTTTTTTTATCAATATTTTTCTGGTATTCATAGGCGCTTCGGGAAATTTCATTTTGAATATATCCCTGCTCTATGGCGGAAACTGATCCACCAAGGCCATCAATGGTTTTTATTATTTTCGTGGCCTCTTCTGCCAGGTCTGCGGTCATAGACTCAATAACATGGCTGCCGCCGAATGGATCAGGATACTCAGGAATGTCGCTTTCATGAGCGATAATCTGTTGGGTGCGCAGGGCAAGTTTTGCCGACTTGTCTGTGGGCAGGGCCAGTGCTTCGTCACGGCTGTTGGTGTGCAGTGATTGAGTACTGCCCAAAACCGCGGACAAAGCCTGAATGGTGGTTCGAACAACGTTATTGTCAATCTGACTTGCAGTCAGTGTGGAACCGCCGGTTTGGGTATGGAATCGGCATTTGAGTGCTTTTTCATCTGTAACATCAAAACGGTCTTTCATGATGGTTGCCCAGATCTGCCTGGCGGCACGGAATTTTGCGATCTCAGTTAAAAATCCATTATGGGCATTAAAGAAAAAAGATAACCGTCTCCCAAATTTATTGGGATTGAGTCCTTTGTCCACAGCAGCCTGCACATAGGCAATTCCATTGGCAAAGGTAAAGGCCAGTTCCTGCACGGCGGAACTGCCGGCTTCGCGTATATGATACCCGGAGATAGAAATGGTGTTCCACTGGGGGATGTGGCTGTCACAAAATTCAAATATGTCCGTGATGATGCGCAAAGATGGTCCAGGCGGGTAAATATAGGTTCCCCGGGCAATATATTCCTTAAGTATATCATTCTGGATCGTGCCTTTCAATTGTTTCAATGACAGTTCCTGTTTTTCTGCCACAGCAATGTAAAAAGCCAGCAGGATCGCTGCTGTAGAATTGATGGTCATTGACGTGGACACCTTATCCAGGGGAATGCCATCCAGCAGGGACTCCATATTTTCCAGCGTGGAGATGGGCACACCAACTTTGCCCACTTCACCCTTGGACATAGGGTGGTCGGAATCATAACCGATCTGGGTGGGCAGATCAAAGGCTACAGACAAGCCCGTGACGCCATTTGCAAGAAGGTATTTATACCTTTTATTTGATTCTTCTGCGGAAGTGAACCCGGAATATTGACGCATGGTCCACAAACGCTGACGATACATATCTTTATGAATGCCCCTTGTAAAAGGAAACCGACCGGGTTTTTCCGAGGTCAATTCAGACCTCTTTCTTTTTTAATTGTTTGATAAGCCTCATTAACAGACTTGAACTTTTCTTCGGCGACTTTACGAAGCTCCTTCCCAAGATGCGAAACTTTATCTGGATGGTATTTATTGGCCATTCTGCGATAAGCTTTTTTGACCTCTTGATCCGAGACAGTTGAATCGATCTCCAGAATCGTATAAGAAGCAGATGAGTCGCCTACAAACATGGCCTTGATGGACTCATAATCATGTTGATTGATATTCAGATAGTTGGCTATGGTATGAATAACACGGACCTCATCAGGATGAACCTCGCCGTCTGCCGCTGAGAGACCGAATAAAATATGAATTATCTCCAGCCGGCTGGGGTGATCCATGGATCTCTGGATCTGCCGGCAAACATCTTTCAGGGCGTATTCCTGCTTCAGAATATCTTTCAGCAAAACCATAAATTCCTGAGTTTCCCTAATGGTAAATTGCTGTCGTAGAAACTGTTTTACGTAATCAAGCTCAGATTTTAACAGTTTTTTATCTGCTTTCATTACTTTTGCGAAAAGTACAAGCAGTGATACAATGAAATCTCCAGGTTTTGTCCGGGGATATTTTTGATGACCAAAGGTTTCAGTTTGGCTCCAACTCTGCCTGGTATTGCTCTCGTCCATGGAAGCAAAAGCATAACCGAGTACTGCTCCAATAGGGCCGCCCAGAACCCAACCCAGGCTGCCCCATAATAATTTTTTTCCGATAGTCATTGAATATCGTACCTAAAAAGTTGTTGTAAGAATATATAACATAAATGTTCCTGAATTTATCCAGCTTGAGTAAAACCTTCACAGGAGTTTTAACCTGTATGATCTCTGGTTATATTTTCCCATGGATATCCCCTGGCGATTTAAATGTCTTATGGCCTGGCACTACCTTTCAAAGACATTTGCAAAAGGTGACCCCAAAATCAGGATCACCAAAAAGGGATCTGGTGCAGATGCTATCCTTTTCCTGCTGCCAGCCGATGCGGTGAATGCTCAGATCGCAGCTTATTTTGTAAAACGTGACTTGGAGAAGGAGACCAAAACGATCCGTTATTTGGTTCATCAAAGTGGATTGATATATTATCCTGAACAACTAAAGCCAAGTATCATCACTTACAATGATGAAGACCTAAACTGGTGGGGTGTCATTGCCAATCCATCCGTATTGGAGAGAGTCAAATCCGTTCGCTATGATGCCATGGTTGACTTAAACCAAGAATTTCACCCGGCCATGGCCATGATGATCTTAGAATTGGAGATTCCGATCAAGATTGGATTTCAATCTGATCTTGCTGATAAATTATATTCCCTGATCATTCAAAGGGCGGATTCTGGTTTTTTTGAGAATAATTATCATACAATTGAACAAATATTAGGTTTATCGTGAATAGTATTGTTTTTGAAGATGACCATGCATTAAATCTTGGTCCCCTGTCGCTGACACAGCAGTATGGTCACCTGTTTGTCCACTCGGCATGCATAATCTGAAAAAAGAAATATAGTTCAATTTTTCACGGAAACTGCCTGAGTAAAAAACATCCTTCTATCTTGGTAAAGTAGTTGACGACGAAAAACCTGGCAACTATATTAACCGCCGATTTTAGAGGGAAATATAAATGCTTGAAGGCTTAATCTGTCCGGCCTGTGAAAATACCATCGAAGAAATTGATCTGAAAGACTCTCTGAAGTGTCCCAACTGCAAAACAGATCTCAAGGATAGAAAATACCTTGATTTCCTGGAGTTTTTGATGGCCAACGGTATCGTTAAGAATCTGGACTTTTTTGACCAGGATGTATACAGTGATGATGTGGATGACCTGGATCAAACTAAGGAGGAAGAAGGCGATCCCAGCGAATATGAAAAGAAAAAAGATGTTTTTAACATTTATGAAAATGAATTATTTCCCAAGAATGTTGAAGAGGATGAAACGGAAGGTTATACAGAATTTGATGGAATCAATGATGACTGGGAGGAGTTCAATGAACGGGATTTTGAAAAAAAAGCTAAATAGGTGAAAATTATATGGATGAAAAAAAGAAAAATGTCCAGCAAATCAATATTGAACTCGATGAAAAGGTAAGCTCCGGTGAATATGCCAATTTTGTTGTTGTGACCCATTCTCCCGCTGAGTTTGTGTTGGATTTTACCCGCATTCTTCCCGGTGTTCCCAAAGCGAAAGTTCATTCCCGCATCGTGATGGCCCCTCCCCATGCAAAGGCATTCCTGGGTGCTTTGAATGAAAATATTAAAAAATTTGAAGCCAAACACGGAGAAATCAATCATCCCAAGCAGGATGATGGTTTCTCAGGCTTTGGGGTAAAGCCGCCGAAGGATATTCTGCCCAACTAGATCATTTTTGGAGGTTTACCTTCATACCATACCCAGGTTCTCCCCTACTTCAACTTTGTCATCTTTAAATAACCCATAGGTTCGATTAGACCAAACTGGAAAATATGTTCTAGAATTTTGTCTGCAGCCGCAGCAATAAAATACGGCCCAGGGATGGTCCGCCAACAATTTCTGTGTGATAGTGATTAAACAGATTATTGATTGTAAAGTTGACTTTTACATACTTGTTGAATTCATACCCAGCGTGGAGGTCCAATATTGTATAAGGTTTAATATTACCGAAGTAGATTCCTGATGACCACTTAAAACCATCTACGTAACGAGCATTCAACGAACATGTTAATGGCCATCTCTGGGGGCTATACTGTAATTTCATTCCGCCTTTATGTCTGGGTGCATTGATAGGGTCTTCATTGTTAGTAATGGGATTAAACACTTCGGTCATGCCCAGATGTGAATAGGTCAAATCCAGATTCCATTCCCGGTTAATAAAATAGGTGATGCTGGCATCCATACCCCACATATCGACTTCGCCGTAATTAATATAGCCTACCACCACCGGCGGAGTGTAACCAGGGATCATTTTCATAGCGGTAACCCCTTGAATTGCATCTCGCCAGTTGTCGAATGATTCATCATAATCATCTTGGTCTGTAATGATATTATTATTAAGGTCATTAATGGTGTTGACAATACCATCATTATTGTAGTCGGTTTCAAGGACTTTCTTTTCGATGACAATTGGCGTAATGAACGTGACCGGACTTACAAAGCTATTGTAATGGCTGGCATACAGATCCAGGGTGCCAAACATCCTACTATTCAGCCGACCCTTATATCCCAATTCCCAAGATTTTACATTTTCCGCTTCAATTTCGGGAAGGTCCTTTACTTGCTGTCCGTAAAACCCGTCAATCCGAGGATCAGTAGAGGGGTAGAAAAGTATACTTTCACTGGTATCAACTGGCAGAAACTCAAACTCTTCGATACTGTAGTAATAAGGGTTGCCTAGAGAATCCCTTGGGAAAACATAGCCGCCGCCAGCACCCTGGGCATAAACCTTGAAGATTGCTACCCGTGTGATGAAGATATCCAGGAACAGGGCCTGATTTGTAGGCGTATTAAAGGCTGTGGCCCAGGTAATTCGAAAATTTTGATTCTCTTTGGGTTTATAGGTTAATCCGATCTTTGGGGACACCTGAATCCCGTCCGTCTGACTGAAATCGAATTCCCAGTCCAAGGGGCTGTAACCCATTCCAAACCCCTGGTTGTTAAAGTTGACCATATCAGTCAAGCGGTCATGAATATCCATCCGGGTAGCCTGGATTAATTCAACCTTATCTGCCAGTTTCCAGTTTATCTGGTAGTATGCACCCATTTCGTTCACCGTATAGCGGTTATCCTCAGCAGCTTCATCAATACCCTCATCAATATTTTCGTCAGTTTTTCCATCACCATCATTATCAATTTTATCGGCATAAACAAAAAATTGATTACCGCCCATCCATCTCACACCTGGTTCAACAGTTTCACCGAAGGAATAATTGCCATCTCCATCAATGTCAACAAAATCAGGAACCCCATTTCCATTCAGATCTTTAAAGTCATCACTATCTCCATCGTTATCATATCCATCCGCTAAAGCATGGAGAACATTGTCATTGTAGGTTACAGATCCATCACTATTGACATTCAACGTATCTGTAGGAGTTCCACCAAATATGCCGGTTGTATTCGTTGCCCAGGTTGAATAAAATTCTCCATCATCATAGAACGTGTTATCATTTCTGTCTGCGAAGGTATATGGTGACCCTGCTTCTCCATTACCGTTGTTGTCCCGCCGATCAGTCAGTTGCTTATCTGAGAGAATAGTCCCGCGAGTATCAGGCATCGTTAAGAAATAATCCAGACCCCATACAAAACGAAAATCACCTTTAAGTAATTCCATGGTGTGCTGGAATTGGGCGCTGAATTTTTTTGAGCGGTCATAAATGAGACCGCCTGTAGCCATGTTTCGGGTTGGATGGGTTGGATCTCCGGAATAACTTGAATTTAGATAAGTTTGTAAAAAGAAATTTTTCCAACGCAATCTACCCTGGTAATATCGATACACCCAGCCATCCGCTAAATAACGGGCAATCCCGGTGATATTAATGTTTCTTGCCCATGCATACCCATGGGAAAAACTCAGTGTCAAGTCTGAGTTTGGCTCCCAATCAAACCTGACATCGTAACGATAATTCCTTACATTAAAGTCTGGATAATCTTTTATACCATCATCATTCGCGTCATTATAAATGTGTGGCAGACCTCCATAATTCATGACGAAATCTTTCTCATCCAGCTCATCTACACCTGTTTCACCTCTGCTGGGTTTGCCATCCCCATCAATATCATTATTCATGAATTGATCCCAGGTTTCATTTCCATTTAAATCTGTAAAAGTTTCACCGTCCCATATTCCATTGCCTTCACCAAAGTCTCCGGTACCATCTACGCCATCCAATCCCCAATCAAAAAGAAGCTCTCCAGAATCCCAAATGCCATTTTCATTGCCATCCCAGTAATATTCTGTTCCATCGCAACTGCCATTTCCATTCAAATCGGTGAATGATTCTTCTGAAATATCGTATGTTATGCCAAGGCTATCTATAAAAGGTCCCCAGTCACCATCATTGTCCAGCCCGTCACTTCCCCAGTCATCATTGTATTCGCCATTTTGGTTTGTGTCGAAAACAATATTCCCATTGGCATCATAGGTATAGTCTCCAAACCCGAATTTATGGGTGGAATCCAGCCCAACTCCTACTGTGTAGTTGGTTGTCCCTTCTATATTACTGCCGAAACGATCCAGCCAGGCGCTCCCTCTTTCATCCTCTTCATCTACAAGCCCATCGCCATCATTATCTACCTGGTCAAACCATATTTCAGAATCGTCATCTATACCAAGATCAATTCCTTCATCTATGGCACCATCGCCATTATTATCGATGCCGTCTGCGTATTGTTGACCAATCTTATCAGCAGTTACATTCCATAATATGATTCCATTGCCCAGCTCAAATTGGTTAAAGGGGTTATCCGCTGCTTCAGCCACCATGGCGGCAGTGATGACTGGGGACCCTTCTTCTGCGGGAAATGATGCAATATTATCTGCATAACTTTTCCCGATCCAACTTTCATTGGCATCATCAAAATAACCCAGCATATCCGCTGTAAATAATGGACTTCCATCTTCCCCGGGTATCCCGCCTTCATCAATAATATTATGTTTCAATTGCGGGCGGCCGATAAATGCAGGATCATGTCCTTCATATTCGTCTTCATTAAAATGTGTCCAATCCTGGCCAGCCAAGGCAACACCGGAAATTTTGAATCCAAAATCATCAAATTTATGTGCGGTACGGAATGTAAATTTTTTCAGTAAATCTGTATCTGCCTGGTTCAGAAGACCTCCCTGGATATTGATACTGGTGCCCTGAGCGCGAATGGGTGAACTGGTCACAATGTTCAGGACCCCGCTGTGTGCATTGGGTCCGTAAAGCGCCGAGGCGGGCCCTAGGACAACCTCAATCTGCTCCACATCCTCAAAGGATACAGGAATTACGTTATAGGCAGTCAGGCGCAGGGAGGGAACATTCGCCATGCGCCCATCTGTCAATGTAAGAAGCCGGGAATTGAAGGATGAATTAAACCCGCGGGCGGTCATGTTGTAACTGTCTATCCCGGATTGGGTGAAATCGATCCCCTTCGTTCCTTTTAAATAATCACCCAGGTTAGTATTGCTTTCCCTTCTGATTTCTTTTTTAGATATCACTGAAATTGCAGCGGGAGCATCTTCCACACGTTCCCTGCGCCGGGAAGCAGTTACCACATAGGTCTCCATCTGGATCGCTTCCGGTTCCATCTGCAGGTCAACCGTAGTGGTTTCGGAAGTCTTTACGGTGATGTCCTTTTTCAAGGGCTGGTAGCCAATATAGGTGACCCGCAGGGTATATTCACCAGCGTTTACAGCTGAAATGGTAAACCGACCTTCCTTATCAGCAGCAGCACCCTGGTCGGTATCTTCGATAATGACATTTGCTCCCAGAAGCAGTGATCCATCTGTTTTATCCGTAACCACTCCGGTGATATGTCCCACTTGCTGAGAGATAGCTGCATTGAGCAGCAAGAATAACGAAATGAACAGCAGCTTCATAGCCTTAAATAAGAAGCAGCCCCGATCTACTGAAGCGGGGCTGCTGGTTTGGATATCAATTATCGTATTTTAGAGATATGATTATTTCAAAAGCAGCATTTTCCCGCTTAAGATTCGGTTATCTGATATCACTTTGTAAAAGTACATACCGCTTGGGACATTAT
>DKQR01000181.1:0-125 GCA_002471805.1 Fidelibacterota bacterium UBA7303 | reverse complement strand
CTATATACTGTTTTAATCTCTTCTCCTAAGATTGAATAAACAGTCAACTTTACATCAGAAAATTTTTCTGTTGCAAATTTAATGCTGGTGGATGGATTAAACGGATTCGGATAATTCCCAAACAA
>DKQR01000072.1 GCA_002471805.1 Fidelibacterota bacterium UBA7303 | reverse complement strand
ACTGCTGAATCTTTAGATACATAAAGATCAACAGCGTAAATATTTTGAAATAAAATAAATATATATATATAATAATATTTTAATTTATAAATATTTATTTCATCTATTATATTAATATCTGTAATGTTAATTCTATTCATTATTATTTAGTTGGCAATAATTACTGTAATCTCTCTTCTGTCTCCAACAGTAATTAATCTACTGTCATTATCTGATGGATTAATATAATTATATATATTATTAGCATCATCGCTAGCACCATCCCCAAATAACCAAATCTTGGTTGTATTGGAAGCAGTAGCATCTGGAAGGCTAAAGTTTCCATTCGCCCAGCCTACAGGGTCTAAGGAAAAACCGGTCTGATAGCTACCATTTCCCTGGATTGTAGACGATGATAAGGCTGAGTTGGTGACCCCGATATAGGCAAATTGTCCTGCAAGACAATAACTGTTACCGCCCCTTGCTCCAACATAAAATTGTCCATCCACAGCACCGCTATAACCATAATTACTATTAGAAGCAGTCATAGAAAACGATGATACTGCACCCGTCGACAAATTAGTGGTGTAGAACTTGAACCTGCCATAATAATCATCCAAACTATCCAAGGGCGCCAAAGTAACCCCGGAAGCCACCCAATTATTCATGTTATGAAGTGTCCCATGATTATTATTACTCGTAAAATCATTCAGCGATGTGCCGCTGGCATCATCAAAGCGGTAATAGGCCACCAGGTTACTTTCATTGCCAATAAGGATCGAATCTGTCCCAGAATCTCCTGGTATCTGGGCTTCCGCCAGTGCTGCACTCCAGATACGTAGTTCATCCATCTGTCCATCAAACCATTTATCACTTGAACTGGCATTAGTGCCTAATTTGAATTGTCCAGTGTTGGAACCAATGTTGACTGATGTATTCGTGTTTTTGGCTGTGCCGTCGACATACCATTTCAAAGTATTTTCCGAATCATCATGCACCAATACTACGTGGTACCAGGTATTGGCTGATGCAGTAAAGCCTGACTCAGAAGACGTGGAGCCAAGCTGGGACGCTATAACACCACCGTTATTTATGGCAATTACTCGATTTGCATTGCCGCCAGTCTGCTGGAGTACCTGCTGCCGGCCGGATCCAACATCATCTGTTTTAAACCTTATGGATATAGTAAAATCAGACGTACCCATATTAATACTGTTTGGGATGGTCACATAATCATTACTGCCATCAAATTCCAGGGCATAGTTGCTGTAGCCCGTGGTGGCGCCATCAAACGAAACCGTAATGCTATACCAAGTTGAATAGGCAGCAACACTGCTATTAGTAAAAATGAGCTCTTGAGCATTTCCTTCATCACCATACTTAAAAATAATTCCTGTACTATTCTTTGCTATCAGTCTTGCATGTGCGTCCTCAGAAACTCCCTGGTGCCAGATTGGCCATCCATTGCTATCATTATAATTGAAAACAGCTGAAACAGTCCAGGCTTTGCCATCGCCATTAGTAGATCGATGAAGTGGGTTCTCGGTAGTACTGGTGCCAGCACTCTGGTAAGCCCTGTCTTGCACACCGTCAAAATCTTGAGCTTTAAGCCAGGCAGTGCTGCCCCAGGATCCATCTGAAAGGAGCGATGAAGCAATTCCTAAGGCATAATAATATCCAGAATCCAGGCTAACAGAATTAAACTGGACAGTTTTGTTAGCTCTTGATGTTGAGCTTCCTTCAGTAAGTATGGCAAAATTTCCGATTGTCCCCGAGCGGGAAAGGAACTTATTCGCGGTTGCACTGTGGGCGAAAGTGCTTAATCCAGTAGCATCGTTCATTGCTATGGTAATATTCGGTGCGACTGTGCCTCGTTCCGCCACCTGCCAGATCCGGCCGGATCTTAACCCTACTCCGCTGGGCAGATCAGATGTGGTGGAGTCCGATGTATTGTTATTGCCAAACACTGCCCAGTTCTGTTCTGTTAGGGCAGATCCCATGGTCATATAGAGTCCATTGGATGGGCTGGAATCATCGGTCCCGATATTTTGCCAGATTGCTTCCACATCAGTCTTATAACTTGAATGCATATTAGCGATGGGAGCGTAAGAAATAACCCAATCGCTGGATCCACCACTGGTAACCATATTGGTCAGGGTACCGTTATTGGAATTTGAGCTGTTATCAGTCAGAGTCGTTCCGCTGCCATCACTCATCTTGTAGTAGGCTACAAGGTTAGATTCATCCCCATCAAGCTCTATCTCCATGTTATCCGCTATCTCTGCAGCGGTTCGAGCGTCATTCCAAATTCGCAGTTCATCTATAGTTGCAGTTATGGTAGCACTGCCACCAGTACCAATATAGCTCGTTGGTATTTTGAAATTGGTTTGGTTATTTTTGGAATGATAGGCCCCATTTATAAATAGTGTTGATGAGTCACTTGTAAAAACAATTGCTACATGTACCCACTCATCTAGCGTGGTAGATTTATTAAATGAAGCATCATATGTACCTGATTTTGTAAATCCAACTAGATTGCTTGTCGACCATTGGTCTAGTCGAACTCTATAATCGCCTCCAATTAAGAGAGTTCCATGATTACTATTTGATGTCTTTTTTGTCCAAGCTTCTACGGTGCATGGTTTATTAATATTTGAACCACCTAATGCCACATAATCATTTGTGCCATCAAAGTCCAATGCATAGTTGGCACTTGCTATAGATGAAGGATGGACCTGAACCGCATGAAATGCCGGCAGTGGAAATTGGCTACCAAAAAGCTTCACAAATACTCCAATAGAAAAAAAAAATATTGAATGATCTCGACATATTATGATTCATTTTAATAAAATCATCTTCCTGGTCTTGATAACACCTGGGGTCTGCAGCTTGGCCAGGTATACACCCGATGCTGCTGGTTTACCGAACCGATTTGTACCATGCCAGGAAACAGAATGGTGACCATAGTCTAATTCCCTGTTCACAAGTGTGGCGACCTCCTGACCCAGCATATTATAAATAGTAATCTCCACCCTTGATCTTAAGGGCAGTGCAAAATCCAGGTGGGTAAGCGGGTTGAAAGGGTTGGGATAGTTCTGGCTTAAACTAAATTCTTCGGGAATATCTGCAAGTATTTTTTTCGCCGTTTCCCGTACATAGTTTTCATCCCCGGCTACCAGTTTAAGGTCATAACCCATTTTAAAGTTTTTATTAATACTCAGATCTGTCTCTGGGAAATCATCAAAAATCAAGCGCCTTGGGATATCTACAACAGCAACGTGGAGATTTTCCGGTACAGCATCCAGAAAAGAACCAGACAGAACTATTGGACCAGGCTCATTATTTCCAGCGATACGCAGATTCCACACTCCATTGGTCTCTTCAAGAGAACGGATATCACCGCTGTATCCAAAACGGCCACTCTCATCCAGATCCAAAGCAACTATTATATAGCCATTTATAGATGGAAGTTTTGGAGTATCATAACCGTCTATACCTTCTTGAGCGAATTCACTACGACCCAGGTGACCAGTATGGTCAAAATAATCCTGGCCATCGGCAAACAGCTTCAGGCTCCAGCCAGGCAATACTGATCTTGCAGCCGCTTCCTGCTCATCAAATGGCTTTAGCACAATACTGTCATTGTCCGCTGAACTATGGACACCGTAGCCTGCCCAGGGTACAAGACTGTTTGAAGGTCCCTGCCAGCCATCCCTGTCCGGGTCTCCATATAGATACAATCCGGATATCGTTTCGGGATTGTATTCAGCACTTACAGGAAATGCAAAAGGGCTGCCGATCATGTTCCAGCCTTTTCGAAGTTTTATGGTATAATTAACCAAGGGAACCGATATACCCGTAGTCCCGCTATTTTTGAACACTACATCTTCCTTATACCTGTGCTTGAACCAGTATGCCCTTCCAATCTCAATGGTGCTTGGTTTATTCCATTTATTGTTGTTAGGATCCCACTCATACAGCACATGCCCTGATTCCAGATCCGAAGGATCAATAGTTTTATTTGCTAAATCCCCCGGCCAGGCCATCATGCGCCACTTTTCCGATGGTAATCCCTCAGGATAATAGCTAAAAGTTCCATCCATGGCCAACTCTTCCTTGGCAAATTCAACTGCCGGTGTCTTAAACGTGCTTTGAGTAGTATATGCCATATTATCTTCCCCCAAAACGTGCGCCCGCAGGTTGCGTACGGTGACCAGGCTATCCGGTATGGATATCTCAAATGTTGTATCATTTAAGGCTGTCATGGGAATTACCACAGGATCCAGGCTGCCGCCAAGCTGGATAAATAGATTAGCCCCGGCTATACCATTCATATCCGTGGCAATGGCCCGTGCAATGACGGGCATGGCATCGTTCATTATGGTATCCGTTAGAAAAGCTTCCACTACCGGCGGTTTAGAGAACAGGCTCGATGCTATATTCCAGAATCCACCTTTAACAGTCAATGTGTCTCCATTGCTTGCCTGGTAAAAATTGGAGCCCAGGGTCCCTCTTAGAACCAAGGAATCAGAACTTATAGGCTCCTGGCTGATAGCAACCTGATAGGTATATAGTTTATAGCCGTCCTGTCCCTTCAGTAAGGGGAAATCAATAACTATAATAACCAAAATAGATGTAACTATTCTATTTAAAAGGATAATCTTCATTTTATTTATCATATATTTATTCATCTAAAGATTGTCTTAGTTCTAAAAACCATTGGCGGTTCCATTCCTATTATTTCCGGATAAGTCATATACTGTATCTCCATCGGAAATTGCATTGGTCAATGAATAATATATCGCTAAAGTTTTATCCTGATCAGCTGCCCAGGTACGCAGATCGCTGCTCCCTTGAGAAGAATGCAGTGAACTGACACTGCTGGGATCACAATAATTTATTAATGCCCAGTCTGTTACTTGCTCTAGCCTAGTATAGGGTCCATTGCTACCGCCGCCCCAATCATATACATTTCTACCAAGATAACCTGTACCGCTAGTAGTGCCACTAATGGCATCTGTTAATCCATGCGCCTTAACAAGAGACCCATTCTGATAAAAATACATACAATTAGTAGAATAAGAACCGTCTGGCCCATAATCTGTATAAACGTTATCATATGCAATAGGTGCATTTGTAATAACCCAGTCAGTCGATGCACCACTGGTTGTCATATTGGTCAGTGTACCATTATAAGAGTTAGAACTATTATCTGTAAGAGTCGTGCCAGTTCCATCACTCATTTTATAATATGCAACCAGTCCACTTTCATTGCCCACCAGCTCATCATCCTTATTATCCGCTATCTCTGAAGCGGTTCTAATATCATTCCAAATGCGTACTTCATCTATCTTTCCATCAAACCATTTAGATCCATTTTCATTGGTACCTAACCAGAACGATCCGGTATTTGTGCCAATATTAACAGATGTATTTGTGTTATGCTCGGTACCATTCACATACCATTTGAGGGTATTGGCACTATTATCATGAACCAGAGCAACATGATACCATGTACCTGCAACTATATTCACACCCGAATCAAGATCAAAACCTGGAGCACCTAGTCTAGAAGTCAACATCCCATCTGATTTGATCGCTATGACTCTATTGGCATTGGACCCGGTTTGCTGAACGACATGCTGACGGCTGCTCACATCATCAGCTTTTAGCCAAATGGATACAGTAAAATCTGATGTTCCCATATTAATGCTATTGGGTAGT